>CAJXWO010000064.1 GCA_913062865.1 uncultured Paracoccaceae bacterium | reverse complement strand
GCACCTGTAGCTCAGCTGGATAGAGCGCTGCCCTCCGAAGGCAGAGGCCAGAGGTTCGAATCCTCTCAGGTGCGCCATCATCACCGCAAAACCGACCTACGCACTGCAAAGCGCAAAGGTACTGTCACGGACACATCGCCCCCTTGGCATGTGAACTTGAGCCAGATCAAGGTCACGACCGCGTGAGTATGATCCATCTGCGAGATACCTATTGGCCGCGCTGAAGGAGGGGTCATGCGCCTCAGCCTATTGTATCTCCCGCTATCGCTTGCCCTGAGCCTCGCTGCGCCCTTGTTTGCGCAGGAGATCCCGCCGGTCCCGACGACGGGCAGCACGGCGGACCATTCCAAGTTCGAAATCCTGCAGAAAGAGTTCGCCTCCGGTCCCGAAGTGACCGAGGCCTGCATGTCCTGCCACACCGAGGCGGACGACCAGATCATGCACTCGATCCATTTCAATTGGGATTATACCCATCCCGAAACCGGTCAGCAGCTGGGCAAGCGCAACGTGATCAACGCGTTCTGCGGGTCGGTCGCGGGCAACGAGCCGCGCTGCACCTCGTGCCACGCGGGCTATGGCTGGGACGACATGAGCGTGGCGCCGGCCGCGCAGGATGTCTCGCCCGATTGCCTCGTTTGCCACGACCGGTCGGGCCAGTACACCAAGACTGCGACCGGGGCAGGGCATCCGCCGCTCGAGCCCGTGAAGCCCGGCACCAAGACCATCACCGGGGCCGAAGCCTGGCCCGTCGATCTGTCGAAAGCCGCGCAGAGCGTGGGCCTTCCGGGGCGCGAGAATTGCGGCAGCTGCCATTTCTACGGCGGTGGCGGGGACAACGTGAAGCACGGGGACCTGTCCTCGGCGCTCTACAACCCGACCCGCGAGGTCGATGTGCACATGGCGGCGGACGGCGCCAATTTCACCTGCTCGACCTGCCATGTGAGCGATCAGCACAATTGGGCGGGATCGCGTTACGCGGTCCACGCCTCGGACCCCGAGGGCACGGGCCTGCCCGGGCAGCGGCGCGACGTGGCCACCTGCCAGTCCTGCCACGGGACCGAGCCGCACCCGGTGACGTTGAAGGGGGTGAAGCTTAACGATCATACCGACACGCTGGCCTGTCAGACCTGCCATATCCCGGAATTCGCCAAGGGTGGCGTGGCGACCAAGACCTTTTGGGACTGGTCGACCGCCGGACGGCTTGATGCGGATGGCAAGCCGATCCACGAGGACAATTTCGTGCAATCGGACGGCCAGCACCTGCACACCTACCTGTCGACCAAGGGTGATTTCGAATGGGAGGAAAACGCCCAGCCGATCTACGAATGGTTCGACGGGCAGGTGGAATACACCACGGCCGACCGCACCATCGACCCAACCGAGGTGGTCGATGTGAACGTGATCAAGGGCGACGCCGAGGATGGCCGCAGCCGCATTTGGCCCTTCAAGCGCATGGAAGGGCGGCAGCCCTATGACAGCGCCCTCAACAAGCTGGTCTACTCCCATGTCTGGGGGCCCACGACCGACACCGCCTTCTGGACGAATTTCGACTGGGCCAAGGCGATCGAGGCCGGGATGGAAGCCGCGGGGCAGGCCTATTCCGGGGAATTCGGTTTCGTCGACACGCATATGTACTGGCCGATCACCCATATGGTGGCCCCGGCAGAAGAGGCGCTCGACTGCGCGGCCTGCCATGCCGAAGACGGGCGCATGGCCAATGTCGCGGGGGTGTTCATGCCCGGCACCGACCCCAACGGCCCGGTGGGTCTGCTGGGCAAGCTGATCGTGCTGGGCGCGATCCTGGGGGCGCTCGGCCATGCCGCGATCCGCGTTCTCTTTGGCAAGAAACACGATGGAGGCTCTCATGGCTAAGCGCTGCGTCAAGGTTTTCCCGTTCTTCGAACGCTTCTGGCACTGGAGCCAGGTGGCCCTGATCCTGACGCTTCTGTTCACGGGGCTCGGATCGAACGGGGCGCACGGGTTTCTGCCCTTCGGCCCGGCGGTGATGCTGCACACGATGGCGGCTTTCGCGATCCTGGCCCTGTGGATCTTTGCCACCTTTTGGCTGTTCACCACGGGCACTTGGAAGCAGTTCATCCCCAAGATCGAAGGCATGATCGAAGTGGCCCGCTTTTATGCCTATGGCGTCTTCAAGGGTGAAGAGCATCCCTATCGCAAGATCTACTGGCGCAAGCACAATCCGCTGCAGGCGGCGACCTATTTCGGTCTGAAATGGTTCGTCTTCCCGGCGATCTGGGGCACCGGCATCCTCTACCTGACCTATAATTTCTGGGAAGAGGTGCCCAATGCCACGTTCTGGATCACGGTTGTGGCCAACCTGCACCTTTTGACGGCCTACGTAATCGCGGCCTTCGTGGTGGTGCATGTCTATCTTCTGACCGTGGGCCACGGGTTCCGCGCCCATGTGCGCCCGATGATCACGGGGTATGACACGATCGACCTGACGCCTGAACAAGAGGCCTATCTCGAGGCGAACGAACCGGGCCGTATCCGGTCGACGTGAGCCTGGGCGGGCCCGCGGTAATACTCGGCATACCACCCGTCCCGGGCCTGACCTTGGACCTTGGGGTGTGGACCACAAGGCAGAGGCCCTGGACCCGGTCCTGGGCGCGCTTGGCGAGAGGCGATCACCCGACCCGGGCTTGACCCGGGACCTCGTGTCAAATCCTGCCCCAAAAAGACGTGCCCCGGCGCAGGGGCCGGGGCGCTCGAGGTCTCGTCTTTTGACGCTTGGGATGTGTCGCCCGGGCGGCCTAGCGCCCCCAGCTGCGTACCGGCCCGCAATCCATATGCACGAAATTGGAGCCGGAATAGCGGCCGACACCGCCTGCACGACAGGCCGCCGCGGCCTTGGCCACCTGGCTCACCGAGCGCGAGTTCAGCCGCAGGTCGGCTGCTTGCCCCTTGAGGTGCAGCGAGTTCTTGGCCACGCCGCTCGACCGGGCACGCAGCATCGCGTTGGTCTTGGGGCTGCGATAGCCCGAAAGCAGCATGTAGGGCTCGGTGCTGTCGAGCATGTTGTGCGCAGCGGCCATGATGTCGATGGTCCGCAGGTCCATGTTCTTGACGTCGTTGGTCCGCCAGTCGCGCATGAACAGATTGATCTCTTTCACCGCCTCGGCGATGTAGTCGCCTTCGACCCAGTAGATCGTGTCGAGACGTTCCCCGGTGCGGCCGGAATACATGCGGATGCGGCGGATATCGCCACCCCCTCTCAGAAAACCGGCGGCATTGGAGTATGTCGGGGCTGCGGTCACGCAGGTGGCGGCAAATGCCGCAAGGAGACCGCGCCGCGAGAAGCTCACAGGGCTGTTGGTCGTCATGATCGGTACGCCTGTTCCGTTTTTTGCTCCGCGTCACTTCGCGGCGTCTGCCATCTATCCCCAGATGCATTGTCTGTATCGCATATAAAGAATCGTCACGAAACCGTGCATTTGCGGTTGACCCATTGGTGCAAGGGGATTGGGCAGGATTCTGCTCACTACGGGGCATTTCGTGGCTTTTTTGCCATGGGCCGATGCAGGTGTGCATCATTTCCCCGGGTGAAAGCTGTCGCCACACTTTGTGAATAGACTTCGTGGGCGCAGTATTTTTTGACCCTTATTAATGTGTTCGTGTTCTGCCAGCTTCGGAGATGCCATGCCCGCCTTGTCCGTTCGTTCCCTTGCCCTGTCCGTCGGGCTTGCGCTTGCTCTTGGTGCCGGTGGCCTGGCCGCGCCCGCCTCGGCTCAGGTGACTGCCTTCAAACAGGCCGTGGCCGAGAACGCGGCACGCGACGAGGATATCGCGGCCTATTATAGAAGCACCAAGTTCGACCATCTCTGGACCGGTCCGGATGACCGTGCGCGGCTCGAGGCGTTGCTGACGGCCCTGTCGGAAAGCGACGATCATGGCCTGCCCGCCGCCAAATACGATCCCGATGCGCTCATGGCAAAGCTTGCCGATGCGAAAACCCCGCGTGAGCGTGGGGCGCTCGACGTCGAGATCAGCCGGGTGTTCCTGTCCTATGCCCGCGATCTTCAGACCGGCATTCTGACGCCGGCCAAGGTCGATGGCGACATCGTACGCAAGGTGCCCTATCGCGACCGGGTGTCCTACCTGGAAAACCTCGCCAAGAGCACGCCGCGTGCCTTTTTCCGCGCGCTGGTGCCACAGCATCCGGAATACGCGCGGCTGATGCGTGAAAAGATGCGGCTCGAGCAGGTGCTGGGGCAGGGCGGCTGGGGCCCGACCGTGCCCGGCGCGCTCAAGCCCGGCGCCTCGGGGCAGGCGGTGGTCGCACTGCGCAACCGGCTGGCCGCGATGGGCTACATGGGTCACAGCGCCTCGGCCAGCTATGATGCGGATCTGCAGAAGGCGGTGCAGCTCTTCCAGATGGATCACGGCCTGGAGGCCGATGGCGTGGCCGGTGCGGGCACCATTGCCGCGATCAACACGCCGCCCGAGGAGCGGCTGAAGTCGATCATCGTCGCGATGGAGCGGGAACGCTGGTTCAACCGAGAGCGCGGCGCGCGGCATATCCTGGTGAATCTGACGGATTTCACAGCCAGGATCGTCGATCATGGCAAGGTCACCTTCGAGACCCGCTCGGTCATCGGGCACACCGATCGCGACCGTCGGTCGCCCGAGTTCTCGGACGTGATGGATCACATGGTCATCAATCCGTCCTGGAACGTGCCGCGCTCGATCACGACCAAGGAATACCTCCCGCTCTTGCGGCGCAATCCCAACGCTGTGGGCCATTTGCAGGTGGTCGACAGCCGCGGCCGCACCGTGAGCCGCGGGGCGGTGAACTTCTCGCGCTACAATGCGCGCAACTTTCCCTACCGCCTGCGCCAGCCGCCATCGCGGGGCAACGCGCTTGGCCTTGTGAAGTTCATGTTCCCGAACAAGTACAACATCTACCTGCACGACACGCCGGCCAAGCACCTCTTCTCCCGCGAGACACGCGCCTATTCCCACGGCTGCATCCGCCTCGCCGATCCGTTCGAGTTTGCCTATGCGCTGCTGGCCAAGCAGGAAAGCGACCCCAAGGGCTTCTTTCAATCGAAGCTGCGCACCGGGGCCGAGACGCGCGTGGATCTCGTGGATCCCGTGCCCGTGCACCTGATCTACCGCACCGCGTATACGACCGCGAAAGGCCGGATCAACTACCGCCGCGACATCTATGGCCGCGACGGGCGCATCTTCGACGCGCTGGCCCGTGAAGGGGTGGCCCTGCGCGCCGTGCAGGGCTAAAACCCCCGCCAAGGAGGCGGGGCACCCATGACACACACGATTGCCGAGATCGCCCAAGCGATTGGGGCAGATGCGTTCGGGGACACGTCCCTGCGCGTGGGAGCGGTCCGCGAACCGGCCATGGCTGGGCCGGATGACCTGGCGCTGGCGATGGATCCGAAATACGCGGCCGGGCTGGCCGAGGGGCGGGCCCGTGCGGCGATGCTCTGGCCGGGGGCCGATTGGCAGGATCTGGGGCTCGACGCCGCCATGACCGCGCCGCGCCCGCGGTTCGCCATGGCCGGCCTGTCCCGTATCATGGACCGCGCGCCGCGACCCGCGCCGGGCATTCACCCGAGCGCCGTGGTCGATCCCTCGGCGCAGTTGGGCGAGGGCGTCCGCATCGGGCCGCTCTGCGTCATCGGCCCCGAGGCGCGGATCGGTGCGGGCGGTGCGCTCGGGGCGCGCGTTTCGGTGGGCGCAGGCGCCGTGATCGGCCCCGGGGCCTTGCTGATGGACGGCGTCGCCATCGGCCATGGCGTGACGATCGGCGCGCGGTTCATCGCCCAGCCCGGGGCGATCGTGGGCGGCGACGGGTTCAGTTTCGTCACGCCCGAGGAATCGGCCGTGGAAAAGGTGCGCGACAGCCTGGGCGCCGAGACCTCGGACCAGGGCCAAAGCTGGGCGCGCATCCATTCCCTGGGCAGCGTGCGGATCGGCGACGATGTAGAGATCGGGTCGAACACCTGCATCGACCGGGGCACCGTGCGCGACACGGTGGTGGGCGACGGGGTCAAGATGGATAACCTGGCCCAGATCGGCCACAACGTGGTGATCGGGCGCGACTGTCTGATCTGCGCGCAGGTGGGCATCGCGGGATCGGCCCGGATCGGCGACAACGTGGTGCTGGGCGGGCAGACCGGCGTATCCGACAACGTGTTCGTGGGCGACCGGGTCATCACCGGCGGCGCGACCAAGGTGCTGGCCAACGTTCCCGCAGGCCGCGTGATGCTGGGATACCCGGCCATGCAGATGGAGCGGCATATCGAGATCTACAAGCTCTTGCGCCGCCTGCCGCGTCTTTTCGAAGACGTCACGGGGCTCAAGAAAGCGGTTTCAAAGTCGGATCAGAGTGACTAAATCACCTCGAAACCAAGACCCCGGGGGCAGCAGATGAGTGTGAAGGACAAGGTGATCGAAATCATTGCCGAACAGGCCGTGCTCGAGCCGTCCGATGTCACCATGGACAGCACGCTCGAGGATCTGGGCATCGACAGCCTGGGCCTGGTCGAATCGATCTTCGCCATCGAAGAGGCGTTCGACATCTCGGTGCCCTTCAACGCCAACGACCCCAGCGAAAGTGAGTTCGACATCTCGTCGGTCGCGTCCATCGTGGCGGCGGTCGAAAAGCTCGTGGAAGACCAGACATCGTGAAGCGGGTCGTCATCACCGGCGCGGGCACGATCAATGCGTTGGGTGTCGGTGTGCCCGCCACGCTCGAAGCCATGCGCGAGGGCCGTTGCGGGATCGGAGAGCTCGACATCCGCGATGTGGACCGGCTGTCGATCCAGATCGGCGGGCAGGTGCGCGATTTCCAACCCGAAAGCGTTTTCAATCGCCAGCAAATGACGCTCTATGACCGGTTCACCCAGTTCACGCTGGTGGCCGCAAAAGAGGCGATCGGGCAGGCGGGGCTTGAATTCGTGGGCGAGCTTGCGGCGCGCACGGGCGTGGTGCTGGGCACTGCCGGCGGCGGGGTCAGCACCTGGGACGACAATTACCGCTCGGTCTACGAGGACGGCAAGAACCGGGTGCATCCTTTCGTGGTGCCCAAGCTCATGAACAACGCCGCCGCCAGCCATGTGAGCATGGAGTACAACCTCAAGGGCCCGTCCTTCACCGTCTCGACCGCCTGCGCCTCGTCGAACCACGCCATGGCCCAGGCGTTCCAGATGGTGCGCGCGGGCATGAGCCCGGCGATGATCACCGGCGGGTCGGAGTCCATGCTCTGCTTCGGCGGTGTGAAGGCCTGGGAAGGCCTCCGCGTCATGAGCCGCGATGCCTGCCGGCCGTTCAGCGCCAACCGCAACGGCATGGTGCAGGGTGAGGGGGCCGGTGTTTTCGTCTTCGAGGAGTACGAGCACGCCCGCGCCCGCGGCGCCGAGATCCTGGCCGAGGTGATTGGTTTCGCCATGACATCGGACGCCTCGGACATCGTGATGCCGTCGAAACAGGGCGCTGCCCGGGCCATCGCGGGCGCCATGGCCGATGCCGGCGTCAACGCGGACGCGGTGGGGTATATCAACGCCCACGGCACCGGAACGGCGGCCAATGACAAGACCGAATGTGCCGCCGTGGCCGATGCGCTGGGGCATCATGCGGATGATGTGATGATCTCGTCCACCAAGTCGATGCATGGGCACCTGATCGGCGGCACCGGGGCGGTGGAGCTGCTGGCCTGCATCATGGCGCTACGCGACGGGGTGATTGCGCCCACGATCGGCTATGAAGAGCCGGACCCCGAATGTGCGCTCGACGTGGTGCCGAACGAGGCGCGGGAGGCGCAGGTTCAGGTTGCGTTGTCGAACGCCTTTGCCTTCGGCGGGCTGAACGCGGTGCTGGCCCTGCGAAAGGTATGACCGCGCGGTCTTGATCGTGCTGGTAGAGGCCCCGGATCAGGTCCGGGGCAGGCTCCCTCACCAGGTCCGGGGCGGGTTGCCGCATCAGGTTCGGGGCAGGCGCCGGGTCGGGTCCGGGGCAGGCTGCGAGGGCCAGCGCGGGGCCTACCGGTCGGTTATTCGGCGGCCTGGGCTGCCATGATCTCCTGCACGCGCTCGTAGCCGGCTGTGAAGCCAGAGAGCGACATGGTCAGCGTCACGCGCTGGTCCGGAGCTGCGGCCGGCACAATCGAGGTTCTTGCAACGGCTCCCCGGCGGAATGACGCCAGATCCGCCTCGGTAAAGCCGATCCGCGCGACACAGCCCACCTGGTTGCAGAAGGAAAACGCGTAGCGCTTGGCCTGGCCGTCATCGACGGCGATGGTCAGCTGTTGGGTCAGCAGCGTTTCAAGGGGTACGATCACGTTGGCCCCCGCCACGGCCTGACCGCCATTCGCCACGGGAAAGACCCGCACCTCGGACACGGCATTGCCGTTCTCGTCCTCAAGCAGCTGGTACAGCTGACACGGGTCGTTTTCGGGCGTCTCGGTGCGCACGCATTGCACGGACCAATCCCCGAACGTCTCGGCGATGTAGCTGCTGCCCAGTTCGGGCTCGGCATTCACGTCCTGGCCAAGATCCAGGTCGCTCTCGGCGCCGGCCGCAGGCTCTTCCGTGCCGGTGGCCTCCTGCGCCCAGGCGGTCGGGGCGGCGACGGCAAGAACGGCGGCAATTGACAGCGAAGAAAGAGACTTGATGAGCATGACTGCTCTCCCGTGTTGGTCGAAAAACTCAAAATGTGCCGGTCCGGGACCGGATTGCGAGCGCTCTAACATGCGCGATCCGACGTGTCAGCGCCCGATTGTGCCGGGTGGGCCCGTGGACCGCGAAAACCTGCCGCGCCAAAGCCGCGCCAGCTCCGTCTTCCGCAGCCGTCATCCACAGGGTTGCCCACATGAAAAAGAGGGCCTCAAGGGCCCCCTTTTCCTTGTTATTATGCTCCCCGTCGGACTGGCCGACTTAGTCATTGCCCAGACGCTACGAAGAATGAAACCTCGGGTCAACAGCTAATCCGTGACAGATCCAAAGCGATGTGAACAAGAAAAAAGGCCACGCCCGAAGGCGCGGCCAGTCTGACAGGGAGGAAGTCTGTCCGGGGCAAAGAGGACACCGAAACCCCGGACCGCTTTAGACTGGCAGGAAGGTATTAACATTGTATGGTTTCACAGGAAAAAGGCAGAGGGGTGCCCATGGATAACGGGATTTTCGTCGGGGGCGGCGGGGCGGCTTATGGTGACAAGCAGTATCTGCGCCTGGGCTATGCCAACCGCCACGGGCTGGTGGCAGGGGCGACCGGGACGGGCAAGACCGTCACCCTGCAAATCCTGGCCGAGGGCTTTTCCGACGCGGGCGTGCCGGTGGTTCTGTCCGATGTGAAGGGCGATCTTTCGGGTCTTGCTGCCGCTGGACGTGCCGATTTCAAGCTGCACGAGGCATTCATGTCCCGCGCCGGCAAGATCGGCTATGATGACTACGCCTATCGCGCCTATCCCGTCACCTTCTGGGACGTGTTCGGGGACCAGGGCCACCCGCTGCGTACAACCGTGGCCGAGATGGGGCCGCTTTTGCTGTCGCGCCTGATGGACCTGACCGAGGCGCAAGAGGGCATCCTGAACATCGCCTTTCGGCTGGCCGATGAAGAGGGGCTGGCCCTGCTCGATCTCAAGGATCTTCAGTCGATCCTTGTCTGGGTGGGTGAGCAGCGCAAGGACCTGTCGCTGCGTTACGGCAACATCTCGATCTCGTCCATCGGCGCGATCCAGCGGCGGCTTCTGGTGCTGGAAAACCAGGGCGGGGCCAAGATGTTCGGTGAACCCGCGCTCGAGTTGTCCGACATGATGGCGACCTAACCGGATGGGCGTGGACGGGTCAATATCCTGGCCGCCGACCGGCTCATGGCGTCGCCACGGCTTTATGCGACCTACCTTTTGTGGCTTCTCTCCGAGCTGTTCGAAGAACTGCCCGAGGTGGGCGACCCGGAAAAGCCGAAGCTGGTGTTCTTCTTCGACGAGGCGCATCTGTTGTTCGACGACGCGCCCAAGGCGCTGATCGACAAGGTCGAACAGGTGGCGCGGCTCATCCGGTCCAAGGGGGTGGGGGTGTTCTTCATCACCCAGAACCCCGACGACGTGCCCGAGGATGTGCTGGGCCAGTTGGGCAACCGCGTACAGCACGCGTTGCGGGCCTTCACCGGGCGGGACAAGCGGGCGCTGAAACTCGCCGCCGAGACCTATCGCCCCAATCCGGCCTTCGACACCGAAACGGCCATCCGCGAGGTCGGCGTGGGCGAGGCGGTCACCTCGTTCCTAGAGGACAAGGGCGTGCCGGGCGTGGTGCAACGCACGCTGATCCGACCGCCGGCGTCGCAGCTGGGGCCGTTGGACAAGGCCCTGCGCGCGCAGGTGATCGCGGGCTCGGTGCTGCATGGGAAATACGAAACCACGCTTGATCGCGCTTCGGCCCACGAGATCCTGACCCGCCGGGCCGAGGCTGCCGCTGCGGAAGCCGCCGCCGCCGAGGCGCGCGAGGAAGAGGCCGCCGCCGAGGCGCGCGAGGAAGAGGCCGCCGCGGCCGAACGTGAATACACCGCCGCCCGCCGCTACTCGGGCACCCGGGTCAGCCGATCGAGCAGCCGCGCGCCCAAGCGCCGGGACACTCTGGGAGACGCGCTGACCAGCGCCGTCATCAAGGAGCTGAAGGGCACCACCGGGCGCCGCATTGTCCGGGGCATCCTCGGCGGGCTTTTCAAGGCCCGCTAGACCAGCCCGGCAAAAGGGTCGTCGAGCACGCCCACGAGCGGCATGGTCAGGGTGGTCTGAACGTCCTGCGCATGCGCCGTGTCGATGGCATCGCGCGCGGCGCGCAGGCCGGTTTCGGTGCCGTCGTAAAGCGCCATGATGTCATCCGCCCGTTCGCGGGTGGTCAGCCCTTTGATGGCGCCGAAATAGAGCCCGATATCGGCCTTGTCGGCCAGATAGGCCGCATCCGCCGCGCTGCCGGTGGCGGCCTCGGCCCCGTTTATCACGGCGAGGATGAAGGTGGCCTCGCGCACGGAGCCTGTATCGAGCTCGCCGGTCCAGTAGGCCTGCCCCTCGGGCGCAGGCGCGCGCCCCAGCACGTTGTCGAACACTGTGTCGACCAGGGCACCGGAATCCGATGCGTCGCCGTAAAGCGCCTGCGCCTCGGGTTGGACGTAAAAGCTTTGCGCGATCTGCGGCAGGCTCATCCCGTCGGCCAGCCGCGTCCCCCAGTAAAGCAGCCCCTCGGCGGCCGGTGCGCGATCGAAATAGGCGATGTAAAGCTTGGCGATGTCGGCCAGCGCGGCCTCTGACAGGCTGGCGGCCCCTGCGAAATCATCGAGCGTGAAGCTGCGGTCGTCGACAAGGACCGTCTCGATATCCGTCAGGTATTCCGACGGCCCGTCATATTGGAGGCCGCTGATATGGATGCCGTCGGGGCGCACGAGCATGATCAGGCCGAACTCGTCCACGCCGGCATAGCGCGCGGTGTCCCAACCGGGCCCGCCATCCAGGATGTCGATGCCGATCCCGCCATTCAGCGTGTCGTTGCCGGCCCCGCCGATCACCGTGTCGTCGCCATCCGCGCCGGAGATCGAATCGTCCCCGCCATGGCCCAGGATCCGGTTGTCGGCGGCGTTGCCCACGAGCCGGTCCGCGAATTCGCTGCCCTCGATCCCTTCGATCTGGGTGCCGTAGGCGATGGTCATCACGCTAGCGACCTCTTCCCAATCGCCCCGGTCGATCTCCTCGGGGTGGCTGGGCCAGCCGCCGCCGCCGGGTTTGGCGGCAAGCGTGGCAGGCGCCAGATCGACCAGCACCGGGCGGTCCATGTCGCGCGCGTCGATGACATCCCAGCCGCCGGTGTCCCAGAGCGCGATCCGTCCGGGTTCGAACGTGTAGACATCGTCGCCGGACCGGTAAGTCGTGTTGGCACCGTAGATGAATTGCAGCGCGGCTATATCCAGGGGCGCCGCCGTGTCCTGTGGTCCGGTGAACCAGATGTCGGGATTCCAGCCGACGCTGGCGCGGTTGTAGGCCATCGTGGTGACCAGCGCATTGTTCAGCCCGTGATCGCCCGGGCTTGCAGAGGTGCTGACACCGGGCAGCCGCGCCTCTCCGTCAAAGGGGTGGCCGAGGCCCAGCGCGTGCCCGATTTCGTGGATCAGAGCGTTCGAGGTCTCGGTCAGCTCGTCGTCGTCGATGACGATGATGACCTGTTCGCGGTTCGGATAGGCCGCGTACCCGGCCCAGCCGCCTGGCACGTCGGCGACCTTCTGCAACAGGATATCGGCTTCGAACGGATCGGGGGGCGTGACGAAGGACACATCGGCAAAGGTCTCGATATGGGCGAAGATGTCCTCGGCCAGTGTGCGCTCTGTCTCGGTCCAGCCCGAGGTGCTTCTCGACCCGCTGAGCTGGCCTGCCGCATACGTCGTACTGCCGTCGGGGGCGAAGCCATAGCTCACCACGTCAGCACCGACGAAATCACTGTCGGGCGCATCAATGAGGACCCGAACAAGACCGAGCGTTTCGGCTGTCAGGCTTTCCCCACCCCGGATGTTTTCAACCATGCGCCGCCAGCCGCCTCCGTCCCGACAGGTCTGGCGAAACCGTCACCGATCTAGCCCATCTTGCCGACGCGCTTCAGCGTCGCGGTCAGCTCGACCTTGTCCATGTTCTCGATCGGCAGATCCAGAAGCGCATTGGCACGGCGCTTGAGGCTGTCCAGCGTCTTGGCGCAGGCGGCGGTCACGTCCTCGGCGGACAGCGGGTCTTCCATCACCCACTTGGCCTCGATCGGGTCGCCGGGCCATTTCGGCGTGGGCGGCACGTTCGGGTTTACGCCCGACAAGGTGATGACAAGGTCCATGAACGGCGCATCGTCGGCGGTGAACCTGTCCCAGGTCTTGGGTTCCGCCGCCTGAGTGTCCAGATCCTCGGCCTCCATCAGGCGGATGATCTCGGGATGCACGTCTTCTGCCGGATGCGATCCGCCGGAAAAGGCGTAGAGCCGCCCCCATCCCAGGTCGTTGATCAATGCCTCGAGCAGAATGGAGCGTGCGGCATTGGTGCGACTGACCACCAAGATATTCATGTGCCCTTCCGTTCCCATCCTCTGGATACTGGATAAAGCTTAGCGCGATTCCCCCGTCAGAACACCGCCCTGACGGGCGCCGTGGCCACCTTGGCTGCGGCCTTGGTGCCCGACACGGTCGCGCCAACAGGGGTACATCCCGTCAATGTCTCGATCACCGTCAGGCCCAGCGCGGTCCGGACGATCCAGCTCAGAACCATGACTGCACCCGCTGCGCGCCGCCCGATATGTCGCGGCCGATCCCGTCGACGGTGGCGCAGCCCGACAGGGTCGCGACCAGCGCCAGAACCAAAAGCCGTTTCATCATTCCTCCTCGTACCACCAGACATCGGGCTGCCAGCCGATCCAGTCGCCGTAGATCGGCAGGGTGTCGGGGTATTTCAGCTCTTTCACATGGGCGATGCGGCTGATGTTCCACTGGTAGATCGGGATCACGTAGCGGCCTGATGTCAACACGCGGTCGAGCGCACGGGTCGCCGCCAGGAACTCGTCTCGGCTTTCCGAGTTGAGCAGCCGGTCGATCATCGCTTCGGCCGCGGGCGAGCAGACGCCCATGTAATTGCGCGTGCCCGGCGCCTCGACCCCGTCGCAGCCCCAGTAGAGCCGCTGTTCGTTGCCGGGGCTCAGGGACAGGCCGCGCCGGTAGTACGTCATGTCGAAGTCGTAATTCGTCTCGCGCTCGGCATATTGCGCGCTGTCGATGGTGGTCACGGTGGGCTGGATGCCCAGACGCTCCAGGGCGGCAGTGAAGAGGTCGATGATCGCCTCGTTCTCGCTCGACCCCTGCTTGAGCACGATCTCGAAGGTGAACGGCTCACCTTCCGCGTTCTTCATCGTGCCGTCCTGCACGGTCCAGCCGGCCTCGGCCATGAGTTCGGTCGCTCGGGCGATATTGGCACGGTTGCGCAGGGTGCCGTCGCTTTCAGGTAGGCTGTAGCCCTCGAGCGCGCCCGGCAGCAGATCATCGGCAAAGGGTTCGAGGAAGTCGCGCACCATCCCCTCGGCCGGGCCATCGGCCATGCTCAGCACCGAATTCGAAAAATACGAGGTGATGCGCGGTTGGCGCGAGCCCGTCATCGCCTCGTTGATGTATTCGAAGTTGAATGCGTGCAGCATCGCGTCGCGCACGCGCCAGTCCTTGAACACGTCGCGGCGCGTGTTCATCACGAAGCCCGTCATGCCCGACGGGCGCTGGTGCGGGATGATCGACTTGACCACATCGCCGCGGTCAATGGCCGGGAAGTCGTACTGGGTTTCCCATTTCTCGACATTGAATTCGCGGTTCGACGTCAGCGCGCCGGCCTTGAACGCCTCGAACTGGGCGGTGCCGTCGCCGTAGAACTCCATGCGGATCTCGTCGAGATTAGCCTGCCCCCGCATGAAGGGCACGACGCCGTCGCCCCAATAGTCCGGGTTGCGCCTGAGTGAGACGAAACGCCCCGCCTCGAAATCGTCGATCACATAGGGCGCCGACGAGATGGGGATCACGTCGAAACCGGAGTCGGTGAAATCGCGCCCTTCCCACTGGGCCTTTTTCAGAATCGGGCGCATGCCGACAAGCAGCGCCAGTTCCCGGTCCTCGGTGTTGAATTCGAAACGGATGCTGCGTTCGCCGGTCTGTTCCATGCTGCCGATTTTGGACCACAGGCTGGCATAGCGGGGATGCCCTTCGGTGCCCAGCGTCTCATAGGACCACATCACGTCCTCGACCGTCACGGGCGATCCGTCCGAGAATCGCGCCTCGGGCCGGAGGGTGAATTCCACCCATTCCCGATTCGGTCCGACCTCGATCGTTTCCGCCAGAACACCGTAAAGGGCGAAGGGTTCGTCCCAGTTCCGGCCCATCAGGCTTTCATACGCAAGAAAGCGCAACTGCCAGGGTACCGAGCCTTTTCGGATATGCGGATTGAGACTGTCGAAGCTGCCGACCTCGCCAGTCACGATGCGGCCGCCCTTGGGCGCGTCGGGGTATGCATAGGGCAGGGACACAAAATCCGGTGGAAGCTGCGGCTCGCCATACATAGCTATGCCGTGGGACGGCTCGGCCCAGGCCGCCGGGGCCGACAGCACGGCACAGAACACGGTCGCACGGGCGAACCGAGTCAGGAAAAAATCTAACCGCATTTTGGCAACAATCCCTCATCGCACTTGTTTGCTTTGGCAAAACCGTAGCGAGCGTTCCACGTCTTTTCAAACTTTTAGCTTGGACAGTGGCCACAGATTGCTTATAAAGCGGGCACTGCTCGATAGGTTTCTTGCCTGTATGAAACCTGCCTCAAT
>CAJXWO010000063.1 GCA_913062865.1 uncultured Paracoccaceae bacterium | reverse complement strand
GCGATCACCAGGATCTCGGACGGGCCCGCGATCATGTCGATGCCCACGCGGCCGAAGACCCGGCGCTTGGCGGCGGCGACATAGGCGTTGCCGGGCCCGGTGATCTTGTCCACCGGCGCGATGGTCTCGGTCCCGTAGGCCAGCGCCGCGATGGCCTGCGCGCCGCCCACCCGGTAGATCTCGTCAACACCCGCGATGCGCGCGGCAAGCAGCACCAGCGGGTTCGCCACCCCGTCCGGTGTCGGTACGGTGATCGCCAGCCGCGACACGCCCGCCACCTTGGCCGGGATCGCGTTCATCAGGACTGAAGACGGGTAAGAAGCCAGACCGCCGGGCACATAAAGCCCCGCGGCCGAGACGGGCGTCCAGCGCCAGCCCAGCGTTGCGCCTTCGGGATCGGTCCAACGCTCGTCCTTGGGCATCTGGCGGGCATGGTAGGCGCGGATGCGCTCTGCCGCGGTTTCCAGGGCGGCCCGGTCGGCCTCCGAGACCTTGGCGCATTCCGCCTCGATCTCGGCCTGCGAAAAGGCCAGCGTGTCCGCGGTCAGGGCCAGCCGGTCGAATTTGGCGGTGTAGCCGATCAGCGCGGCGTCGCCCTTTTGGCGCACCGCGTCGATAATCTCGGCCACGGCGGCATCCACATCGGGGCTGTCTTCGCGCTTGGCGCCCAGAAGGGCGGAAAAGCGGGTCTCGAAATCGGCATCACTCGTGGCGAGAAACTGCGGCATCTGGGGCTCCGTTGGCGTCGTGCGGGACATAGCCCCGTGCGCGGCCTGCCTCAAGGGCGGATGCTTGGGGCGCGCGGCCTGTCCCGAGGCGGCACCAGCGACAGGCCGATCCCGCCCAGAACCAGCGCGCCGCCCAGGACCATCCGCAGGGTCGGGCTTTCCCCGATCAGCACGAGACCGCCCAGGGTCGCGATCACCGGCACCGACAGCTGGCCGATCCCGGCGGTTGTCGCGTCGATGCGCGCCACGACCTGGTACCAGATCGCGTAGCCCAGCCCCGACGTGACCCCGCCCGAGACCAGCGCGAGCATGAGGGCGATGGGCCCCAGCCCGCCCTGGGCCAGCACCAGAAGCGGCAGGACCAGCGGCAGGCACAGCGCGAAATTCGCCGCGTTCACCGCGACCGGATCGCCCTGCCCGCGGCCCAAGAGCGTGTAGATGCCCCAGCAGATACCCGCCCCGCTCATCAGGGCCATGTCGACGGGCGCGCCGGCAAAACCCCTGCCTTCGGGCCACAAGAGCCAGACCAGCCCCACCATCGCCACCCCGGCCCCGAGCCAGCGCCGCAACGCGGGCCGCGCGCCTTGCGCGACAACGATGGCAAAGATCGTGATCTGCACCCAGCCAAACAGCAAAAGCGCGCCGAAGCCCGCATCGAGACTGCGATAAGCGATGGAAAAGCCCGCCATGTAGCCCGCGAGCATCCCCGCCCCCGCCCAGTGCGCGCGGGTGAACACGCGCGGCCGCGCACGGCCCGTGGCCCCGGCCAGCGCCATCAGAACGGCCGCACCCGCCGCCACCCGCACGATGGCAAAGAGCGCCGGGTCGGCCCCGTGATCGACAACGGCGAGGCGGATCAGGACCGAGTTCGCGGCCAGCGCCACAAGCGCGATCGGGACGAGAAGACCTAGGGCCATGGCCCCTCATCCCCCGTCGCGCGGGGAAATGCAATCTCGGCCGAACCTTGGAAAACCCGCTTTCCCGTTACGGCTTCTTCTTGGTCAAAATACCTCCACCGCAGGTCTTTTCCGCACGGAAAAGACATGCAGATACAGCACGACCCGCCCCATGGCGGGTCGTTCCACAAAGAAAGGGGCCCGAAGGCCCCTTTCGATCCGTTCGCCAATAGGCGGGCAGATTACATCATGCCGCCCATGCCGCCCATGTCGGGCATGCCGCCGCCAGCGGGTGCGCCTTCCTTGGCAGGCTTGTCGGCGACCATCGCTTCGGTGGTGATCAGCAGGCCTGCGACCGAAGCTGCGTCTTCCAGCGCGGTGCGGACCACCTTGGCGGGGTCGATCACGCCGAACTTGAACATGTCGCCATATTCGTCGGTCTGGGCGTTGTAGCCGAACTTCAGGTCATCCGATTCGCGGATCTTGCCGGCCACGACCGACCCGTCGACGCCCGCGTTCTCGGCGATCTGGCGCAGCGGCGATTCCAGTGCGCGGCGGACGATGGCGATGCCAGCATCCTGATCCGAGTTCGCACCGGTCACACCTTCGAGCGCCTTGGCACCCTGCACCAGGGCCACACCGCCGCCGACCACGATGCCTTCCTGAACCGCGGCACGGGTGGCGTTCAGCGCGTCATCGACGCGGTCCTTGCGCTCTTTCACTTCGACCTCGGTCATGCCGCCCACGCGGATGACGGCCACGCCGCCAGCGAGCTTCGCCACGCGTTCCTGCAGCTTCTCTCGGTCGTAGTCGCTGGTGGTTTCCTCGATCTGGGTGCGGATCTGGTTGACCCGTGCCTCGATCTCGGACTTGTCGCCAGCACCGTCGACGATGGTGGTCTCGTCCTTGGTGATCGACACGGTCTTGGCGGTGCCGAGCATGTCCATGGTCACGTTCTCGAGCTTCATGCCCAGGTCTTCCGAGATGACCTGGCCGCCGGTCAGGATCGCGATGTCCTGCAGCATGGCCTTGCGGCGATCGCCGAAGCCCGGCGCCTTGACGGCGGCGATCTTGAGGCCGCCGCGCAGCTTGTTCACGACGAGGGTGGCCAGGGCTTCGCCCTCGACATCCTCGGCGATGATCAGCAGCGGCTTCTGGCTCTGGATGACCTGCTCGAGCAGCGGCACCAGCGGCTGGAGCGAGCTCAGCTTCTTCTCGTGCAGCAGGATGAGGCAGTCATCGAGTTCCGCGATCATCTTGTCGGTGTTGGTCACGAAGTAGGGGCTCAGGTAGCCGCGATCGAACTGCATGCCTTCGACGACATCGGTCTCGGTCTCGAGACCCTTGTTCTCTTCGACGGTGATGACACCCTCGTTGCCGACCTTCTGCATCGCGTCGGCGATTTGGCGGCCGATTTCGGCTTCGCCGTTCGCGGAAATGGTGCCGACCTGGGCCACTTCGTCCGAGTTCTCGACGGTACGGGCGGCGTTCTTGATGTGCTCGACGACCTTCGAGGTGGCGAGGTCGATACCACGCTTGAGGTCCATCGGGTTCATGCCGGCGGCGACCGACTTCATGCCTTCCTTGACGATGGCCTGGGCCAACACGGTGGCGGTGGTGGTACCGTCGCCCGCTTCGTCATTGGTACGGCTGGCCACTTCCTTGACCATCTGGGCGCCCATGTTCTCGAACTTGTCTTCCAGCTCGATTTCCTTGGCGACCGAAACACCGTCCTTGGTGATGCGCGGCGCACCAAAGGACTTTTCCAGGACCACGTTGCGGCCTTTCGGGCCCAGGGTCACCTTGACGGCATCTGCCAGCACGTTGACGCCCTTGAGCATCTTGTTGCGGGCATCCGTGTCGAACTTCACGTCTTTTGCGGACATGTCTTTAGCTCCTCAGAGTTGAATTCTCGGGTCATGCGATCCGGCGGTCGGCCCTGCGCGCTGCGCCCGGGCCGGTCGCGATCAGGCCATGACGCCCAGAATGTCGCTTTCCTTCATGATCAGCAGCTCTTCGCCGTCGATCTGCACCTCGGTGCCCGACCACTTGCCGAACAGGATCTTGTCGCCGGCCTTGACGTCCATCGCGATGCGATCGCCGTCCTCGTCCTTGGCGCCTGCGCCAACGGCCACAACTTCGCCCTCCTGGGGCTTTTCCTTGGCGCTGTCGGGGATGATCAGACCGCCTGCGGTCTTTTCGTCGCTTTCGACGCGGCGAACCAGCACGCGGTCATGCAGCGGAGTAAATGCCATCTTCGAGTCTCCTTGGCTCAAAGTTAAATCCAGTCCCTCGCTCCCTCGGGACGATTATCACTCACCATCGGCGAGTGCTAACGCCGGGTAGTTAGGGAATGGAAATTTGCCTGTCAACAGACAGCGGCGCAGAAAAATGGTCCGCGGCGTCTTTCGGGGCGGACCGGGCGAACCGGCCCGGCCGGGGGCCATCAAGAGCGGGCGCGCGGCGTGCCCAAAGGGTTTGGACCGCCCGGCGCGTTGTGGCAGAAGATGGGGCCACACGACCCGGAGCCCGCCATGATCAGACCGTTCCTTGCCGCGCTCGCCGCGCTGTGCCTCTGGCCCGCCCTGACCGTCCACGCGGCCTGCGGCGGCACCGACCTGCGCCCGGGGCTCGATCCCGCCGCGCTGTCAAGCGCCATGGGCGACATGCCCTTTCCGCAAGGCAACCTGTGGCGGGCCGAGAAACCCGACAGCGTGGTCCACGTGGTCGGCACGATCCATCTGGACGATCCGCGGCTCGACCCGATCGCCGCGCGGCTGCGCCCGCTGATCGCCGGGGCGGACCGGGTGCTGCTGGAAATGACCGAGACCGAAGAGGCCGCGCTCAACGACGCCATGGGCCGCGACCCGGGGCTCTTGTTCCTGACCGATGGACCCACCCTGCCCGACATGCTGGCCGAGCCCGATTGGCAGCGCCTGTCGCAAGCCGCGCGCGACCGGGGTATTCCCGCCTTCATGGCCGCCAAGATGCAGCCCTGGTACCTGTCGACGCTGCTGTCGATCCCGCCCTGCGCCATGGCCGACCTCGCGGCGGGCGGCGAGGGGCTTGATGCGCGGGTGCAGGATATCGCCATGGCCGAGGGCGTGCCGACGGCCGCGCTCGAACCCTATGACACGCTCTTCCGGTTGCTCGGAGCCGAGCCGATGGAGGACCAGATCGAGGTGCTTCTGGCCAGTCTCCTGCCGCCCCGCGCGACCGAGGACATGCTGGCGACCACCGTGGCCTCGTATTTCGACGAGTCCCATGGCGAGGGCTGGGTCGCGGCCCGGCTCATCGCGCGGGACCTGCTCGACATGCCGGCGGCAGAGGTCGACGTCATGTTTCAGGAAATGACCGATATCCTGCTGGTCGACCGCAACCGCGCCTGGATGCCGGTGATCCTCGAGGCGGCAGAGGGGTCCGAGATCGTCGTCGCCGCCGGGGCGGGCCACCTGCATGGCACCTACGGCGTGCTGCAGGGTCTGGCCGATGCGGGCTACACCCTTACCCGTCTTCCGTTCTGACGGGCGGCGGCGCCTCTGCGGCCGCCGCGCGGCCATGGTCGGTGACGGTGTAAATGCCCGTCTCGACCCGGTCGAACCAGCCATAGTGATTGTCCGCCATCAGCCGCGTGGCCCGTCCGACACCCGTGGCCCTGGCCACCATGGCGCCCTTGGTGGGCCCATGTTCCGACAGGTAGGCGGCACAGCGGCGGGCATCCTGGCGATAGGCGGTCTCGATCTGCATGCGGGCCGCGCCCCCGGTGTTGGGATCACCCGCACGCGCCTTGAACTCGGTCAGAAGCTTCGCCGCGCGGCGACTGGATTTGCGCGGCTGGAACGGACCCGGGTCCGCATGGACCGCCACCGCGCCGCTGGCGGCATCCACCGTCAGCACCCCCAGCCCCAACCGCCGGCACAGGCCAAGATTGGCGCGAAACGCCTTCCACGCCGCGCGGCCCGAACAATGCGGCACGGCGACATAGACATCATCGGTCACCGCCTGCCGCGCGATGGCCTGCTGCAGAAGCGTCAGCGAAAACCCCGCCTTCAGCTCCACGATCAGGGGCGGCGCGCCCGGCTTGCAGGCGACCACATCGGCACCCGCGACCTCTGACTTGACCTCGTAGCCCAAGGCTTCGAGCCAGGTCTTGACGGGCGCATAAAGCGTGGTTTCCGGAGCGCGGGCCATGGCCCTTGATAGACCGGGCCGCGGGCCTGCCCAAGCCCTGCGTCACCCGGCGCGGTTTTCCCCGGGTGACACCGCGCGCCGCCCTTTCTATAAGGCGCGCGAAACACGACACACGCCCAAGGCAAGAGGGACATTCCATGACCATCCAGGTATTCGGCCACAAGGCCCCCGACACCGACAGCACCGGCGCCCCGATCATCTGGGCCTGGTACCTGAACGAGGTGAAAGGCGAGACGGCAGAGGCCGTTCTGCTGGGCGAGCCCAACACCGAGGCCGCCTTTGTCCTGACCCGCTGGGACCTGCCCAAGCCCGCGATCATCGACGACGTGGCCGAGGATGCGCCGGTGGTCATTGTCGACACCAACAACCCCGCCGAACTGCCCGCGGGAATCAACGGTGCCGATATCCGTGCGATCATCGACCATCACAAGCTGGTCGGCGGGCTCGAGACCAAGGGTCCGATCGACATCACCGTGCGGCCCGTCGCCTGCACCGTGACCATCATGCACGAGCTGATGGGCGACGACGCCGCCCAGATGCCCGACTGGGTCAAGGGCACGATGCTCAGCTGCATCCTGTCCGACACGCTGGAATTCCGCTCGCCCACGACGACGCCGGTGGACAAGGCGCTGGCCGAGGCGCTGGCCGCCGACCTCGGCCTGTCGATCCCCGACTACGCGGCCGAGATGTTCGCGGCCAAGTCCGACGTGTCGGCCTTTTCCGATGCGGAGCTGCTGCGCATGGATTCCAAGGAATACGAGGTCGGCGGCAAGAAATTCCGCGTCTCGGTGCTGGAAACCACCTCGCCTGCGACGGTGCTGGACCGCAAGGACAGCCTGATGGCGTCGATGACCGACGTGGCGGCCGAGGATGGCGTGGACCAGGTGCTGCTTTTCGTGGTCGACATCCTGAAGGAAGAGGCGACGCTTCTGGTGCCGAACGACCTGGTGAAAACGGTGGCGGAAAAGAGCTTTGGCGCGACCGTCTCGGGCGACACCGTGGTGCTGCCGGGCGTCGTGAGCCGGAAAAAGCAGATCATCCCGGTGCTGGCGGTCTGATCCGCGGCGCACGGTCAATGCAGAGTGCGTGCACGCTGCGTCGACGCAGCGTGTTTGCGGCCCGTCGACGGGCCGCCCCCCGGGGGCTTTCGCATGGCGCGCGCACAGGCTAGTCAGGCGGCACGAGCCCAGCCACGACAGGATCCCCCCATGACCCGCATCATCGACGCGCTCAGCGATATCTCGGCCCAGTACGACGCGCTCTTCGTCGATCTTTGGGGCTGCGTGCACAATGGCGTGGCGGCCCTGCCCGACGCGGTGGCGGCGCTGCAGGCCTATCGGCGGGACACCGGCGGGGCGGTCGTCTTGGTCACCAACGCCCCGCGCGGGCGGGCGCAGGTGGAAAAGCAGCTGGACCGTCTGGGCGTGGCGCGCGACGCCTGGGATACCATCGCCACCAGCGGCGACAGCGCCCGGGCGGCGATGTATCGCGGCGTCGTGGGCCGCAAGGTCTGGTTCATGGGCGAGGCCCATGATGAAAGCTTTTTCGAGCCCCTGCAGGTGGTCGCCGACCCGGTCGAGATCACGCGGGTCGATCTGAAAGAGGCCGAGGGCATCGTCTGCTGCGGGCCCTTCGATCCCCATGCCGACCCGGATGTGAACCGGCCCGATTTCCTCTATGCCAAGCAGAAGGGGCTGAAACTCTTGTGCGCGAACCCCGATATCGTCGTCGACCGGGGCGAGACGCGGGAATGGTGCGCGGGCGCGCTGGCGCGGCTTTATACCGAGATGGGGGGCGAGAGCCTGTATTTCGGCAAGCCCCACCCGCCGATCTATGACCTTGCCCGCCGCCGCCTGGCCGATCTGGGCCGGGACGTGCCCGACAGCCGGATTCTTGCCATCGGCGACGGCGCGCAGACCGATATCCGCGGGGCCATGGGCGAGGATTTGGACGCGGTTTTCATCTCGGGCGGGTTGGCCGCCGAAGAGACGAAGACCGACCGCCAGCCCGATCCGGACGCGCTCGAGGCGTACCTGGCGCAGGAAACCGTCGCGCCGCAATTCGCCATGGGTCAGCTGCGCTAGGGCGCGCGCCGCATGATCGCCTATGTCACCTTCGGTGCCGATGACATGGCGGCTGCCAAACGGTTCTACTCCGCCTTTCTGCCCGCGCTGGGTTATGGGCTGACCGAGGGGCCCGAGGGGCTGAGTTTTACCCTGCCCGTCCCGCCCAGCGAGGCCCCGGTGCACCCGGATTTCTACGTCAAACCGACCTTTGACGGGCACCCGGCCACGGCCGGAAACGGGGTGATGGTGGCCTTCGAGGCGCGCAGGCAACACCAGGTGCGCGCGCTGCATGCCGCCGGGCTGGCGGCCGGAGGGACCGACGACGGCGCGCCGGGCTTTCGGGCCGCTTACGGCCCACGTTTCTATGTCGGCTACCTGCGCGACCCTCAGGGCAACAAGATCGCGCTGTTCTCCAGCAATCCGGACGAGCCGGGACGGGACGGTTAAGTCGCGCCGGCAGAGCGCGGGCTTTCGAGCCATGCTTTGCAGCCCGGGTGCAGCACCCTGCCGGAAAGACCTGCCCGGGCGGAAAAGGGGGTTGCTTTTCTGCGGTCGCAAAGTAATAAAGTTGCTCAACATGGCGCCAAAGCGTCGCTTTATTACTCATGCGATTCCCGGAGGACCGGATGTTGGACAACCTGCCACGCGGCACGATCTGCATCGAAGATATCGAGATGGGGATGGTCCGCCACCTGCGCAAATTGGTCACCGACCAGGATATCGAGATGTTCGCCCAGGTCTCGACCGACCGGAACCCGGTGCATCTGGATGACGATTACGCCCAGGACACGATCTTTGAGGGGCGCATTGCCCATGGCATGCTGACCGCGGGCCTGATCTCGGCCGTGATCGGCGAACAGCTGCCGGGCCATGGCACGGTCTACATGGGTCAGACGCTCAAGTTCCTGGCCCCCGTGCGCCCCGGCGACATGGTCGAGGCGCAGGTCGAGGTGGTCGATATCGACCATGGCAAGCGCCGGGTGAAGCTTGATTGCCGCTGCCTTGTGGATGGCAAGAAGGTTCTCATTGGCGAGGCCACGGTGTTGGCCCCGTCGCGCAAGTTCGACTGATCCCGGCAAGGCACGCCGAATGGCCCGCTGGCCCCTATCGGGGCGGCGGGTTTTTTCATGTCCGGGGCCTGGGCATCCGGTTCGTATAAAAGAGTGGCGGCGCCGCCGGGTCAGGCATCACGGAACGGGGGACGCACCCCCGCAGACGGGTCCGGATCGCATGGCCGCGTGGCCCGGCCCCGAACAACTTCCCGGTTCGGCGCGCACCCGCAGCTCCTGTCCTGTGGCTACGACGGCCCCGCGCGCAGGCGCCGGGCCGAAGGATCGATCGGGCCAAGGGATAGCGCGCAGGTGTGAACGGACCGTCGCCGCACCGCGCGGTTCGGACTTGCGAGGGCCCGCCCGGGCGGCTACGCACCCCCCATGCGCATCGTCCGTGACTATCAATATGTCGAGCCGCAGGATCGCGGGGCCAGCGTGGCCATCGGCAATTTCGACGGGGTCCATCTGGGACACCTGTCGGTCATCGACATCGCCCGGACCGAGGCGCAGCGCACCGGCGCGCCCCTGGGCATTCTGACATTCGAGCCCCATCCGCGCGAGTATTTCGCGCCCGACGCCCCGCCCTTTCGCCTGACCGGGCCCACGGCACGGGCCAGCCGGCTGGAAAAGCTGGGGGTGGAGCGGCTTTACCAGCTGAATTTCAACGCCGCGCTGGCCGCGCTCAGCCCGGAAGGCTTTGCGCAAAAGGTCATCGCAGACGGTCTGGGCCTGACCCATGTGGTCGTGGGCGAGGATTTCCGCTTTGGCAAGGGCCGCGCGGGCGGCATCGACGAGCTGCGCGCGTTCGGGGCAGCGATGGGGTTCGGCGTGACCGCGGCCCCGATCCTGCGGGCGGGCGCGCTCAACGTCTCGTCCACCTCGATCCGGCAGGCGCTGAGCGACGGGCGGCCGCGGGATGCCGCAGAGATGCTGGGCCATTGGCACCGGATCGAAGGCCCGGTGATCGGCGGCGAACAGCGCGGGCGCGAACTGGGCTATCCCACGGCGAACATGTCCATCGACGGGCTGCACCCGCCGCGCTTCGGTGTCTATGCAGTGCTCGTGGATGTGCGCGACGGGCCGCACAAGGGCAGTTATCACGGCGCGGCCTCGGTCGGCGTGCGGCCGATGTTCGGAGAGAACCAGCCGAATATCGAAACCTTCCTGTTCGATTTCTCGGGCGATCTTTACGGCGCGACCCTGTCGGTGGCGCTGGTCGCGTTCCTGCGGGGTGAGGAAAAGTTCGACGGTCTCGAGGCGCTCATCACCCAGATGGATGCCGATTGCGCCCGGGCCCGCACGATCCTGGAGGCGCTGTGACCGGCGCCGGGACCGACAGCCTGCGCCCCCGGTTCTGGGAGACCGTACCGCTGCGCGCCATGACCCGCGCCGAGTGGGAGGCGCTGTGCGACGGCTGCGGCAAATGCTGCCTGAACAAGCTTGAAGACGAAGAGACGGGCGAGGTCGCGCTGACCCGCGTGGCCTGCAAGCTGTTCGATGACAGCACCTGCCGCTGCGCGTCCTACGACACGCGGCACGCCTATGTGCCTGAATGCATCGTGCTGGACGCGGCCACGCTGGAGCGGCATATGTACTGGCTGCCCCAGACCTGCGCCTACCGGCTGCTCTACGAGGGCCGCCCGCTTTACGATTGGCATCCGCTGATCACCGGTGAGCCCGGGTCGGTCCATGACGCGGGCGTGTCGGTGAAGGACATGACCGTGTCCGAGGCGGTGACGCCAGATGACGACTGGGAAGACCATATAATCGAGGAGCCGCTTTGATGTTCTTTGCCTCTGACAATGCAGGCCCCGGCCACCCCGCGATCATGGACGCGATGGTGGCCGCCAATGACGGCTATGCCATGCCCTATGGCGCCGATCCGATCATGGACCGCGTGCGCGACAAGGTCCGCGCGGCCTTCGAGGCGCCCGAGGCGGCGGTCTACCTCGTGGCCACGGGCACCACCGCGAACGTGCTGGCGCTGGCGACGCTGTGCCAGCCCTGGCAGACGGTGTTCTGCTCGCCCGTTGCCCATATCCACGAGGACGAGTGCAACTCCCCTGAGTTCTACACCGGCGGGGCCAAGCTGACCCTGGTGC
Source organism: uncultured Paracoccaceae bacterium (assembly GCA_913062865.1). Lineage (GTDB taxonomy): Bacteria > Pseudomonadota > Alphaproteobacteria > Rhodobacterales > Rhodobacteraceae > CAJXWO01. The sequence goes on along the minus strand of CAJXWO010000063.1, from coordinate 4,646 downwards.
CCGGCGGGGACAAGATGACGCCCGAGGCGCTGCGCGCGGCGATCCTGGCCGAAGAGGTGCGCGGCGTGCACGGGCCCCAGCGCGGGCCGGTGTCGATCACCCAAGTGACCGAGCGGGGCGGGGTCTACACGCTCGATGAGCTGGCGGCGCTGACGGCCGTGGCCAAGGAGTACGGCCTGCCCGTGCATCTGGACGGCGCGCGCTTTGCGAACGGGCTTGTCGCGCTGGGGTGCAGCCCGGCCGAGATGACGTGGAAGCTGGGGGTCGACGCGGTGTCCTTCGGCGGGACCAAGAACGGTTGCCCGGGGGTCGAGGCGGTGGTGTTCTTCGACCCCGACAAGGCCATGGAGTTCGAATACCGGCGCAAACGGGGCGGGCACCTGTTCTCGAAACACCGCTACCTGTCGGCCCAGATGGATGCCTACTTGACGGACGGGTTGTGGCTGGACCTCGCGCGCGCGGCCAATGCCGCTGCCGCACGGCTGCGGGACGGGCTCGCAGACCTGCCGGGCGTGGCCATTCATGGCGACCCGCAGGGCAACATGATGTTCGTCGACATGCCCCGTGCGATGCATCAGCGCCTGAAAGAGGCCGGGGCGGTCTATTACATTTGGGGCGAGGATGGCCCGGGCGACCCGGACGAGATCCAGATGGGCCGGCTGGTCTGCAACTGGGCCACGACCGAGGCCGAGGTCGACAGGTTTGTCGCGGTCGCAAAGGGCTAGACCGAGGGGCTAGGCCACAGCGCCGGCCCGGTCCAGATGCTCTGCAACCGCCTGTGCCACGGGCGCGGGATGCGAGATGGGGGCCATATGCCCGGCCCCGGTCACGATGGCGCGCCGGGCCGCGGGCAGTTCCCGTAGCAGCGCATCATTGACTGCCGCGATGATCGGCAGGCTTTCGGACCCTTCGACCAGCAGCGTGGGCATGGTGACACGGTCCAGCACGCCGGGCGACAAGAGCCCCGCGTGATCGTCGAAAAGCGCGGGCCCGCTGGCCGCGACGATGTCGATCTGGCGGGCAAAGGCGTCTTTCATGGCGTCGGGCAGCGCAGCCCAGCCCCCGGCCCCGCCCCACAGATCGGTAAAGACCTGCGCCGCGCGGGTCCGGTCGCCCGCCTGCCATGCAGCGTCGAAAGGCGCGATGGTGGCATCATACGCCGCCGCGATCTCGGGCGCGTAGCGCCGGGCGGCGGCAAAGAACACGGGCTCGATCAGCGTCAGGCTGCGCACCCGCGCGGGATGCATCACGGCCAGGCGCAGCGCGACGGTGGCGCCGAAGGAATGCCCGACAAGGTCCATGGGGCCGTCCAGGAACGTCTCGGCCACGGCGGTGCTGACATCATGATAGTCGCCCATCCCGGGCGTCCAGCGCTCGGTCTTGCCATGGCTTGGAAGGTCCGGTGCGGTGATGCTCAGCCGGTCGGAGAGATGCGTGGCCATCCGCGTCCAGGCCCCGGAATGGGCCAGCGAGCAATGCAGGAACAGGGCCGGGCGCGGGCCGGTGCCGAAACTCGACCAGTGGACGCTTAGACCCGCGCAGGTGGCCTGACCCATCAGAGCGTGCCCGCGAGATGCAGGTCCAGATCCTCGAGCCTGTCCTGGCCCCAGAATTTCTGTCCGTCCCCGGTGATGTAGAAGGGCGATCCGAACACGCCCGCCGCCACCGCGTCTTCGAGGTTCGCCGCATAGGTCTCGGCCCCGGCCAGAAGGCCGCTGTCGGCCAGCCCCGGGTCAAAACCCGCTTCGGACAGGCAAGCGCGGATCACGTCATCCTGCGCGATGTCCTTGTCCTCGGCCCAGCAGGCGCGCAAGAGGCTGTGCACCAGCGCGCCCATATCGCCGCCCCCGGACGATTGGGCCGCGATGATCGCGTAGGACGAGGGCGCGGCATTGGTGGGCCAATGGGCCGGTTTCAGGACCAGGGGCATGCCGCGCTTTTTCGCCTGCCGCGGCAGATCCTGCGCGCGATAATCATTGCGGGACGGGTGACGCTCGGACACGGGCAGCCCGCCGGTGCGGGGAAAGGCCGCCATGATGTCGAAGGGGCGATAGACCACCTCGGCGTCGTGGCGCGCGGCGATCTCTTCCAGCTCTGTGCCCGCCAGGTAGGTGTAAGGCGAAATCGTCGAGAAATAATAGTCGATCCGGGCCATCCGTCGTGCGCTCCCCCGTTGGCTTTGCCCGACCGTAGCCGCGTGCTAAGCGGTGTCAACGTTACGAATCTGTCATCCAATGACGCCAGCCGGGACAGCCCTCAGATGCCGACACTCCAAGAACCCAAGCTTATTGCCGGAAATGCCAACATGCCGCTTGCCAGCGCCATTGCCCGGCGGATGTCGATGCATCGCGGCATGAATGTGGGGCTGGTGGATGCCCGGGTCGAACGGTTCAACGACCAGGAAATTTTTGTCGAGGTCTACGAGAACGTGCGCGGCGAGGACATGTTCGTCATCCAGCCCACGTCGAACCCCGCGAACGACAACCTGATGGAGCTTCTGATCATGTCGGACGCGCTGCGCCGATCCTCGGCCGCGCGCATCACCGCCGTGATCCCCTATTTCGGCTATGCCCGCCAGGACCGCCGGGCCAAGGCACGCACGCCGATCAGCGCCAAGCTTGTGGCCAACATGCTGGTGGGCGCGGGCATCGAGCGGGTGCTGACGATGGATCTGCACGCCGCCCAGATCCAGGGCTTTTTCGATATCCCGGTCGACAACCTTTATGCGTCACCCATCTTCGCGCTGGATGTGCGCCACCAGTTCAAGACGCTCGATGACGTGATGATCGTGTCGCCCGATGTGGGCGGGGTGGCCCGCGCGCGCGAACTGGCGCAGCGGATCGGCGTGCCGCTCGCCATCGTGGACAAGCGGCGCGAGAAACCGGGCGAAGTGGCCGAGATGACCGTGATCGGTGACGTGTCTGGCCGCCGTTGCATCATCGTCGACGACATCTGCGACACCGCCGGCACGCTGTGCAAGGCGGCGGGCGTGCTGAGCGATGCAGGCGCGACCGAGGTCCATGCCTACACCAGCCACGGCGTTCTGAGCGGCCCGGCGGTGGAGCGGATCACCGACTCGGTCCTGAAATCCATGGTCATCACCGACTCGATCGAGGCCGCCGATCCGGTCAAGGCCTGCGAGAAGGTGCGCATCCTGCCCACCGCGCCCATGTTCGCCCAGGCGATCCTGAACATCTGGAACGGCACGTCAGTGTCGTCGCTGTTCGAGACCGAGACGCTGGAGCCGATCTATGAAGGCTTCTTTCTGAGCTGACGGGTTACGGGCAGGGCCAGAGGTCCCGGGTCAGGCCCGGGACAGGGTTGCTGTCGGCACCTGTAAGTCTGCGATTACGGGGGGGCCACCCGCTGCACCTTGCGCCGTCGCAGGACCTCTGCGCTTTTTAATACAAATCCCACTCGTCGGCATGGCGCAGCTCGCCGATGGCCATCCAGTTCATCCGAACGCGCGCGACGCGGGTGTTGCCCCATGTGCGGAACACCAGGTCGAACCCCGCTTCGGTGACAGTGTCAGCCGTGACCTCGGCCCGGGTGTTCGAGGAATTGTCCACGTCCCAAAGCGACAGCGACACGTGCACTGCGGGCGGCTTGCGGAAGTTTTCCGAGAACCGCACCGGCCTACGGCTTTCACGCGGGCCCTCGGCGGTCCACATAGGGCCGCCGGTGTCGAAATCGGAAAAGATCAGGACATCGCCCTGGTCGATCCCGATGCAATGGTTGCGCAGTCGTTTCATCAAATCAGCCGGTGACAATATTCCGGTTCAAGGACAATACACGGGATTGGGCCGGAAATAGGCCCGAAAAAAGAAAATGGGCCCTCGAAGGGGCCCATTTCGTTAACATCCGCAGACAGGATCAGGTCGACGACAGGCCGATGTGATCCCCGATCGCAACCATGTCAGACAGAAGCTTGGCCGCGTCATCGACGGGGCCGGGCTCGTTCTGGAAGGTTTCCTTGGCCTTGTCATGGGCCGAACGGGCCTCCGCCAAAAGGTCGCTATATTGCTCTTGGGTCATCTCGGCGCGCGGGATCGCACGCTCGGCCAGGACGGTCACGCCGGCCTCGCCGATTTCGGCGAAGCCACCGGTGACGACGTAATCGGCGTCACCCTCAGGGCCGCTGACCTCGAGGATGCCGGGGCGCAGGGTGGTGATCGTGGGCGCGTGCGACGGCATCGCCGTCATGTCGCCCTCGGCCCCCGGAATGCGCACCGAGGCGGCCTGAAGCGACGCGAGGCGACGCTCCGGGCTGACCAGGTCGAATTGCATTGTTTCAGCCATTCAGGCCTCCTTGGGCTCTATCAGGCTGCCTCGGCAGCCATCTTTTCCGCCTTGGCGACCACGTCGTCGATGCCGCCGACCATGTAGAAGGCGCCTTCGGGCAGGTGGTCGTACTCACCGGCCACGACCGCCTTGAACGACTTGATCGTGTCCTCGAGCGGCACCTGGATGCCGTCGGAGCCGGTAAAGACCTTGGCCACGTCGAAGGGCTGCGACAGGAAGCGCTGGATCTTCCGGGCACGGGCCACGGTCAGCTTGTCCTCTTCCGACAGTTCGTCCATGCCGAGGATCGCGATGATGTCCTGCAGCGACTTGTAGCGCTGGAGGATCCCCTGCACGTCACGGGC
>CAJXWO010000062.1 GCA_913062865.1 uncultured Paracoccaceae bacterium | reverse complement strand
CTCGAAGCTCCATCTGATGATGAAACCTCAAGAATCCAGTTCTGCACAACTGTCAAAGCTCAAGTGCGATTCACCTGCGCTGCCCGACGGGCGTGTGATGACACGTGCGGATCTGCCCCCAGAAGATACCACGCGATGGGTGGCCTCGCGCAAGGCCGCCGTCGTGCGGGGCGTGGCCTACGGGCTGATCGACCGTGAAGAGGCGCTGGAGCGCTACGGGCTGAGCGAAGAGGAGTTCTTGCACTGGGTGACCTCGGTCGCCCGGCATGGGGAAGACGCGTTAGAGGCAACCGCTCTACAAAAGTATAGACAACCATAGGTTGCATGATGCAAAACAGCGTCAGGTAACCCAAGGTTAACTTGTTTTGCACATAGTGTGACCCGACCGAACCCGGAGATGGAGACTAGGCAATATGCGCGTGCTGCTGGTGGAAGACGATCCGACGACCTCGAAAAGCATCCAGATGATGCTGACCCATGCGAATTTGAATGTGTATGCAACCGATCTGGGCGAGGAAGGGGTCGATCTTGCCAAGCTGTATGATTACGACCTGATCCTGCTGGACCTGAACCTGCCCGATATGACCGGTCACGAAGTGCTGCGTCAGCTGCGCCTGGCCAAGATCGAGACGCCGATCCTGATCCTCAGCGGCGAGGATGATACCGAAAGCAAGCTCAAGGGCTTTGGCTTCGGCGCCGACGACTACCTGACGAAACCGTTTCACCGGGACGAGCTGGTGGCGCGCATCCACGCGATCATCCGCCGCTCCAAGGGCCACAGCCAATCCGTCATTCGCACCGGGCGGATCAGCGTGAACCTCGATGCCAAGACCGTAGACGTGGACGGCGCGCCCGTCCACCTGACCGGCAAGGAGTACCAGATATTCGAGCTGCTGTCGCTGCGCAAGGGCACAACGCTCACGAAAGAGATGTTCCTGAACCATCTCTACGGCGGCATGGACGAACCCGAACTCAAGATCATCGACGTCTTCATCTGTAAGCTGCGCAAGAAACTCGCCCAGGCCACGGGCGAGGACAGCTGCATCGAAACCGTCTGGGGCCGCGGCTATGTCCTGCGCGATCCACAGCCGATCGAAGAGGGTCGCCAGATCGCCATGGGGGCCTGACCGGGGCGCGCGTCCCGTGCTGACCTGTCCCGTACCGGGCTGGACGGCTCGTGTACTGCCGCCTATCACTTGCTCTGTGTTCCGAACCGGGAGAGCGGGCGATGGCAGAGCAGGCGGGGGCAGAGCGGTCTGGGAAGGATCGGGCGCATGACGCGTCCGCCATTGACGTCGACCGCCTGACCGAGCCACAGGCGCAGGCCGAGCTTGATCGTCTAGCCGCTGCGCTTGATGCCGCCGACCGCGCCTATCACCAGGACGATGCGCCGGTCATGCCGGACGCTGAGTATGACGCGCTCAAGCGCCGTAATGCCGCAATCGAGGCGCGCTTTCCGGCCCTGAAACGCGCCGACAGCCCCAGCGAGCGAGTGGGCGCCGCGCCCGCCGACGGCTTTGCCAAGGTGACCCATACGGTGCGCATGATGTCGCTCTCGAACGCCTTCGACGACGCCGAGATCGCCGAGTTCGATACCCGCATCCGCCGCTACCTGGGCCTCGATGCTGACGCGCCCCTGGCCTATACAGCCGAGCCAAAGATCGACGGGCTGTCGCTGTCCCTGCGCTACGAGGACGGAAAGCTGGTCCAGGCGGCCACCCGCGGCGATGGCAGCGTGGGCGAGAATGTCACCGAGAACGCGCGCACCATAGACGACATCCCCGACCGCCTGACCGGCGCGCCTGCAATCATCGAGGTGCGGGGCGAGGTTTATATGAGCCGCGCCGATTTCGAGGCGCTGAATGCCCGCCAGGCTGCGGCGGGCCAAAAGACCTTTGCCAACCCGCGCAACGCCGCCGCCGGATCCCTGCGCCAGCTGGACGCCACGATCACCAAATCGCGGCCCCTGCGCTTTTTCGCCTATAGCTGGGGAGAGCTGTCCGACCCGCTGGCCGACACGCAGATGGGGGCCATTGGGCGGCTGGAAACGCTGGGCTTCCAGACCAACCCGCTGACCGAACGGTGCGACGGGCCCGCCCAGATGCTGGCCCAGTACCGAAAGATCGAGGCGCAACGCGCAACGCTCGGCTACGATATCGACGGCGTGGTCTACAAGGTCGATGACCTGTCCTATCAGGAGCGTCTTGGCTTCCGCTCGACCACACCCCGCTGGGCCATCGCGCACAAGTTCCCGGCCGAGCTGGCCTGGACCCGGCTCGAGGCGATCGACATCCAGGTCGGACGCACCGGCGCGCTTAGCCCCGTGGCGCGGCTGACCCCGGTGACGGTGGGCGGCGTGGTCGTGTCGAACGCCACGCTGCATAACGAGGATTACATCGCGGGCCGCGATGCCAATGGCCAGCCCATCCGCGATGGCAAGGATATCCGCGTGGGCGACTGGGTGCAGGTCTACCGCGCGGGCGACGTGATCCCGAAACTGGCCGATGTGGACCTGTCGAAACGCCCCGAAGACGCGGTGCCCTACGCCTTCCCGACCACCTGTCCCGAATGTGGATCGGACGCCATCCGCGAAGAGGGCGACGCGGTCCACCGCTGCACCGGCGGCCTCATCTGTCCCGCGCAGGCCGTTGAAAAGCTGAAACATTTCGTCAGCCGCGCCGCGTTCGACATCGAAGGGCTGGGATCGAAGCTCGTGGAGGAATTCTACGCCGATGGCTGGATCGCGGAACCGGCCGATATCTTCACCCTGCGCGACCGTTACGGCAGCGGGTTACAGCAGCTCAAAAACCGCGAGGGCTGGGGCGAGAAAAGCGCGAACAATCTGTTTGAAGCCATTGAGGGAAAGCGAAAAATTCCGCTTCAACGGCTTCTATTCGCCCTTGGCATCCGCCATCTGGGCGAGGTCGCCGCCGCCACGCTCGCCCGTCATTTCGGCACCTGGGAGGCGCTGACCACCGCTGTTGACGGCGCCGCGGCAGAGCCCGCCTTTGCCGCCACCGACGCCAAGGCGCGCAAGGCTGCGCTGCCCGACAGCCCCCATTGGGCCGAGATCACCGGTATTGACGGGATCGGCGACACGCTGGCCGAAGCCCTTGTCACCACCATGAGCCAAGAGGCCGAGCGCGCCTCGATCGACCGGCTGGCGGCCATGCTCGAGATCGAGGCCGCCGCCGCGCCCCAGACCAGCGACAGCCCCGTTGCGGGCAAGACGGTCGTCTTCACCGGATCGCTTGAAAAGATGACCCGGGCCGAGGCCAAGGCGCGGGCCGAGGCGCTGGGGGCCAAGGTCTCGGGCTCCGTGTCAGCCAAGACCGACCTGGTGGTCGCCGGCCCCGGCGCGGGCTCAAAAGCCAAGAAAGCCGAAGAGCTGGGCATTGAGATGATCGACGAAGACGGCTGGCTGGCGCTGATTGGGCAGGCATGACCGGCCGCCCGGAAATCCTGTTCCCGCTTTTCGGGGATCTGACCAAGCTGGACGGTGTGGGGCCCAAGACCGCGCAGCATCTCGGGCAGTTGCAGATTGAAAAGCCGCGCGATCTGCTCTTCACGCTGCCCTATGCGGGCATCGACCGGCAGCGGCGCGACACGATCCGCGACCTGCCCCCGGGCACAGTCGTGACGGTCGAGGTCGTCGTGGGCACGCACCGCCCGCCACGCTCCAAGGGCGGAGCCTACCGCATCCATGTGCAGGATGCCGGGACCGAGTTCACACTGGTCTATTTCCATGCCCGCGCCGACTATCTCTCGCGGCTTCTGCCCTGGGGCCAACGGCGCGTGGTGTCGGGCAAGATCGACCATTTCGACGGCATGGCCCAGATCGTGCATCCCGATCACGTCGTGCCCCCGGCCGAGGCCGAGACGATCCCGGCCTTCGAGCCCGTCTACCCGCTGACCCACGGCGTCAGCCAACGCCTGATGGCCCGAGCGGCGGCGGGCGCGCTTGCCTTGGCGCCTGACCTGCCTGAATGGATCGACCCCACGCAAAAGGCGCGCGAGGGCTGGCCCGACTGGCGCACCGCACTCGAGGACGCCCATGCGCCCGAAACCCAGGCCGACCTGGCCCCGGTCGCGCCCGCGCGGGTCAGGCTGGCCTATGACGAGTTCATGGCGCACCAGCTGACCCTGGGATTGGCCCGCCTGCGCCGCCGCCGCGCCAAGGGATATGTGACCAAGGGTACGGGCGCTTTGCAGGCCAAGGTGTTGGAAAGCCTGCCCTTTGCCCTCACGGGTGCCCAGACCCGCGCGGTCGATGAAATCGCCAATGACATGGCCGCGCCGCTGCGCATGAACCGGCTGGTGCAGGGCGATGTGGGCGCGGGCAAGACGCTTGTGGCCTTCATGGCGCTGCTGATCGCGGTCGAGGCGGGCGCGCAAGGGGTGATGATGGCACCGACGGAAATCCTCGCCCGCCAGCATATGGAGGGGTTGCGCCCGCTTGCCGAGGCGGCGGGCGTGCGGCTCGACATCCTGACCGGCCGCGACAAGGGCACGGGGCGGCGCGACAAGCTCGCCGCGCTCGCCGCGGGCGAGATCCAGATGCTCGTGGGCACCCATGCGGTGTTCCAGAAGGATGTGGCATTCCACGACCTGCGGCTTGCGGTGATCGACGAACAGCACCGCTTCGGCGTGACACAACGGCTGGAGCTGGGGCAAAAGGGCCACGCGGTCGATGTGCTGGTCATGACCGCGACGCCGATTCCGCGCAGCCTGGCACTGGCGCAGTACGGCGATATGGATGTGTCGGTGCTGGACGAAAAGCCGCCGGGGCGGAAGCCTATCACCACCGCGCTCGTCTCGACCGAGCGGATGGGCGAGGTGGTCGATCACCTGCGCGGGGCCATCGCCGACGGACGGCAGGCCTATTGGGTCTGCCCGCTGGTCGAGGAAAGCGAGGCGGTAGACCTGACCGCGGCCGAGGACCGGTTCAAGCACCTGCGCGCGGCCCTGGGCGAAGGGCGCGTGGGGCTGGTCCATGGCCAGATGCCGCCTGGCGAGAAAGACGCGGCCATGGCGCGCTTCGAGGCGGGCGAGACTGCAGTGCTGGTGGCCACCACGGTGATCGAGGTTGGCGTGAACGTGCCCAATGCCACGATCATGGTGATCGAGCGGGCCGAGATCTTCGGCCTGGCGCAGCTGCACCAGTTGCGTGGCCGGGTGGGGCGGGGCGAGGCGGCCTCGACCTGCCTTTTGATGTACCGCCCGCCGCTGAGCGAGACCGCGCGCCAACGCCTGACCGTCCTGCGCGAGACCGAAGACGGGTTCCGCATTGCCGAAACCGACCTGGAGATGCGCGGCGCAGGTGACCTGATCGGCACCGCGCAATCGGGGCTGCCCCGGTTCCGGGTGGCGGACATGGAACATCAGGCCGCGCTGATGGAAGTGGCGCAAAGCGATGCGCGCAAATTGCTGGCCGAGGACCCGGAGCTGCAAAGCGACCGGGGGCAGGCGGCGCGCCTTCTGTTGTGGCTGATGGAGCAGGACCGGGCGATCAAGCTGATCGGGGTCGGCTGACGACGTTCCACTTTGTTCGCGAATGTTCTCAAAAAGTTCTTTACATGGCGGGCAGAATATGAGAACAAAGCGTTAACACGACGTTGCACTTGCCCAGGAGGAGGCCCCGCCATGATGACCCAGATCCGCTCTGCCCTGACCCGTTCGCGCCATACGCTCCTCGAAGATGCGGTGGGCGCGGCGGCCCTGGTCGTCATGCTGCTGGCCGCCCTTCACCTGCCGGGACTTGCCTGATCTGCCAGCGTTTCCTGCCGCGACCGGCCCACGCATCCTGTCCCCAACTCTGATGCGCTGAGACCGTTTCTGCCTGTCCCCGGTTCTCTTGGGTGTTCGCAACGCCCTTTCGGACCCGGTCGCATGGATGCAGGAGATGCCCCTGACCGCCGCCGTCCCAGTGACGCGCGGCGGTTTTTTTGTCCGGGGTCAGGATTGGGTCAGGCGCAGTGGGCCTTCTCGGCCTCTGCCGCGGCCTCGGCGGCGGCTTCGAGCGACAAGAGGATCGAGGCATGGCGGTTCTTGTACTCGGCCGCGGGGGCCAGCACTTCGAGCCCGTCGAAGGGCGCGGCAGGGGCCGGGCCACCGGATTTGAGCAACGCCTTGAGCTGATCGCGCGCGGTTTCGATCTGGTCCCGCGTGGCGCCGATGATGGCCGCGCCCACAACGGCCGCCGCGGCCTGGCCAAGGGCGCAGGCCTTCACGTCCTGCGCGTAGTCGGCCACCTTGCCGTCGCGCATCACCAGGTCCACGGTCACGGTCGACCCGCACAGCGGCGAGCGGCGTTTGACGCTGGCATCGGGCGCGTCGAGCCGCCCCAGCCGCGGCACATCGGCGGCCAGCGCCAGGATTCGCTGCGAGTAGAGCTTGATCAGGTCGGTATCGGCGGGCATGGCTGGTCCTGTCTGAGCTTTCCGCATATTTAAGCGCCTGCGACCGAAATCCAAAGGAAAACCGCCATGCCCTTCGACCCTGCGACGCTGCGCTACAACGAGGCGGGCCTGATCCCGGCCATCGCCCAGGACCATGCCAGCGGCGAGGTGCTGATGATGGCCTGGATGAATGCCGAGGCCGTGGCCAAGACGCTGGAGACCGGGCGCGTAACCTATTGGTCGCGGTCGCGCGCGGCGTTCTGGGTCAAGGGCGAAAGCTCGGGCCATGTGCAAAAGCTGGTCGATCTGCGGGTCGATTGCGACCGGGACTGCCTGCTGGTTCTGGTCGATCAGACAGGCCCCGCCTGCCACACCAACCGCCGGTCGTGTTTCTACACCGCCGTGCGGGACGGGGACGAGGTGGAACTGATGGCGCCCATGACCTGAGCGCACTGCCCGCGGCGCGGTCGGGTTGAGGTATTTTTGCCAAGAAGAAGATCAGGACGCAGGTAAACCGACCATCCGGCGGATATCCTGCGGTGTCTTGCCCTCGGCCCGGTATGTGGCGATGGCGCGGGCATCGTCGCGCTTGGCCAGACGTTTGCCGCTCTCGTCGCGGATCAGCCGGTGATGGTGGTAGACGGGCGTGGGCAGGTCCAGGAGCCGTTGCAGCAGCACATGGATGCGGGTCGCGGTAAACAGATCCGCGCCGCGCACCACATGGGTGATGGCTTGTGCGGCGTCATCCACCACGACCGACAGGTGGTAGGAGGCGCCCATCCCGCGCCGGGCAAGGACGACATCGCCCACGGTCTGGATCAGGTCCTGCGGATCGAGGCTGTGGGTGCCTGCGTGCTCGGGCCCGGTTTCGGTGAAAGCGGCTGGGCCTGGCAAGTCTACCGCGCGGGCCATGTCGAGGCGGATCACATCCTCGGGCGTGGCCGTGTCCATGGAACGGTTGCGGCAGGTGCCGGGGTAGATCCGCCCGTCGGGGCCGAACTCGGTCCCGCCTTCCTGGGGCGCATTGGCGGCGGCCTCTTCGATGGCGCGGCGCGTGCAGCGGCAGGGGAAGGTCAGGCCTTTGGCCGTGAGCCGGTCGAGCGCGGCGCGGTATTCGGGCAGGTGGTCCGACTGGCGGCGCACCGGGCGGGGCCAGTCGAGGCCCAGCCAGGCTAGGTCGTCGTAAATCTGATCCTCCCACTGGGCGCGCGCGCGGCTTTGGTCGATATCGTCGATGCGCAGGTGGAAAATGCCACCCTCGGCGCACGCCATGTCATGGGCGGTGAGCGCGGAAAAGGCGTGGCCAAGATGCAGGGGACCCGTGGGAGATGGGGCGAAACGCGTGATGAAGCTCAATTCTTTTCAATCACATAGACCATGGACTTGATGTTCTTTCCCGGTAGGTGATCGCCGTGCTCACGAAAGAGCAGCCGCGCCGCGCCGGGGTCGACCCACGCGTTCACCCGCGCGTCGTATTCGGGATGCTGCAACGCGTGATCGTTGAAGGAAAAGACGAAGAGTCCACCCCGGCCAAGCCCGTTCATGAGCAGATCGAACGTGTCGAGCGGCGCCGCGCCGACCCCGATCACACCGATGGCGGCAATGGCCGCGTAAGCGCCGGGGGCAAAAGGCAGTGGGTCGTCCGGACCGATCAGGTCTAGGCTGCGATAGATCCCCTTGGCCCGCGCCTGATCCAGCATGTTCTCCGACAGGTCAAGCCCGTCGATCACGTCGCAACCCGCGGCGCGCAGGGCGAGGCCCGACAGCCCCGTACCGCAGCCGAAATCGAGCACCGGCGCGGACTTGTCCGCCGCGAACCCGGCCAGCGCCTCGGCGCAGCGGCGGGGCGTGGCATAGCCATTCTCGGCGATCTCGGCGTCGTAACTGGCCGCCCAGTCGTCATAAAGCGCGCGGGTCTCGTCGGTGCACTTGGCGCCATAGACCTTGTCGAGCAACTTCCCTGCCATGGGGGCAGTTTGTCACTCGGCGGCCCGTGCGTCCAGTGCTGTGGCGGACAGCCAATCGGTCCAGGCGGCCTTGGCCCGGTCGGTATAGGCCTTGTAGCGGTCCTTGCGGCCACGCCGCCCGCCCTTGAGACCGTCAACGGGCCGGAAAAGGCCCAAATTCACATTCATCGGCTGAAACGTCTTGGCCTCGGCGCCGCCCGTGATGTGGTGGATGAGCGCGCCCATGGCGCTGTCCTGGGGCGGAGGGCTGAGCGGCTGGCCCAGGATCTCGGCGGCGGCCATGCGGCCCGCAAGCAGCCCCATTGCGGCGGATTCCACATAGCCCTCGACCCCGGTGATCTGCCCGGCAAAGCGGAGATGGGGCCGCGTGCGCAGGCGCATCTGTGCATCAAGCAGCGTGGGGGAGTTCAGGAACGTGTTGCGGTGGATGCCGCCCAGACGGGCAAAGCGCGCATCCCGCAGGCCCGGAATCATTTTGAAAACATCCGTTTGTGCGCCGTACTTCATCTTGGTCTGGAAGCCTACGATGTTGTAGAGCGTGCCCAGTGCATTGTCCCGGCGCAGCTGCACGACGGCCCAGGGTTTCACATCCGGCTGGTGCGGATTGGTCAGCCCCACGGGTTTCATGGGGCCATGGCGCAGGGTCTCGCGGCCCCGTTCGGCCATGACCTCGATGGGCAGGCAGCCGTCGAAATAGCCTGCCGTCTCACCCTCGTGGAACTCGGTCTTGTCGGCGGCCAGAAGCGCGTCGATGAAGGCCTCGTACTCGTCGCGGGTCATCGGGCAGTTCAGATAGGCGGTGCGCTCTTCCTCGGTGTCGCCCTTGTCATAACGCGACTGGCGCCAGGCCACGTCCATGTCGATGCTGTCGGCATAGACTATGGGGGCGATCGCGTCGAAGAAGGCCAGTGCGTCCTGCCCGGTCTCGGCGGCGATGGCGGCCCCCAACCCTTCGCTGGTCAGGGGGCCGGTCGCGATGATCCAGTGGCCGCTGTCGGGCAGGCGGGTGATCTCGCCATATTCGACGCAGATGTTCGGATGGGCCGTCAGCGCGGCGGTCACGCTTTCGGCAAACGGGTCGCGGTCCACGGCCAGCGCGCTGCCGGCGGGCAGGCGGTGGCGGTCGGCCATGGCCATGATCAGCCCGTTCGCGGCGCGCATTTCCCAATGCAGCAGACCCACAGCGTTCTGTTCGTCATCATCCGAACGGAAGGAGTTGGAACAGACCATTTCGGCCAGGTGGCCGGTGCGATGGGCGAAGGTTTCGACCTTGGGGCGCATTTCGTGGATCACGACCTGCACGCCCATGTTGGCGGCCTGCCAGGCGGCCTCGGATCCGGCCATGCCGCCGCCGACGATGTGAAGCTCTTGTGTCATGTCCCGCGAAATAGGCGATTGGGCCACGCTTGGAAAGGGTCAGGGTCGGTCGACCGGCAGGCCCGAGGGCACGGTTTCGGGCGCGCCCAGCCGCCCACGCGCCGCCGTGTCGTCGGTCAACGCGGCAAGAAAGGCCATGAGGTCGGCAATCTCGGCCTCGGTCAGCGCCACGGACGGGATCTCGATCGCCTGGGCGATGCGCATGACCTCGTCAAGATCGTCCATCGCCGCCTAGTCATCGGTCTGTCCGGGCAGGCGGGCCAGAACGGCCTGAGCACGGTCGTATTGCGCGAGGCTGCGGATCGGGTCCAGATGGTGACGCACCATCGCCTCGAGATCGCGATAGGCCCCGTTATGGTCGTAGGGGCCGTTCAGCGTGACGTTGCGCAACGACGGTGTTCGAAAGCGGTAATCGTCCTCGGGGCGTCCGGTCACGGCGCTGCGGCCGCGGTCTGCATAGGTGCCCTGCGCCTCGTCCTTGCCGGGACCGAACTGGGGCAGCCCGATCGCGTAAAAGCGGTGGTCGGTCTGGAACGGCCCAGCATGGCAATCGGCGCAGGCGGCCTTGCCGTAGAACAGGGCCATCCCGCGGGTCTGGGCCGGGTCGAGTGCCCCCGCCTCGCCCCGCAGGTGCCGGTCGAACGGGCTGTCGGTGGCGCGGAACTCATGGGCGATGAAGGCGGCGAGGGTTTCGGCGATATCGGTCATGTGCAGTGGCTGCTCGACCCCCAGCCAGTCAAAGGCGGCGCGGTAGCTCGGCACCGCCGCAACGCGAGCGGCCAGAAGTGCCCATGCCCCCTCGGGCCCCGCGATGCGATCCGCTGCGATGGCGTCGGCCACCGGGTTTTCGCCGGGCTGGCCGGCCATCTCGTCGGCGCTGAGGATCGGCAGCATGGCTTGCGCGGCCAGCACCGAAGAGACGGGCCGTTCAAGCGCGCGCCCCTCGGGCATGCGGATGCCGTGGGGCGCCTCGGAGTCCCGTTCGACCCGCCCGTCATGGAACAGGACGGTGAAATCCCGTGCGCCAAGGTTCCAGAGCGCGGGCGCGTTGCGGGGAATGCGCTGTTCGGGGCGCGTGGCCGCCATGGCACGGCGCGCGGTGCCCAGCCCCTCGGCCCCTTCGCCCAGGCCCAGCGACAGCCCGTCGCCCGACCCAAGCGTGGGATGATGACAGGTCGCGCAGGAGATGTTGCGATTGCCCGACAGGATCGGGTCGAAGAACAGCGCGCGGCCCAGGCTGACGCGGTCCTCGTCGTGCCGGGGAAAATCGGCGGCGCCGGGCGGCGGGGGCAGGTCCGGATCCTGCGCGGAGGCCGGCAAGGACCAGACAAGAGCTGCAAACAGAAAGAACCCGATACGCATCGCCATACCCCGAACAAGACGGAAATACGGCAATGCTCCGTCGGGTGCGGGCCAAAAACAAGCGTTTCGCGGTCGCGCGCGGTGATTTTCACGGTTCCGGGCGCTTTTCACGCGATGCGCCCGTGCAGCGGCGCAACCCCCGTTTCAAGCTTGGAAACAATTGTCGTCTGGCGGCGGTTTGTTCACCTAGCCCTGGCCCCAATTCGGCGGTCGCTTGTCCAGAAAGGCCGCGATCCCTTCCTCGGTGTCGCGGTAGAGCATGTTCTGGACCATCACGTCGCCGGTGTAGGCGTAGGCGTCGTGCAGGCCCATCTCGATCTGCTTGTAGAAAGCCGCCTTGCCGATCTGCACCGCCGCGCCCAGCTTGCCCGCGACCGTCTCGGCCAGGGCCGCGGTCTCGGCGGCCAGCGCGTCATGGGGCACGACCTTGTTCACAAGGCCCAGCTCGGCGGCGCGGGCGGCGTCGATGAAGGCGCCGGTGGTCAGCATCTCGAAGGCGTGCTTGCGCGGGATGTTGCGGCTGAGCGCCACCATGGGCGTAGAGCAGAAAAGTCCGATATTCACCCCGTTCACGCCAAAGCGCGTGCCCTCGGCCGCGACGGCCATGTCGCAAGAGGCGACCAACTGGCAGCCCGCAGCGGTGGCGATGCCGTGGACCTCGGCAATGACGGGCTGGGGCAGGGTCTGGATGGTGGTCATCATCTGCGCGCAGCGGTCGAACAGGTCCTTGAAATAGGCTTTGCCGCCATCCTCGGCCTGGCGGCCCTGGGTCATCTCCTTGAGGTCATGGCCCGCGCAGAACGCCTTGCCCGTGCCCTTGAGCACAACGGCCCGCACGCTGCTGTCCCCGGCCAGATCGTCGAAACTGTCCTGCAGCGCGGCCAGCATCTCGTCCGAGAGCGCATTCAGCCGCTCGGGTGTGTTCATGGTCAGATGCGCGACCGCACCGGTGTCGTGACGTTCCAGAATTGCCATCTTGCCCTCCCAAATTCCTCGGGCCAACTCTAGGCGGGCCGCACTAGGGAGGGAAGGCATGCCGTTGAAAATGTCGCGTGAGGCGCTGATGGATTTCATGGTCGAGGCGTTTCCGCAGGTCTCGGGCGATTTCACGGTGCTCGACGTGGCCGAGAACGAGATCACCATGCGGCTGAACACGATGGAAAAGCATCTGCGCCCGGGCGGCACGGTGTCGGGGCCCACGATGTTCGCGCTGGCCGACGTGTCGATCTACCTGGCTGTTCTGGCCATGATCGGACCCAAGGCGCTGGCGGTGACCACGAATTGTTCCATCGACTTCATGCGCAAACCGGCCTCGGGCGTCGATCTGATCGCCAAGGCACGGCTGTTGAAGCTGGGCCGCGTGCTCGCCGTGGGCGATGTGCTGATCTATTCCGAGGGGCAGGCGGACCCGGTGGCGCGGGCCAGCATGACCTATTCCATCCCGCCCGAGCGGTAGGAACAAAAAAAGCCGGGGACGAACCCCGGCTCAGGAAGAGGTCTGGCAGGGCAGGGATTACCCCTGCCAGAACGCGCGGCGTGCCTCCCGAAGGGCCGTGTCGCGTGACAGACCCACATCCCGCAGGAGGTGGGAATCCAATTGACCAAGCGCTGTGCGCGTGCGGCGGCGTTCATCCCATTTGGCCACCGTGACCGCGACCTGGACGGCAACCTGCGCCAGGATCGGCAGCGGGCGGGCGGCAAGGTAGCCGAGGTTCCGGTCAAGCGTCATATCGGTCTGTGCCATGGGATGTCCTTTCAAATTGTATTGACACAATGCGGATTATGTCCGTATATAAGTTGATACAATCCATATTGTACGGGGTCCAACAAAACATTGTGATGGATACAATTCAGATCGCTGACGTCGAAACCGCGTCTGGCCCCAAGTATCGGCGCGTGGCCACAGCCATCCGTCGCGCCATTGACGCGGGCCAGCTGGCCGTGGGCGACAAGCTGCCCCCGGTGCGCGACCTGGCCTGGACGCTCAGAATGACGCCGGGCACCGTGGCGCGGGCCTACACGATCCTCACGGACGAGGGCATTCTGACCGCCGAGGTGGGGCGCGGCACCTTTGTCGCCGACCCGGAACGGACCCGCGACCGGGTGCGCGACATCAAGTGGCGTCAGCACAACACCCCCGAGACAACGGACCAGGTCAGCCTGTTTTCCACCAAGCTGCCGGATATGGGGCAGGTGGCCCTGATCCACGAAGCGTTCCAGAAACTGGCCGACCGGCCGCCGGTCGATCTGCTGAGCTACCCGTCGCGCCCCGCCTTCGAGCCCGCGCGCCGGGCGATCCTGCGCTGGGTCTCGGACACGGCCTTGGGCCCGCTCGAACACGAGGACCTGGTGCTGAGCCATGGCGGGCAAAGCGGCATTTCTCTGGTCATGCAAGCGGTCTTGCGGGGGCGTCGGCCCGTCGTGCTGCTCGAAGAGCTGAGCTATCCGGGCTTTCGCCGCGCCGCGCAGCTGTTGCGGGCCGAGGTGGTGGGCGTGCCCATGGACGACCAGGGCCTGATCCCCGAGGCGCTGGATGAGCTGGCCAGGAAACACGATGCCCAGGTGCTGTGCACCTCGCCCGAGATGCACAACCCTACGGGCGTCTTCACACCCGAATCTCGCCGCAAGGAAATCGCGGCCGTCGCGCGGCGCCGGGGCGTCCAGATCCTCGAGGATGATTGCTATCGCATGGGCCCGTCCCAGGGGCTCAGTTACCGCGCGCTCTGGCCCGAGGGGGGCTGGTATGTGTCGTCGATCTCCAAGACGATCACGCCTGCGCTGCGCATCGGCTTTGCCATCGCGCCGCAACCCCAGCGCGCGGCGCTGCGGCGCACGGTCGAGCATGGCTTTTTCGGCTTGGCCCAGCCGCTGGCGGACATCACCGCCGATCTGCTCACCCGGGACGAGACCTACGCGATCATGGACAAGGTCTGCGACGAGCTGACCCGCTATATCCATGTCGCGGTCAACGTGTTGGGCGGCTACGAGCTACGCTGGCGCACAACCATGCCGTTTCTGTGGCTGAGCCTGCCGCGCGGCTGGCGCGCGGGGGCCTTCTGCCGTGCGGCAGAGGCGCAGGGCGTCCAGATCCGGGCGGCGGATGAATTTGCCCTGCGCGACGGGCGCGCGCCCCACGCGGTGCGTATCGGGGTCAACGCCCATGTCACGCTGGCCAGTTTCGAGGCCGCCATGCGCCGCCTGCGAACGCTGCTCGACAACCCGCCCGAACGGATCGCCGTCTGAGCGCGGCCGCGTTACGGCATCAGCCGGTCCACGTAGCCGGGCAGGGCAAAGGCCGCCCGGTGCACGGCGGGAGTGTAGTAGAAACAGTCGATCCCGGCCGCGTCAAAGCGTGCCTTCAGCACATCCTCTGACGTGGCGCGCGCGTCCCCATCGGTGCCCCAGCCAAAGGCCATGGGTCCGCCCGCATAGGTCGGGACCGTCGCTATGTAGCAGGTGGCATCCGAAAACAGAGCCTGAAACGCGCGCATGGTGTTCGTCAGCTCCTCGCCCTGCATGAAGGGCACGCCGTTCTGCGTGACAAGGATGCCGCCGGGGGCCAGCGCCCGCTTGGCATGGCCGTAGAACGTGTCGGTGAACAGCACTTCGCCCGGGCCGATGGGATCGGTGCTGTCGATGATGATCACGTCATAGCCGCCCGCCGTCTCGCGCATGAAATCGGCGCCGTCCGCGATGACCAGATCAAGGCGTGGGTCGTCAAAGGCCCCCTGGCTGAGCATGGGCAGATATTCCTTCGAGAAGCCGACGACTCCTGCGTCGATCTCGACCATGGTGACATGCTCGACCGTTCGGTGGCGCAGGACCTCGCGCGCCATGCCGCCATCGCCGCCACCCACGATCAGCACGCGCCGCGCCGCGCCATGGGCCAGGATCGGCACATGGGTCAGCATCTCGTGGTAGATTGCGTTGTCGCCCTCGGTGGTCTGCACCACGTCGTCCAGAGTCAGGACGCGCCCGAAGGTGCCGTTCTGGAACACCTTGAGCCGCTGGTGATCGGTTTCGCTGTCATAGAGCATCTCGTCCACGCGCAGGGATTGGGCGTAGTCGGGATGTAGGCTTTCGCGGATCCAGTCGGACATGGGGCCTCCGTTCGAAAAATGCCGATGGCCGCCCGGACCGGGGGCCCGGGGCAGCGCATGTGTCAGATCGTATCGGATCAGGCGGCGACGCCCGCCTCGGTCACGAGCCCCTCGCCGCGCTTCAGTTCCTTTACGCGCACATCGGAGGTGCCGAAGGCGTGGCTCAGCACGTCGACCGCCAGCCAGGGCCGCGCATCGCCGCACATGAACACGTCAAAGGCACCATAGCCGATCTCGGGCCAGGTGTGGACGCTGATATGGCTTTCCGCCAACACCGCGACACCCGATACACCCTGGGGCGAGAACTTGTGGGTGTGGATGTGCAGCAGCGTGGCCCCGCAGGTGTCCACGCAATCGCGGAACGCCTGCTGGATGCGGTCCTCGTCATCCAGACCGTGGCCGTTGACGACCTCGATTATCAGATGCGTGCCCGCAAAAACGGTGCCGTCGCGACGGATGAAATGGTCTTCGCGCGTGTCGTCGAAGATGGTGTTTGCAGCCGCGGGCATACCGCGGGCGGTGTCTTCCTCTTGGGCGCCTGTCTCCAGACCGATCCCCAGTTGGAAGAGGTTGGCGTTTTCCA
>CAJXWO010000061.1 GCA_913062865.1 uncultured Paracoccaceae bacterium | reverse complement strand
CCCATCCAGCTGGCCTATCTGTTCGTGCTCTACGAGATCGCGGGCATGGTCACGAACCTGTCGGCAGGCTGGATCGCCGCGCGGTTCGGGCTGACCTCGACGCTTTATGCGGGGCTTGGCATCCAGGTGCTGGCGCTTTTGACGCTGGCGCAACTCGACCCCGGCTGGGCGCTTGGTGCCTCGGTGGCCTATGTGATGGCGGTGCAGGGCGCGTCGGGCGTTGCCAAGGACCTGGCCAAGATGTCGTCGAAATCGGCGGTGAAGCTTCTGGCCCCCAAAGAGGATGGCGGGCTGTTCCGCTGGGTGGCGGTGCTGACCGGGTCGAAGAACGCGGTCAAGGGCGTGGGCTTCCTGCTGGGCGCTGCGCTTCTCGCCACGCTGGGCTTTGTCTGGGCGGTGCTGGTCATGGCCGCCGTTCTGGCGGTGATCCTCGTGGCGGTTCTGATCGCCATGCCGTCGGGCCTGCCCAAGGGGCGGAAGGGCGCGAAGTTTTCCGAGGTCTTTTCGAAGTCGCGCAACGTGAACTGGCTGAGCGCGGCGCGCGTGTTCCTGTTCGGCGCGCGGGACGTGTGGTTCGTCGTGGGCATCCCGATCTACTTCTATGCCGTCCTGTCCGACGGGTCCGAGGCGGGCAACCGCGCCGCGTTCTTCATGATCGGCACCTTCATGGCGGTCTGGATCATCCTGTACGGCGCGGTACAGGCCTCGGCCCCGAAGCTTTTGCGTGCCGCCAACCGGCCCGAGGCAGAGCTGATCGGTGCTGCAAGACACTGGGCGCTGATGCTGTTCGTGATCCCGGCAGGGCTGGCGGCGGCGGCGCTGGTCGCGGACGGCCCGGCGCCCTGGCTGACGGCGGTGCTCGTCGCCGGGCTCCTCGCCTTCGGGGGCGTCTTCGCGGTGAACTCGTCGCTGCATTCCTACCTGATCCTCGCCTTCACGCGGGACGAGCGGGTGACGATGGATGTGGGGTTCTACTACATGGCCAATGCCGCCGGGCGTCTTATCGGCACGGTCCTGTCCGGCCTGACCTTCCAGTTCGGCGGGCTGGCGCTGTGCCTAGGGACCGCGGCGCTTCTGGTGGGGCTGAGCGCCCTGGCCGCCGGGCGGCTCGGACCCGAGCCAGTGGCAGCGGCCGCGGAATAACAAGCCGCTCAGCATTTGGGCGGAGCGCCTATAAATGAGGCATCTATCCGAAGCTGAGCCCGTCTGACGCTGCATTTCAGTGCGCACCACCTCACGGGACGAACCGGGAGAGGCGACAAAAGGGGCAAAGACCCTGCCCGCCCGGAGACCCAGGCCCGATGACCGTATTGCCCCGACAGGTGACCGACCCGCCGCGCGCGCGTGGCGAGGTTGTTCTGTCGGTCGGTGGTGGCCCCCGTGGCACCACGATCCGGGACCTGCGCCACAGCGGGTCGCTACGCGCGCTCTTCCCGCGCGGGCCGGACATGCAGGTTGTCCTGACCAACACATCGGGTGGCGTTACCGGCGGCGACCGCTTTCGCACGCGGATCACGGCAGAGGCCGGTGCGCGCCTAAGCGTCACCACCCAGGCGGCCGAACGGGCCTATCGCACGCTCGACGGACAGGCCGGGCGGATCGACACGACGCTGACCCTGGCCGACGGGGCGCATGTCGCCTGGCTGCCGCAAGAGCTGATCCTGTTCGACGGATCGGCCCTGCGGCGCCGCCTGACCGTCGAGCTGACCGGCGCCGTCAGCGCGCTGGTGGTCGAGCCGGTGGTCTTTGGCCGCACGGCGATGGGCGAGGCGGTCCGTGCAGGCCAGCTGCACGACCGGATCGAGATCCGCCGCGACGGCGCGCCGCTCTACCTCGACCAGATCCGTCTGTCGGGCGATCTGGAGGCGCATCTGCGCCTTTCGGCCGTCTCGGGTGGCGGGCGGGGAATGGCCACGGTGCTTTTTGCCCATCCGGCCGCCGAGGCGCAGCTCGACGCCCTGCGCGCGCTCTTGCCCGAGAGCGCCGGGGCCAGCCTTGTGCAGGATGACCTGATCGCCGCGCGGATCGTGGCCCCGGACGGCTATGCCCTGCGCCAGACCCTGATGGCGGCGATCCGCCTTCTGACCCGAAACGCCCCGCCCAGACCATGGATGCTGTAACATGAAACTGACCCCCCGCGAGAAAGACAAGCTGATGGTCGCCATGGCGGCCGAAGTGGCCCGCAAGCGGCTGGCACGCGGCGTGAAGCTGAACCACCCCGAAGCCATCGCCCTGATCACCGATGCGGTAGTCGAAGGCGCGCGGGACGGGCGCAGCGTGGCCGACATGATGCGGGCCGGTGCCCAGGTCATCACCCGCGACCAGTGCATGGAGGGTGTGGCCGAGATGATCCACGAGGTCCAGGTCGAGGCCACCTTTCCCGACGGCACCAAGCTTGTCACCGTTCACAACCCGATCCGATAGGAGACCCCGATGCAGCGCATTCTTCTGACCGCCCTCGCCGCCCTTTCCGCCGTGCCCGCCCTGGCCCATACCGGGCCCCACGCGCATCCGCATCCCATGGTCACGGTCCAGACCGAGTTGACGCTGAACACCACGTTGATCGTGGGCGTCCTCTTTGCCATCGGCGGTGCCGGTCTGTGGTTCGCGCGGACCCTGCGCGGATGATCCCCGGCGAGCTGATGCCCGCCCCGGGCGAACTGACACTGAACGCAGGGGCCACGGCGATCACGCTGATGGTCGCCAACACGGGCGACCGGCCGGTGCAGGTGGGCAGCCACTATCACTTTGCCGAGGCCAACAGCGCGCTCGATTTCGACCGGGACGCCGCGCGCGGCATGCGGCTCGACATCGCGGCGGGCACCGCCGTGCGCTTTGAGCCGGGCCAGCGCCGCGAGGTGCAACTGATCCCCATCGGCGGCGCGCGGCGCATCTACGGGTTCAATCAAAAGATCATGGGAGCGCTCTGATGCCCGCCACCATATCCCGCGCCGATTACGCCGCTATGTTCGGCCCCACCGTGGGCGACAAGCTGCGGCTGGCCGATACCGACCTGATCATCGAGGTCGAGCGCGACCTGACCTTCGAGGCCGCGGGCGGCTATGGCGAAGAGGTCAAGTTCGGCGGCGGCAAGGTGATCCGCGACGGGATGGGCCAGGCCCAGACCACCCGTGCCGAGGGCGCGGTCGACACGGTCATCACCAACGCGCTGATCGTCGATCATACGGGCATCGTGAAGGCCGATGTGGGCCTCAAGGACGGGCGCATCGCCGCCATCGGCAAGGCGGGCAATCCCGACACGCAACCGGGCGTCAACATCATCGTCGGCCCGGGGACCGAGGCCATCGCGGGCGAGGGGCGCATCCTGACCGCGGGCGGTTTCGACAGCCATATCCATTTCATCTGCCCGCAACAGATCGAGGATGCGCTGCATTCCGGCCTGACCACCATGCTGGGCGGCGGCACGGGGCCTGCGCACGGCACGCTTGCGACCACCTGCACGCCCGGGCCCTGGCATATCGGGCGGATGATGCAGGCGGCGGACGCCTTTCCGATGAACCTGGCCTTTGCGGGCAAGGGCAACGCGTCCCTGCGTGCCGCGCTCGAGGAACAGGTGCTGGCCGGGGCCTGCGCGCTCAAGCTGCACGAGGATTGGGGCAGCACCCCCGGTGCCATCGACTGCTGCCTGTCGGTGGCCGATGCACTGGACGTACAGGTGATGATCCATACCGACACGCTCAACGAAAGCGGCTTTGTCGAGAACACCGTGAAGGCGATCAAGGGCCGGACGATCCACGCCTTCCATACCGAGGGCGCGGGCGGCGGGCATGCGCCCGACATCATCAAGATTTGCGGCGAGGCGCATGTGCTGCCCTCGTCCACGAACCCCACGCGCCCCTTCACCGTGAACACGATCGAGGAACATCTCGACATGCTCATGGTCTGCCATCACCTGGACAAGTCGATCCCCGAGGATGTGGCCTTTGCCGAAAGCCGCATCCGGCGCGAGACCATCGCGGCCGAGGATATCCTGCACGACATGGGCGCCTTTTCGATCATCGCGTCCGACAGCCAAGCCATGGGCCGCGTGGGCGAGGTGATCATCCGGACCTGGCAGACGGCCGACAAGATGAAGAAACAGCGCGGGCGCTTGGCGGAGGAGACGGGCGAGAACGATAACCTGCGGGTCCGCCGCTACGTCGCGAAATACACGATCAACCCCGCGATCGCCCATGGGCTGTCGCACGAGATCGGCAGCATCGAGGTGGGAAAACGGGCCGATCTGTGCCTCTGGTCGCCCGCGTTCTTCGGGGTGAAGCCCGAGATGGTGCTGCTGGGCGGCACCATCGCCATGGCGCAGATGGGTGACCCGAACGCGTCGATCCCGACGCCGCAGCCGGTCTATTCGCGGCCCATGTTCGGCGCCTATGGCCGCTCGGTCGAACGCTCGGCCGTGACCTTTGTCAGTGCTGCGGCACAGGATGCAGGCATCGGCGCCGCGCTGGGGCTGGCCAAGGACACGGTCGCGGTGCAGGGCACCCGCGGGATCGGCAAGGCCGACCTGATCCTGAACGATGCCATGCCCGAGGTCGAGGTGCACCCCGAGACCTATGAGGTGCGCGCGGACGGAGAGCTGCTGACCTGCCAGCCCGCGACCGAGCTGCCCATGGCGCAGAGGTTTTTTTTGTTTTGAGCGGCGAAAACATGGAGACCAGCAAGCGCTACCTTGACAACGCCCTGACATACATTGCTGCCGCCGAAACGTTAGACGGAAATGATCCTGTAGCGGCCAAACACTTCATTGCGCCAACTCTGCTACTGACCGGCTTCGCGGTAGAACTATTCTTAAAGGCCGTGGTTCTACGCGATCGTAAAGGCGCAACTACAGAGTCTATTCGCAAGGAATTCGGGCACAAGCTATATAAATTATGGAATTCTGAAGAAGCGAAACCCATCCGTGATCAGTCGGTTCATGTTGTTACGCAAGTCCACCAAGACCTTTCGTCAACGTACGTTCCACCGGAAAATCGCCTTCCAAACAATCCAGACTTCATACCTAATTTGGCGCGGCCTTTGCCTAAACCCAAACGTTTGAACCCTTCCTGAAAGAGCTCTCGAAATTGCACGGAAACGAAAGCAACTATGCTTTGCGGTATCCTTTCCAGCCAGAAGTCGTCCCCGATGTCTTGCTCTTGCGTCAGGTTTTCGAGAGGCTCATGCGAAGCTACAAAAATGGTAGAGAAATCGTGCCGAGGCACTAGCCCATCAGGTATCACCCGGCCCCAAGGCCGGGCAGCCCCCGGCCGCCCCCACGGGCGGGGGCTTCACCCCCACCCGCGGCCGGGGACCGCCCTTTGCGTTTTGGACCATGACCCTGACAGCCCAGAACTATTCCAACCATGCCCATGCCGACCCGATTGACCGGGTCCAGCTGACCTATGAGGACCGCTTTTTACGGCGCAAGGTGCTGGTCATGGCCTCCGGCGCGCAAGTGTTGGTGGACCTGCCGCAGACGACGTCGCTGGACCATGGCGGCGTGCTGATCACCACTTCGGGCCGGGAAATCGCCATCCAAGCATCGCCCGAGCCGCTCTTGGCAGTCACGGGCGACAACCTCACCCGGCTGGCCTGGCACATCGGCAACCGCCACACCCCCTGCCAGATCGAGGACGGGCGGCTCTTGATCCAGCGCGACCATGTGCTGGCGGACATGCTGACCAAGCTGGGCGCGACGCTGGCCGAGGTCACGGAACCCTTCACTCCCGAGGGCGGGGCCTATGGCCACGGACGCACCCATGGCCACAGCCACTGATCCGGCCCTGACGCTCGCGCAGTGGTTCTCGCCAGGGTTTCCCGTGGGCGGGTTTCATTTCAGCCATGGCCTGGAATGGGCCATCGACGCGGGCGATGTGACCGACGCGGACACGACCAAGGCGTGGATCGCGCAGGTGCTGGAGCACGGATCGGGGCGCAACGATGCGATCCTTCTCGCCGCGGCATATCACGCCGCGGATGACGCAACGCTGCTTTCCGTCGATGCCACGGCCCGGGCGCTGGCGGCCACGCGCGAACGGCGGATCGAGACCGAAGAGATGGGCGCGGCCTTTGCCCGGATCGCGGGCGCGCTGCTGGACCGGCCCCTGCCCGCCCTGACCTATCCGGTCGCCGCAGGCCATGCGGCACAGCTGGCCGGGCTGCCGCAGGTGCTGACCGCCCAGTTCTACCTGCAGGCCTTTGCCGCGAACCTGGCCACGGTCGCCATGCGGCTTGTCCCCATCGGCCAGACTGACGGGCAGACGGTGATCCGCGACCTGACCCCGCTGTGCCGCCGTATCGCCGAAGAGACGGCAGAGGGCGACATGGACGCGCTGAGCAGCACCGTTTTTCTGCCGGACATTGCCGCGATGAAACACGAAACCCAAGCCACGAGGATATTCCGCACATGACAAGCCCGAACGGACCCCTGCGCGTGGGCATCGGCGGCCCCGTCGGCGCCGGCAAGACGACTCTTACCGCGCGCCTGAGCGAGGCGCTACGCGACCGGTTCTCCATCGGTGTGATCACCAACGATATCTACACGCGCGAGGATGCCGAGGCGCTGATGCGCATGCAGATCCTGCCACTTGACCGGATCATCGGCGTCGAGACGGGCGGTTGCCCGCACACGGCGATCCGCGAGGATGCGTCGATCAACCTGGCCGCCGTGGAAGAGATGAAGACCCGCCACCCGGAGATCGAGGTGATCCTGATCGAATCCGGCGGCGACAACCTATCAGCCACTTTCAGCCCGGAACTGGCGGACCTTACGATCTACGTCATCGACACCGCCGCGGGCGAGGATATCCCGCGCAAGGGCGGGCCCGCGCTGACGAAATCGGACATCCTTGTGGTGAACAAGACGGACCTGGCGCCTCATGTAGGGGCGAACCTGGACACCATGCGCAGCGATGCCGCGAAGATGCGCGGTGGGCGCAAGACCGTCTTTGCCAGCCTGAAATCCGGGGCCGGGGTCGATGAGATCGTGACCGAGCTGGCCGCGCTGTCGGGGCTTGCGGAACCGGCTGCCCCCTGAGCACGCGCCCAACATGCGACCAAATCCCACGGCACTGCACAAGTTTTAAGCGAAATGACAAGACTGCAACGCGTCGAACCGATCCACCCGCCCCGCCTCGCGGGCTATGCCAACAGCCCTGTTGCCAAGACCGGCGGCTCTGTCACAGTGGTGTCATGACAAACGATCCGTCCTGCTTTGATGAAATGATGCTCGGCCCGGACCGGGTGCGGGCACCCTACCAATCCTATTTCGACTGGTTCAGCCAGGATGACGTGAAGCGGTTACGGCGCAAGGCGGGCGAAGCCGAGGCGTTTTTCCGTCGGATCGGCATCACCTTCAACGTCTATGGCCAGGACGAGGCCGACGAGCGGCTCATTCCCTTCGACATCGTGCCGCGCATCATCTCGGCCCGGGAATGGGCGCGGTTGGAGCGGGGCATCGAACAGCGCGTGCGCGCGATCAACGCGTTCCTGCACGACATCTACCACCGCCAGGAGATCCTGCGCGCCGGCCGCATTCCCAAGGAGATCATCACGGGCAACGCCGCCTTTACCCCCGAAATGATCGGGGTCAGCCCGCCGGGCGGTATCTATACCCACATCGCGGGCGTGGACCTCGTGCGCACGGGGGAGAACGAGTTCTTCGTCCTCGAGGACAATGTGCGCACGCCGTCGGGCGTGTCCTACATGCTCGAGAACCGCGAGACGATGCTCCAGATGTTCCCCGAGCTGTTCCAGCGCATGAACGTCCGCCCCGTCAGCGCCTATCCGCAGCTGCTGCGCCGGTCGCTGTCCGATTGCGCGCCGCCGCGGTCCGGCATGGATGCGCCGGTGCTGGCGGTGCTGACGCCCGGCATACACAACTCGGCCTATTTCGAACATGCCTTCCTGGCAGACCAGATGGGCGCCGAACTGGTCGAAAGCCAGGATCTGCGCATCGAGCACGGTCATGTCGCCATGCGCACGACCCAAGGCTACCAGAGGATCGACGTGCTGTACCGGCGCGTCGACGATGCCTATCTCGATCCTCTGACCTTCAACCCCGAAAGCCTGCTGGGTGTGCCGGGGATCATGGATGTCTACCGCGCGGGCAATATCACCATCGCCAACGCGCCGGGCACGGGCATCGCCGATGACAAGGCGCTTTATTCCTACATGCCCGATATCATCGAGTTCTACACCGGCGAACGGGCGATCCTGAAGAACGTGCCGACCTGGCGCTGTTCGGAAGAGGACGCGCTGGCCTATGTGCTCGAGAACCTGGGCGAGCTGGTGGTGAAAGAGGTGCATGGCTCGGGCGGCTACGGCATGCTGATCGGGCCCACCGCCAGCAAGAAAGAGCGCACGGCCTTCGAGGCCAAGTTGCGCGCCAAGCCCGCCAATTACATCGCCCAGCCCACGCTCGCCCTGTCGACCGTGCCGATCCTAGCCAAGTCCGGACTGGCCCCGCGCCATGTGGATCTGCGGCCCTTCGTGCTGGCGTCGCCCAACCGGATCGATATCACGCCGGGCGGCCTGACCCGCGTGGCGCTGAAGAAAGGGTCGCTGGTCGTGAACTCGTCCCAGGGCGGCGGGACCAAGGATACCTGGGTGCTGGGGGACTGAGCCATGCTGTTGGGACGCACCGCGGGCGGGCTGTTCTGGATGTTCCGCTATCTCGAGCGTACGGAGAATACGGCGCGCCTTCTGGAAGCGGGCTGGCATATGGCGCTGACCCGGGACGCCGAGGATTCGAACGAATGGCAATCCATCGTGACGACCGCCGGCATGGCCGCGGCCTACGATGCCAAGTACGATGAATACAATCCGACGAATGTCATCAACTTCCTGCTGCGGGACCGCGACAACCCGTCCTGCGTGATGGCCACGATCGGCCTGGCGCGCTCGAACGCGCGGCAGGTCCGCACCGCCTTGTCCAGCGAGGTCTGGGAGGCCACGAACGAATGCTGGATTGCGTTCAAGCAGGCCCTGGCCCGTCCGGTGACGGAGCGCACCCTGCACGACACGCTGACCCTGATCCGCAACCGCATCTCTATGGTGCGGGGCGCGCTGCACGGCACGATGCTGCGCAACGACATCTTTGCCTTTTCGCGACTGGGCACCTTTGTCGAACGCGCCGACAACACCGCGCGTATTCTTGACGTGAAATACTACGTGCTCCTGCCGTCGGCCGCGTTCGTGGGCAGCCGGATGGACAACGCCCAATGGGAAGTCATCCTGCGCTCGGTTTCGGCGGAACGGTCCTATCGCTGGCTGCATGCGGGCGACACCAACCCGCGCGGGATCACGGAGTTCCTCGTGCTCGATGCGCGGATGCCGCGCTCAATCGCCTTCTGTATCGGGCAGATACAGCACTACCTGGGCCAGCTCAGGCAGGAATACGGCACCGAGGCCGAAAGCCACACGCTGATCGAACGCCTGGCCGATCAGGTGCTGACCCGCGATATCGAAGCCATCTTCCAGATCGGGCTGCACGAATTTCTCAACGACGTCATCCGGGACAACCAGACCCTCGCACGTCAGATCGAACAGGATTTCCGGTTTTATGGCTGAGACAAAGACGCTGTCGATCACCCACGTGACGACCTACACCTACGACGCGCCAGTGTTCTACGCGCTTCAGCAGTTGCGGCTCATTCCGCGCACGGGGCATGGGCAACGCGTTCTCAAATGGAATTCGACCGTCACCGGCGGGACCAAGCAGCTGTTTTTTACCGATCAGTTCGTGAACCACTCCGAGCTTGTGCGTGTTGACAGCGGTGCCAGCCGGGTCGAGATCGTCAGCGAAGGGGTGGTGGAGGTCGAGGACCGCCAGGGCGTGATCGGGCGACAAACCGCCGGGTTCGCGCCGCTATGGCTGTTCGAAGAGTCGACGCCCCGCACGGCCGCGGGCAACAATGTGCGCCACCTCGCCGCCCAGGTCAGGCAAGAAACCGAGGACGCAAGCGAGATCGACCGCCTGCATCACCTGTCACGCGCCATCGCCGAGGCGGTGCGTTACGAGAAGGGCCAGACCGACAGCGAGACCACCGCCGAAATGGCGCTGACCGCGGGTCAGGGTGTCTGCCAGGATCATGCCCATGTGATGATCGCCGCAGCCCGGCACCTGGGCCATCCAGCGCGCTATATCAGCGGCTATCTTCTGATGGACGATCAGGTGACCCAGGATGCCAGCCACGCCTGGTGCGAGGTCTGGACCGACGCCCTGGGCTGGATCGGCTTCGACGTCTCGAACGGCATCTGCCCCGACGCCCGCTATGTCCGGGTGGCCACGGGGCGGGACTATGCCGATGCGGCGCCGATCATGGGCATCCGGCAGGGCGCGGGCGGCGAGGACCTTCATGTGTCCTTGCAGGTTCAGCAATAGGCTGGCCTAAAGAGGCGTTCTGGAGAATCGCTCATGACCTATTGCGTTGGCCTCGTCCTGAAACGGGGACTGGTTTTCATGTCGGACACCCGCACGAATTCGGGCGTCGACAATATCTCGACCTTTCGGAAGATGCACACCTGGGAGGTTCCGGGCGACCGGTCGATCACGCTGATGACCGCGGGCAACCTGGCCACCACCCAGGCCGTGGTCAGCCTGATCGAGGAACGCACCAAGGAACCCGGCGCGCGCAACCCCAGCATTCTCGAAGCCGCGTCGATGTTCCAGGTGGCCACGCTGATCGGAAACATCCTCAAGGAGGTGATCTCGGGCCATGCGCTGACCGGGCAGAAGGCGGATGCGACCTTCAATGCGACGATGATCCTGGGCGGACAAGTAGCCAATGGTGAGCCGCGGCTGTTCCTGATCTACCCCGAAGGCAACTTCATCGAGGCGAGTTTCGACACGCCCTTCTTCCAGATCGGCGAGACGAAGTACGGCCGCCCGATCCTGGTGCGGGCGTATGATCCCGAGATGAGCTTTGAAGACGCTGTAAAACTTCTGCTCGTGTCCTTCGATTCCACGATCAAGGCCAACCTGTCGGTCAGCCTGCCGCTCGACGTGCATACCTATGCCGCAGACAGTCTGCGCACGGGCCATCTGTTCCGCATACAGGCGGACGATCCCTATTTCGATGCCGTATCGAGCGGTTGGGGCATCGCCTTGCGCGAGGCGTTCGGGCAGTTGCCCCCTTTCCATTTTCCGGCGACCGGGGACTGATCCCGCCCTCTGAAAGGCAAACCGCCCCGCGATGGGCGCGGGGCGATTGCGGTGTCATGTCGACGGGTCCGGTGGTTCCGGGTCAGGTCGGCCTTAGTTCAGCGCGGCATCGGTGATGGCGCTGGTCCAGGCGCCTTCGGGCGCCTTGGTGATCACCGGGTCCGACCCGCCAGCCAGAAGCGTAGCGACCGTACGCTCGTAGTCGGCCACATCCAGCGCACCGTTGGAGCCCGCGGTCAGCTTGGCGACCTCGCCCATCATGCGGATTTGGTGCTCTTCGGTCTGGGCGCCGGTCTCGTCATAGTCGAGCACGATCATCGCCGCGTCCTCGGGGTTTTCCTCGGCCCATTTCCAGCCCTTCATCGAGGCCCGGACAAAGCGCGCCATCTTGTCGGCAAAGGCGTCGTCGGACAGGTTCTCTTCGAGCACGTAAAGACCGTCCTCGAGCGTGGCGACGCCCTGGTCTTCGTATTTGAACGTGATCAGCTCGTCGGGCGACACGCCCGCGTCGATGACCTGCCAATACTCGTTATAGGTCATGGTCGAGATGCAGTCGGCCTGGCGCTGCAACAGCGGATCGACGTTGAAGCCCTGTTTCAGCACTTCGACCGAGCCTTCGGCTTTGCCCTCGGTGCCGATGCCCAGCTGGCTCATCCAGCTGAGAAACGGGTATTCGTTCCCGAAGAACCAGACGCCCAGGGTGCGGTTCGCTAGGTCGGCGGGCGCTTCGATGCCCACATCGCCCCAACAGGTCAGCATCATGCCCGAGGATTTGAAGGGCTGCGCGATGTTCACCAGCGGCAGACCGTTTTCACGCGCCGCCAGCGCGGCGGGCATCCACTCGACGACAACGTCGGCCCCGCCGCCTGCAATCACCTGGGTCGGCGCGATGTCCGGCCCGCCGGGCAGGATCGTGACGTTCAGGTCTTCCTCTTCGTAGTAGCCATTCTCAAGCGCCACATAGTAGCCCGCGAACTGGGACTGGGTGACCCATTTCAGCTGGAGCGTCACGTCATCGGCCGCCCAGGCGGGTGCGGCCAGTCCCAGCGCGCCAATTGCGGCGGAAAGGATCTTGGTCTTCATGGTCAAACCTCCTTGTTGTCAGGTTTTTTGGTCTTCAATTGCGCCGCCCAAGCCCCCGGCGGCGTGGGATCACGGACCGCCCCGTTGCGAGGCGTGCCAGAATGTCAGCCGCTTTTCGAGGAGCGCCACCAGCCCGTAGCTGGCGGTCCCCGCAAGCGCTGCAACGACAATGGCAGACCAGACCATGCCCAGGTCAAGCTGCCCGATGCTTGTGGAGATGCGAAAGCCCAGGCCCAGCGTGGGTGAGCCGAAAAACTCGGCAACGATTGCGCCGATGAGCGCCAGCGTCGTCGAGATCTTGAGCCCGTTGAAAACGAAGGGCAGCGCCGAGGGCAGCCGCAGTTTCATCAGCGTCTGCCCGGTCGAGGCCGCATAGGTGCGCATCAGGTCGCGCTGCATCGACGACGTGTCCTGAAGACCCGCCACGGTGTTCACGAGCATCGGGAAAAACACCATGAGCACCACGACCGCCGCCTTGGACTGCCAGCCGAAGCCGAACCACATCACCAGGATCGGCGCGGTGCCGACGATGGGCAGCGCGGCCATGAAATTGCCCAGTGGCAGAAGACCACGACGCAGGTAATCGTAGCGGTCCACCAGAAGCGCCGTCAGGAAGGCCGCGCCGCAGCCGATCAGGTAGCCCGACAGCGCACCCTTGAGAATCGTCTGCACGAAGTCGCGCCACAGAAGCGCTGTGTTGGCGGTAAAGGTCTCGGCGATCTGGCTGGGGGGCGGCAGGATCACCGCGGGCACGCCAAGGCCCCGCACCAGAAGCTCCCACATGCCCAGCACCGTGGCCCCGAAGATGAGCGGGACCGCCAGGCGCGCGGCCTGGGTGTTCGACGCGGGCCCGTTGGCCAGCCGGACGTTCAGCGCCCAGCCCGCGATCCAGAGAAGAAGGGCGAAGGCTGCGTGGGTCATTGCGCCATCCCCATGCGGCGCAGCGTGCGCGCCTCGATCCGGCCGATGGCCCAGACCAGCACCGCCGCCAGTGCCGCCGCCATCAAGAGCGCGGCCCAGATCTGCGCGGTCTGGCCATAGTAGCTGCCCGCCAACATCCGTGCGCCAAGCCCCCCCTGCTGCACCGGCAATTCGCCAACGATCGCGCCCACGAGGCTGGCCGCGATGGCGATCTTGAGCGAGGCGAACAGGTAGGGCACCGACGAGGGCAGCCGCAGTTTCCAGAACACCGTCCCCTTGGGCGCGCTATAGGTGCGCATCAGGTCCATTTGCATCGGCCCCGGGGCGCGCAGGCCCTTCACCATGCCGACGACGACGGGGAAGAAGGACAGGTAGGCCGAGATCACCGCCTTGGGCAGCAGGCCCTGGATACCGATGGAATAGAGCACCACGATGATCATCGGGGCCAGCGCCACGATGGGGATCGTCTGGCTGACGATGGCCCAAGGCATCACGCTCATGTCCATGACGCGGCTATGGACGATGCCGACAGCCAGAAGGATGCCCAGCCCCGTCCCGATCAGGAAGCCCACAAAGGTCGCGTTCAGCGTCACCATCGCGTGGTAGACAAGACCCCGGTTCGACAGGCTGCCCGAGCGGACGATGCCACGGCGACCATTGAGTTCCTCGTCGACCGTGGACTCGTAAAGCTCGGTCAGCACCTGGTGCGGCGCGGGCAGGCGCGGCCGGTCGAGGCTCCAGCTTTCGCCCAGGGTGCCCGGATTGCGGACCACGAGCGCCCAGTTGCCCATGTCACGCCGTTCGACCGCACTGGGCGGAGAGACCTCCACCCCGGCGCGTTCGGCGCGGGTCAGAACCTCTTGCACGTTCATCGGAATGACGGCGAGGTACCACAGCCCGATCAGCCCCAGCACCATGGCAAGCACCGGCGGGATCCGGCGCAACACCGCCCCGGCCCCGCGCCGGGGCCTCTCGGCCGACATATGTGCCGCCTCAGCCATCGCGATGTGCCAGGTTAGCGATGAGGTCCCGGGGCAAGCCCGGGACACGGGTGCGCCATGTCAGGGTCATTCCTGGTACCCCGCGCGCAGGCCCTCGCGGACGCGGTGGGCGATCTCGATGAATTCCGGCGTATCGCGGATGTCGAGCGGGCGCTCTTTCGGCAGCGGGCTTTCGATCACATCGGTGATCCGGCCCGGCCGCGGGCTCATCACCACGATATGGGTCGAGAGATACACCGCCTCGGGGATCGAATGGGTGACGAAGGCGATGGTCTTTTCCGTGCGCGCCCAGAGCCGCATCAACTCTTCGTTCAGCCGGTCGCGCACGATCTCGTCCAGCGCGCCAAAGGGTTCGTCCATCAGCAGGATATCGGCATCGAAGGCCAGAGCGCGGGCGATGCTGGCGCGCTGCTGCATGCCGCCCGAAAGCTGCCAGGGATACTTGTTCTCGAACCCCGAAAGTTCCACCAATTCCAGCACCCGCGCGATGCGCTCTTTCTGCTCGGCCTTGCCGTACCCCATGATCTCGAGCGGAAGCGCCACGTTGCGCCCGATGGTCCGCCAGGGATAGAGCCCCGCCGCCTGGAAGACATAGCCATAGGCCCGCGCCTTGCGCGCCTCGTCCGGGGTCATGCCGTTCACCGTGAGGCTGCCGCCCGTGGGATGTTCAAGCGCCGCGATGCAGCGCAGAAAGGTGGTCTTGCCGCAGCCCGAGGGGCCGATGAAGCTCACGAACGCGCCCTTGGGGATGCCGAGCGACACGTCGCGCAGGGCATGGACCGGGCCATCAGCGGTCTGGAAGGTCAGGTCCAGGTGGCTGGCCTCGATCACCGGGGCACCCGCGTCCCGGGCCTGCCCCGGGACCTCTGCCGTCGCGGTGTCGGTCATGCGCGCCTCTCCGCTTGGATTGCCGTCACGAGGTCCCGGGGCAGGCCCGGGACGGGGTGGTCTAGAGATGCCACGGTGCTTACACCCCGCTTGCCGGAATGCCCGTCCGCTGCACCGGGCGCGGCGCGGTCAACTCCTTCCAGGTCGACAACGCCTTGTTCGTGGGCGTGTTGGCCGGGCGCTTCACGAATTTGCCGTGGCCCTCCTGCCCCTTCACCTCGCCGTCCATCACGGCCACGCGGCCGCGGGTCAGGGTGTAGCGCGGCAGGCCCTTGACCTCCTTGCCCTCGAACACGTTGTAGTCGATCGCCGATTGCTGGGTCGAGGCGCTGATCGTCTTGGACTTTTCCGGATCCCAGACGACGATATCGGCATCCGCACCCACCAGGATCGCCCCCTTTTTCGGGTAGCAGTTCAGCACCTTGGCGATGTTGGTCGAGGTGACGGCCACGAATTCCTCGGGCGTCAGACGGCCGGTGCCCACACCGTAAGTCCAGAGCATCGGCATCCGGTCCTCGAGCCCGCCGGTGCCATTGGGGATCTTGGTGAAATCGCCCACGCCATAGCGTTTCTGATCGGTGGTAAAGGCGCAATGGTCCGTGGCCACGACCGAGAGCGACCCCGCCTGCAACCCGGCCCAGAGGCTGTCCTGATGCTGCTTGTTGCGGAACGGGGGCGACATGACGCGGCGCGCGGCATGGTCCCAATCGGTGTTGAAATACTCGGACTCGTCCAGCGTCAGGTGCTGGATCAGCGGCTCGCCCCAGACCCGCTTGCCCTGTTGGCGGGCCCGGCGGATCGCCTCATGGGCCT
>CAJXWO010000060.1 GCA_913062865.1 uncultured Paracoccaceae bacterium | reverse complement strand
GGATGACACCCGTCCAGAAACTGACGATGGCCGCGTAAATTCTACGACCGAGCCCCCGCAAAAACGGGGGGATTACCGCCCGACTCCTCGATATCGACGTTTCTCTTGCCTACGGTCTCGGTCCGTCTCGAACGGCGCTTCTGGCTGTAGAAACCGCCGATGTGTCCGGGCAGACGGTGCAGAGCGCCCGACTGAATATCGACAGTGGCATCGTGACCAGTATGGCGGGTGAATGGGGAGTAGGGCAGCGCGCCTTGGCCCGTATCTCGGGGGACGCCCTGCGGCTGAGCTACATTGACCGGGTCGAGGTGACCCGCGGTGCGCGCCCGCTGGGTACGGTGTCGGCGGTGCCGATGCACGATCTGACACCCGAGCTCATCACGTTCCTGAGGCCGTCCCAATACTGCCAGTCAGACCAGCTTGGACCCGATGCGGCCGCACCTTTTGGCCTTCTGACCGGTGGTGCCCGGATCGAAGCGATCCTGGACTGGATGGCCACCGAAATGACCTATGACCCGTTCTACACGACGCCTCAGACCACCGTGCTTGAAACCTGGTCAACCCGGCGGGGGGTGTGCAGGGATTATGCGCATCTGTTCTGCGGGCTGGCGCGGGCCTCGGGGATCCCGGCGCGTTACGTTGCGGTCTACGGTGCGCCGGTGGATCCGCCGGATTTCCACGCCGTGGTGGAGGTCTGGCTGGAGGATGGCTGGCACCTATTGGATCCCACGGCAATGTGCAGCCCGGATAGGCTGGCGGTGATCGGGGTCGGGCGGGATGCGGCCGATGTGCCGTTCATGGAAACGCCAGATGATGCGTGGCTCATGGACCAGAGCGTTCGGGTGACCGAAGCCTGACATCCCGCCCGGTTTCTGCAGGCGGCGCAATCACGCCGCGGCGCCCTGCGCAACGGGTCCGTCGCATAGCCGTGCGAGGCGTGCCGGGTCGGGATGCCGCTCAGCAGCCGCGACCATGCGGGCGGTGATACAGGTCAGAAGCGTTTCGATCGTCCTTTGCATGAAGGTGTGTGCCAATGCCGCCGGGTCGTCGGCGCGGGTCACGCGGTCGCGCAGGTCCGCCCAATGGGTCAGAGCGGCCTCGATGCCCTGATCCGGGTGACAAGCGGCCTCGGCGGCGACGAACCGGGCAAAGGCATCGGCGGCCTTGCCGCCTGCCAGGCGGGTCGCCAGCATGCGCTCGTGAATGCCGTTCGCACCCTCGTAGATCGCGGTGATGCGGGCGTCCCGGTAGGTCTGTTCCAACCGATATTCGCGCAGATAGCCGTAGCCCCCCAGAACCTGAATGCCGAGATCCGCCGCGCGCATGCCGCCCTCGGTGCAAAAGACCTTGGCGACGGGGGTCAGGAAATCCACGAGGTCCGGGTCGTCGCCGCTTTCCATCGTGACGAAGGCCAGATGGGCAATCGCCCGGCCCGCCATGGCGTTGCGGTCGATCTCGTCCAACATCCGGCGCACATCGGCATGGGCGTCGAGCGTGGCGGGCGCGCCGTCCGCGCCGCGGCCCTGCACGCGTTCGGCGGCATAGCGGCTGGCCACGTCATAGGCCCGCGCGGCATGGGCCACGCCCTGAAGCGCCACGTCGAGACGCGCGTGGTTCATCATGGTGAACATGGCCATGAGGCCCTGACCCTCTTCCCCGATCAGCTCGGCCTCGGCCCCGTCAAAGGCCAGCTGGCAGGTGGGCGAGGCATGCAGGCCCATCTTTTCCTCGATCCGGGTCACTGTGACACCGTTGCGGCGGCCATCGAGCCGTTCGGACGGGCAGAGGAACAGCGACAGCCCCTTGACCCCGTTGTCCGACGTGCGGGCAAGGACAAGGTGCAGGATCCGGTCGCTCATGTCCTGGTCGCCGCCCGAGATGAAGATCTTCTCTCCGGTGATCGCCCAGCCATTGCCCGCCGGTTCGGCCCGGCAGCGCACGCGCGACAGGTCGGAGCCAGCGGGAGGTTCGGTCAGGCACATGGTGGCCAGCGCCTCACCACTGGCGAGCGGCGGGATATGGCGGGCCTTCTGATCCTCGGTGCCGAAGCGCAGCAGCGTGCGGATCGCCCCCGGCACCAGGCCCGTGACCATTTGCAGGGAATGATTGGCGCCCGAAAAGACCTCGGACGTGATGGCGAGCATCAGTGCGCCTTGGCCCTGGCCGCCGAAGTCTTCGGGCGCGGTCAGTCCGGGCCAGCCCTGCTCGGCATAGGCGCGGTAGACATCAGCAAAGCCGTCGGGCATGTGCACGCGGCCATCGGTCAACGTGCAGCCCTGCCGGTCACCGGGCTCATCGAGCGGGGCGATCTCACCTTCGGCGAAGGCGGCGAAATGCGCGCCGATCTCGGCGGCGAAATCGGCATCCCAATCGGGCAGGCTGTCGGCACCGGCCACATGGGTCAGCGTGAACAGGATATCATCCAGCGGGGCTTTGAACGGAGTCATGTCAGGTCACCCTGTAGTACGCGATCTCAACGGCAGAGGCGCGGCGAATGCCCGCGCAGACGAACAGCGTGTGGTTCACCCAGGCATAACGCGGATCGCCGGATTCCAGTCGGGCGGCGGTGCGCATGTAGTAGCTGGTGGGGTCCACATCCTCCCCTTTGGCCAGCTGCGCCATCACGTCGGGCGGGCCGTGGCGGGTGCCGATATTCACGATCTCGATCACCGCGCCATCGTCGGTTTCAAGCGCGTAGCGTGTGTCGAGATGGGCCGCGCCATCGGCATGGATCGTCTGCCAGTCAGCACCGAGGTTGAGCACCTTGCCCGTGATCTCGGGGCCCAGGGCGGCGCCACCCACGATGGGAATGATCCGGCGCTGGCCCGCGCGGCCCGGTCCCATCTCGATGGGCTTGGACAGTTCGACCCTAAGCGTGAAGGCGTGGCTGAGGCCGGGCACGGGAATCGGAAAATCGGTCATGGCACAGCCCCTCAGATCGTGACCACTGCTGGGTCAGCGTCGGCATAGAGCCGGTCGAGCAGATCCTTGCGGCGGGTCAGCACCTTGCGGAAGTTCAGGTTGCCCTTTGCTGTCATCTCGCCCTCGGGCATCGAGGGCGGCTCGCTCAGCACGATGGCGCGGGATATAAGGCTCGAGCTTCCGGACACCTCGCGTGCGCGTTCGGCAAGGCGACGGTGGATCTCGCCCTGCAACAGCTTGCAACGGATCGCGCCGTTATCGTCCGACAGGTCAAAGCCTTCGCGTTCAAGCTCGGCGCGGTCGGGAAAGATCATCACGCCGATCTGGTTACGATCTGCCCCGGTGATGACCACGTCCGCCGCCAAGGGCGCCAGACAGGTCAGCATGTCGAGCCGCAGCTGCGCGGCGCGGACCCAGGTTCCGGTGAGCAGCTTGAAATCCTCGGAAATGCGTCCGTCGAACTTCATGCCCTTGTTCATGTCCTCGGGGTCGAGGAACACCATCGCGTCGCCAGTGATGAAATAGCCTTCGTCGTCGAACGCGGCGCGGGTCTTTTCCGGCTCTTCGAAGTAGCCGGGCATGATATTGGGGCCTTTCACCCGCACCTCGCAGCGCATGTCGTCATCCGGGATCAGCTTGACCGTGACGCCGGTCATGGGCACGCCCACGACACCCGAGCGTTCAATGGGTTCCTGCTGCATCATCGCGGCGGGCGCGGTTTCGGTCAGACCCCAGGACGAGGTCATCAGCGGGATCTCTCCCTTCACCGCGTGGGCCATACGCTCGAACCCTTGCCAGACGTCCTGTGGCAGGGACGCACCGGCATAGAAGATCAGGTCGAGATCCTGGAAAAAGCGCTGCCTCAGGTCAGGGTCTTTTTCCAAAGCCGAAAGCAGCATGGCAAAGCCCACGGGCACGTTGAACACCAGCGTGCCGGTGATCATCGACAGGTTCTCGAGCGTGCGATCAAACAGCCCTTTCACCGGCTTGCCGTCGTCGATGTAAAGACTGCCGCCATTGGCGAGCATCATGTTGAAATTGTGCGATCCGCCGAAAACGTGGTTCCAGGGCAGCCAGTCCACGACCCGGGGCGGGCGGTCGCGCAGGAACGGCAGCGAATCGGCCAGCTGGGTCTGGTTCACGCACATCATGCGATGGGTGGTCATCACCCCCTTTGGGGCCGAGGTCGATCCACTGGTCATCAGGATCTTGACCACCGCATCGGGGGTGACGCGGGCATAGGCCGCATCCACGTCGACGCTGCTGTCGCCCTTGAGCAGGTCGGCAAAGGGGGTCACGGACCCGTTCCCGCCCGGGCGGGAGGCGACGATCTCGATGCCGTTCAGCGCATC
Source organism: uncultured Paracoccaceae bacterium (assembly GCA_913062865.1). Lineage (GTDB taxonomy): Bacteria > Pseudomonadota > Alphaproteobacteria > Rhodobacterales > Rhodobacteraceae > CAJXWO01. The sequence goes on along the minus strand of CAJXWO010000060.1, from coordinate 11,601 downwards.
GAGGGCGAGCGCCTCGCCATACTGCTCGGCATCGACCACATAGGCCATCTTGGGGTGGATCACCTCGATCGCGTGTCGCAGGCGGCCATGGGCGCCGTGGATGAGCGAGTATTGCTCGGCCACGGGGGCGGTGGGGATGCCGACATATTGCGCGGCCAGCGCGAGTAGCCCGTGGTCGACCCCGTTGCCGGACATGATCAAAATCGGCGTGTCGGGGCCCATGCCGCGGGCCAGAAGCGATTGGGCGATGCGGCGCGCCTTCTGGAGGGTCGCGGCATAGCTTTCTTCGCGCCAGCCCGCACCGCTGCGTTCGGCGATAAACGTACGGTCGGGTGCCTCGGTCGCCCAGCGGTGCAGCCAGTCGCCCGTCTTGTCCACGGTCGGGCCCAGCGGATAGGCAGAGCGCAGCAGGATCGTGCCATCGGGTCGATCTTCGCGGTCAACGGCATGTTCCAGGAAACGCGTGGTCCGTTTCATGCGCTCTCCTCTTTCGCATGGCCGGTTTCGATGCGGCGCAGGGTGGCGATCAGCGCGGCGCGGGCATCCTTGTCTATTCCGTCCAGCAACCGCTCTTCATGGGAGGTGACGGCAGACACGGCCTGCTTGCACAGCTGTGTGCCCGCCAGGGTCGCGCGCAACGCATAGGCCCGCCGGTCGGTCGGGACCCGGTCGCGTGTGATCAGCGCGCGCGCCTCGAGTTCGTCCAGAAGCACCACGAGATTGGGCCGCTCCATGTCCATCGCGGCGGCCAATTGAGACTGGCGCAGGCCCGGATTGTCCACGATCAGCACGAGGGCGGTATAGGTCAGCATTCGCAGGTCGAACGGTGCCAATGTGCGTGAAAGGTCGGCCTGGATCACGTTGAAGGCGCGTTTCATGTGGTAGCCGACGAACACGCGGAGCGTCGCGTCACTGACCGGCGCGTCCCTGGACGGTAAGGATGTGGCGGTAGCGTTCTTCACGGTCTTGGCTCATACCCGGTCAATTTGATCTTGGACATAACAGTTATGAGATATAACTAAATCTGTCTATTCTTTTTTGTCCTCGGGCGATTAGTCCTTGTCGGTCTGCTCTGCGGCCCTCAGCGCCTTGGCGGCCAGGGCCATGAATTGCCGCCGCTCGTCAGGGTTCAGACCTGGCAGGATCTCGTCCTGCAGGGCGGCGACCCGGGGCAGAATCCGTTCGAAAAGGGACGCTCCGGTCGGGGTCAGTTTCACAAGACGCGCGCGGCGATCGGTCGGGCTGACCGAGCGGGCGACCAGCCCCTTTTTCTCAAGGCGGTCGATCACGCCACCGATGGTCGCACGGTCATAGGCAATGAGGGCCGCCACGCTTGCCTGGTCGAGACCCGGTGTGCTGCGAATGGCGTCGAGCGCGGCAAACTGGACCGGTGTCAATGGTTGACCGTCAGCTTGCATGTGGGCCGCGAAAACCTGCGTCGACAGCTGGTGAAGCCGTCGGATCAGGTGGCCCGGCATGGTCGAGATATTCATCCTGTTCTCCTTAGCGTGACCTGCTTTGGACGTTTCTGACACGAAATTAATATGCATACACATCAATTCTTGACAGAATATAGTAAGCATACTTATTAAATGAGGTGATGGCTTAGAAAGGTCCGCGCATGCAGTACCATCTGAACGGTTTTGTTCCGGGTAATCCCGACATTAAGGCCCCGGCGACACGCCTGGCGCGGGTCAACAGGCCCGATGGCCTGCCCGAGCGAGTGGATGTCCTGATCGCCGGTTGTGGCCCGGCGGGCCTGTGCCTGGCCGCGCAGCTGGCCCAGTGGCCCGAAATCGCCACCATGATCGTCGAACCCAAGACTGGGCCGATGGAGAAAGGTCAGGCCGATGGCATCAATGTCCGGTCGATGGAGATGTTCCAGGCCTTCGGCTTTGCGGAGAAGGTGAAGCGCGAATCGATCTGGATCAAAGAAACCACGTTCTGGCAGCCGGACCCCGCCGACCCCGCCGCGATCACCCGCGTGGGTCGGGTGCAGGATGTGGAGGACGGTCTGTCCGAGATGCCCCATGTCCTGATCAACCAGGCGCGGGTCCACGACATGTACCTCGACCTCATGCGCAACGCGCCGACCCGGCTGGAGCCGGATTACGGGCTCAAGGTCGCCGATCTGACGGTCGATTCCGATACAACGGACCATCCGGTGACGGTGACATTGGAAAGTACCGATCCCGCGCGGGCAGGGCAGACCGTGACGGTCCGCGCCAACTACGTCGTCGGCTGCGACGGCGCGCGCAGCAACGTCCGACGGGCCATCGGCGGCAAACTGCACGGCGACGCCGCACACCAGGCCTGGGGCGTGATGGACGTGCTGTGCGTCACCGATTTTCCCGATATTCGCATGAAGGGGATCGTGCAGTCGCGGGACGCGGGCAGCATGCTGATCCTTCCGCGCGAGGGCGGGTACCTGGTGCGCTTCTACGTGGAACTCGACAAGCTGCACGAGGATGAGCGCGTGGCTGACCGGGGCCTCACCGCCGACGATATCATCGCCAAGGCCGCGCGCATCCTGTCGCCCTACAGTTTCGAGGTGAAGGACGTGGTCTGGTGGTCGATCTACGAGATCGGGCACCGCCTGACCGACCGGTTTGACGATGTGCCGCCTGGCAAGGCCGCCACCCGCACACCGCGCGTCTTTACCGCGGGCGATGCGTGCCACACCCACAGCCCCAAGGCCGGGCAGGGTATGAACGTGTCGATGGGCGATACGTTCAATCTGGGCTGGAAGCTCGTGTCGGTCCTGACCGGGCGGGCCGCGCCCGCGCTGTTGAACAGCTATTCGCAGGAACGGCAGGCCGCGGCGCAGGCGTTGATCGATTTCGATCACCAATGGTCGCGGGTGGTAGGTGCGCGCTCTGGGGCGCATGCGGCCGACATGCCGCTGGTGCAGCGGAAATTTATAGAGGGCGGACAGTTCACCGCGGGGTTGACCGTGCGCTATGACCCCTCGGCTCTGGTGTCCGACGCCGCCCGGCAAGAGCTGGCGGCCGGGTTCGATGTCGGCATGCGCTTCCATTCTGCACCGGTGGTGCGGCTGGCCGATGCCAAGCCGATGCAATTGGGTCACGTGATCGAGGCCGGGCGGCGCTGGACGCTGTTCGCCTTTGCTGGGGCGAGCGCGCCCGAAGACCCGGAGTCGGAAATCGCGCGGCTTTGCGCGTGGCTCGAGCATGATCCAGCGTCTCCGCTGCTGCGCCACCGTCGCCCAAGTGACGAGATCGACACGATGATCGATGTGCGGGCGGTGTACCAGGCGGGCTTTCGCGAGATCGACTTAGGGGCGCTTCCAACCCTGTTGCGGCCGTCCAAGGGGCGCTTTGGACTGACCGATTACGAAAAGATCTTTTGTGCCGACCAGCGGCCAGTCCAGGATATCTTCGATCTGCGGGGTATCGACCGTGCGCTTGGCTGCGTGGTGATCGTGCGTCCGGACCAGCACGTGGCGCATATCCTGCCGCTCACGGCGCGTGCGAAGCTTACCGCGTTCTTCGATGGCGTCCTGTTGCCGGGTCCGTTTGCGGATGGCGACCCGGCCCGGACCCTCGGGATGGGCGTTTCGCCCCGCGTTGCCGCAGTGGTCCGCTAGGCGCAGAACCGGTCCCCGTGGGCGCTTGACTGGTCCTAGGCGGCTGGCTCCATCAGGGCTTCGTGATGGCGGATCGCGTCGCCGATCTCGGGGTAGTAAGTCAACTGCCCGTTTTCGAGGACAGCCCCGTGTCGGCACAAGCGGGCAACCTGCCCCATGGCGTGGCTGACGATGATCGCGCCGCTTTGCGCAAGCCTCTGGGCCAGCAGCGCCTCGCTCTTCTGGCGGAAGCCCGCGTCGCCCACCGCCGTGATCTCGTCGATGAGATAGGTGTCAAACGGAATGCCCATGGAGATTCCGAAGGCCAGCCGCGACCGCATGCCCGAGGAATAGCTGCGCACAGGCAGGGCGAAATGCGCTCCCAGTTCCGCGAAGTCGGCCACGAAGGCACACAGCGCATCGGTGTCAACGCCGTAGACCCGGGCCAGGAAACGGGTGTTCTGCGCCCCGGTCAGATCGGGGTGAAAACTGCCTGCGAACCCGACCGGCCAGGACAATCGCCCGGTGGTGATGATCCTGCCCGAATCTGGCCTCATCGTACCGGCGATCATGCGCAGGAGGCTCGATTTTCCAGCCCCGTTCCGTCCTAGAATGGCCACCGAGGCGCCGGTGGGAAACGTCGTGGTGATGCGCGCGGCCATGCATTTCGCGCGCCCGTTCAGCCGATAGGTCTTGGTCACGCCACGCAACGCGATCATCGCCTGTCCCTCAGTGCGTAGAAGGTGAGCGCAAGGATCGCCCAGCCAAGGAACAGAAACCCACCTGTCAGGGCTGCAACCTGGGCGCGTTTGGGATACTCGGCCGTCTCGGCCAGGGTCGGCGCGATGTAGTTGGCAAGGTAGCGGGTCTGACGCTGTGCCTCCGCCCGGGCGGCCTCATGGGCGGCACGCGCGGCCAGATAACTTTCCTGCGTGAATTCGAGATCGATCGACAGCGCCTCGAACTCCGCCAAAAGCGCGGCATAGGCCTCTGTTTCGGAGGCGTTCGTGGTGGTGCCAAACTGCGCGCGTTCCTCGGAGATGCGGGCGCGGATGACATCAATCCGGCGCTGGGCGTGGGTCATGCGAACGTCGTTCGCGCGGGTCGACGCGGCAAGCAGGTCATGTTCGATCAGCGCTTCGGCCAGCTAGCCCTGCAACATGTTCAGCAGGCCCATGCGCCTCTCCAGATCGGCCTCTGGGTCAACGATCTGGGTGCGCGACCGAAACGCTGTCAATGCGGCGCGTGCCGATCTCAGCTGTGCCTGGGCCGCATCCAGATCTGCCTTGGCATAGCACGTGGCATCGGTACGGGCGATCGCGGACAGATCGTTGACCAGCCGGGTGCTTTCGGCATGGATGGCCTCGGCGATGGCCTGGGCATGCTCGGGCTCGAACGCGGTCACGCGCACGTCGATCAATCCGCTGCCGGGGTCGTGCAGCACTTGCACCATGCGCCGCCAGTAACGCTCCAGATCCTCGATCCGGGAGCCCGGGCCAAGCGCAAAGACGGGATCCCCGGGCTTGTCGAAGAGGTCGCGCAGATCAAGCCGGGCATCGACCGAACGTATCATCTGCTGACTGTGGATATAGGCCACCAGGATATCTGTGTCTGACGCGCTGCCGCGCGACAGGCCGGTGATTCCTCCCAAAAGCTCAAGCGGAGACTGGTTTTCTTCCGTGCGGACGGAAAAGCCCACATGGCTGGCATACCGGTCCAGCGCCTGGGTCTGCAGGTACCAGATCACCGCGGCAAGCGGGACGAGCACGCAGACAAGAAAGCTGGTGAAAAGCGCCCAGTGGCGCATGCGCGGACGGGCCAAGCCCACGGGCTGCGCCGCCGGCGCGGACGCGGGCCGAAACGGCACCGGCGCGGGCTGGGCGCTGCTAAGGGACGGGTCGGGGATCTGGGCAGGCTGGGCTGTCACGACTTGGTACCTATGGCTGGACTGCCAATCCGGGATAGACCGGCGCGTGTTAAACCGGGTTTAACGGCTGAGCGATAGATCCAGCACCATGATGCAAACGCCCTTACCCCCGCTACCGCCCGCGCCATTCTGTGCCCCGCGGGCGATCGGAGCCCTGATCCTGCGCGAGATGGCGACCAGCTATGGGCGCTCTGCGCTGGGCTATCTTTGGGCTGTTTTAGAGCCTGTTGCGGGCATCCTGCTGCTAAGCGTGGTCTTTGCCATGGCATTCGAGGCCCCGTCGATCGGGCGCAGCTTTCCGCTGTTCTACGCATCCGGCCTGTTGCCGTTCCTGGCCTATCTGAACCTGTCGAACCGGCTTGCGGGAACACTGAGGTCGAACAAGCAGTTGCTGTTCTACCCGCGCGTCAGCTTTGCCGACGCTTTGCTGGCACGGTTGGTTCTGAACGGCACGACCGAATTCGTGATCGCGGCCATGGCGGTCGGGTTGATCTGCGCCTTCATGGGCGCCGAGCCGATGATTCGCTGGCCCGAATTGGCGCTGGGCGTGGCGATGGTTCTGGCGCTGGCAACAGGGATCGGGGTGCTGAACCGCTTTCTGCTGTCCGTCCTGCCCGTGTGGGAGCGGGCCTGGTCCGTGCTGAACAAGCCGCTGTTCTTCCTGTCCTGCGTCGTGTTCATCTACGACCAGATCCCCGAGCCCTATCGCGGCTGGCTGTGGTGGAACCCGTTGGTTCATGCGGTGGGGCAGGTACGTGCCGGGCTCTATGCGACCTATCCGGCGGACTATGTCTCGCCTGGGTACGTGTTCGGCCTGTCCGGCGGCGCGCTGATGCTGGGGCTAGTGTTCCTGTCCCGCTATCACCGGGATATCCTGAAAGCCTAAACCCCGGTCATGGCCCGTATCAGCGCCCCTTGCGCAGGTCGTCGAAGGCGCGCAGCTCGGCGATGAGCGCCGGCATCTCATCCACCGGGATCATGTTCGGCCCGTCCGAGGGGGCCTTGTCGGGGTCCTGGTGCGTCTCGATGAAAAGCGCCGAGACACCCACCGCGCAGGCGGCCCGTGCCAGAACGGGCGCGAATTCGCGCTGCCCGCCAGTGGAGCTGCCGCGCCCGCCGGGCTGCTGCACGGAATGGGTGGCGTCGAAAACCACCGGACAGCCGGTTTCGGCCATGGTCGGCAAGCCGCGGAAATCGGTCACAAGCGTGTTGTAGCCAAAGCTCGTGCCGCGTTCGCAGACCATGATCCTGTTGTTCCCGGTCGAGGCGATCTTGTCCACGACATTGCCCATGTCCCAGGGCGCGAGGAACTGGCCTTTCTTGACGTTGATCGCGCGACCGGTTTCGCCAGCGGCAATCAAGAGATCCGTCTGGCGGCAGAGAAAGGCGGGGATCTGCAGCACATCGCAGACCTCAGCGGCCGGGGCGCAATGGCCGGGCTCGTGCACATCGGTCAGGACGGGACAGCCGAACTCGTCTCTGATCCGGCCCAAAACCTCCAGCCCTGCCTCCATCCCAATGCCGCGTTCCCCAGAGAGCGAAGAGCGATTGGCCTTGTCATAGCTGGCCTTGAAAATGAAGCCCGTGCCGGTGGGTGCGCAGGCCTCGACGATCCGTTCGGCCATCATGCGCGCGTGGTCCAGGCTTTCCAGCTGGCAGGGACCCGAGATCAGGGCAAAGGGCGCATTCCCGCCGATGGCGATCTCGCCCACGGTGACGGTGCGGGTGGTCATTGGGGTCATGTCTGATCCTTCAGCGCCTGTTCGATGCGGGGGATGTCGGCTGGGTTGTTCAGCTCCCAGAACACGCGGCCGCGGCCATCGACCTCGACACAGGCGACGGTCTGCCCGTGTTCGAGAAAGCGCAGCTGTTCGAGCCCTTCGAGCTGTTCCAGCCGACCCGCGGGCCAGCCGGTATAGGCGCGTAGCGCCGCGGGGCGGTAGGCGTAGACACCGACATGGTGATAGACGGGCAGATCGTGGTCGGGCACCTTGCCCGGGTCGATATAGGGCAGCACCTCTTTCGAGAAATACAGCGCGTGGTGGCGCGTATCGAAAACCGCCGTAGTGCCGCCCACGCGCCCGGCCTTCCGATCCTCGACGAAATGGCCATAGGTGACCGGGTCGCATTGCAGGACCGGGGTGGCCACCTGGGCGTCCGGGTCGTTTTCCATGGCTGCAATCAGATCCTCGACGAACCAGGGCGGGGTCAGGGGCGCGTCCCCTTGCAGGTTCACGATCAGGTCGGCGTCAAGGCCGTGGTGCTTCAGCGCCTGGGCGCAGCGGGCGGTGCCGTTTTCGCATTCCGGCCCGGTCATCAGGACCGACGCGCCGAAGCCTCGCGCGGCCTGGGCAATGCGGTCGTCATCGGTCACGACATGGACCGCATCGACGCCGCGCACCTGGCAGGCAGCGGCCCAGCTGAGCTGTATCAGGCTCTGTTTCGTGCCATCGGGCAGGGTCAGCATCGCCAGTGGCTTGCCCGGGTAACGGGTCGAGGCATAGCGGGCAGGGATCAGGATCACGGTCTTCATGGCTCAGGCCACCCCGGCGCGCAGGCAATCGTGGATATGGAGCAGCCCGAGAGGCCGGTGATCGGCGTCCACCACCATCAGCGCGCCGATCTTGCGGTCGTTCATCACTGCAAGCGCCTGGGCGGCCAGCATGTCTGGGGGCACCGTGACCGGGTCACGATTGGCGACATCGCCTGCATTGCGAGCCATCAGGTCGACCATGTTGCGCCGCAGATCTCCGTCCGAGATCACGCCGATCAGACAGCCGCCATCGGTGACACCGGTAATGCCGAAGCCCTTGGCGCTCATTTCGATCAAGGCTTCGCTCATGGGCGTGGCGGCGGTGACAAGCGGCACCTCGTCCGGTCCGTGCATCAGTTGCGCAACGCTGGCCATCTGCGCGCCCAGCCGCCCGCCGGGGTGAAGGACGTGGAAATGCTCGGGCCGGAAATTGCGCTGTTCCATCAGCGCGACTGCCAGGGCATCGCCCAGGGCGAGGGCCATCGTGGTCGAGGTGGTGGGCGCCATGCCGATCGCGCAGGCTTCGGGCGCGTCGGGCAGGGGCAGGCGGTAGTCGGCGGCTTGCATCAAGGTGCTGTGGGGCCGCGACGAGATCGCCACCAGAGGGATCGAGAACCGCCGCGTATGGGCGATCAGATCGCGCATTTCCGCAGTCTCGCCCGAGTTCGAGATCAGAAGGCAGATGTCGTCTGACGAGATCATACCGAGATCGCCATGGCTGGCCTCGGCGCTGTGGATGAAATAGCTGGGCGTTCCGGTGGAGGCGAGCGTGGCCGAAATCTTGCGCGCGACATGGCCCGATTTGCCGATGCCGGAAACGATGACCCGGCCCTCGGCCTGTATGATCTCGGCCACGACGGCGGGAAAATCCGCCGGGAGTTCATCGGCGCAGCGCACGAGCGCCTCGGCCTCCATCCGCAGGACGCGACGGCCCGCTTCGCTGATCGTGTCGGTTTTTCGGTCGGTCATCTGCACCCTGCCTGCCCGGACTGCAGGCAGTGTTATGCCAAGTCGCGGCGTCGGTCCACGCCCCGGTCAATCCCGCGCGTAGACATCCTCGTACCGCACGATGTCGTCTTCGCCCAGGTAGGTGCCGGTCTGCACCTCGATCAGGACCATGTCGACCTTGCCGGGGTTTTCGAGCCGGTGGACCGCACCGAGAGGGATATAGACCGACTGGTTCTCGCTCAGAAGCGTGACGGTGTCGTCGACCGTGACCCGCGCGGTGCCCGCCACCACGATCCAGTGCTCGGAGCGGTGGTGATGGGATTGCAGCGACAGCGCCTGCCCGGGATGCACGACGATCCGCTTGACCTGGAACCGGCCGCCGACGGCGAGGCTTTCGAACCAGCCCCAGGGGCGGTGATCCATGGGAAAGGCGGTGGCCTGCTTCGACTGTTTCGCCTTGAGCGCGGCCACCGCTTTCTTGACATCCTGAGCGCGGCTGGCATCGGCCACAAGCACCGCGTCGGGCATGGCGACGGCAATGGTGTTCTTCAATCCGATCCCCACGAGTTCGAGCCGCGCGTCCTCGGAGCGCAGCAGCGTGTTTTCGCAGTCGATCGCGGTGGCATGGTCCGACGCGCTGACGCCCCGGGCGTCCTGTGGCGTTTCGCGCCAGACCGCGTCCCAACCGCCAAGATCGGACCAGCCGCCGGCGAAGGGCACAACCGAAAGGTTGTCGGCCTTCTCCATCACGGCATAGTCGATCGAAACGTCCTCGGCACCGGCCCAGGCGCCCGGATCCAGACGCAGGAACCCGAGGTCGGGCTTGGCCGTTTCGACCGCCCGTTCGACCGGAACAATCAGATCGGGCGCATGGCTGCGAAAGGCCTGCAGGATCGCCTTGACCGAAAACAGGAAGATGCCGGCGTTCCAAAGGAAATTGCCCGAGGCCAGCATCTGTGCCGCGCTGTCCGCGTCGGGCTTTTCGACGAAACGGCGCAGCGGCACGGGGCCGCCATCGGGTGGCCCGTCAAGCTCGAGATAGCCATAGCCCGTTTCGGGCCGGTCCGGCGTTATCCCGAAAGTGACAAGCTGGCCGGCCTCTGCGGCGGCGATGCCCTGCGCCACCGCCGCGCGGAACGCGGGCGCGTCGGGCACCACATGGTCGGATGGTGCCACGAGCATCAGGTTGTCTGGCGCGGTGCGCTCCAGCCAGAGCGCCGCAGCCAGGATCGCGGGGGCGGTGTTACGCCCTTCGGGCTCGATCAGGATCGCGCCGGGGTCGATGCCGATCTCGGACAACTGTTCCGTCACGATGAAGCGGAAATCGGAATTCGTCAGCACCAGGGGCGCGGCATAGCCTTCGCCCGACAGGCGCCGGGCCGACGCCTGGAACAAGGTTTCCTGACCTGTCAGCGGCACGAATTGCTTGGGGTAGCTCTTGCGCGACAAAGGCCAGAGCCGGGTGCCGGACCCGCCGCAGAGAAGGATCGGAGTAATCATGTCGCTGTCCCCGGGATCTGTGTTTTTCGGTCCGGGTCGTTATTGGCGACACGGACCGCCGACACAAGGCTTCGTTTCCACGTGCATTGGGTGTTGCAGCTTGGTGACCCCACCGTTCGGACCGTTATCGCGGCCTTTGCGGATGGGTCACAGGATCGGCGCGTCCTTTGCAAGCCGGGAAGCCAACCCATGTCCGATCGCTCCGTGATCCTGAACCTCCCCCTGATCCAGCCGTCGCAGGCCCAGAAACACGTCACCCATAACGAGGCGCTGGTCCAGCTTGATGCGCTGGTACAGCTGTCGGTCGAAAGCTGCAGCCGCGATGTGCCGCCGCCCGATCCGCTCCCCGGCGCGCGCTATGCGGTCGGACCGTCGGCGAGCGCGCTTTGGGCGGGCCATGCCAACGCGCTGGCCGTATGGGACGGAGCCGCGTGGCGCTACTATGTGCCCCGGGTCGGGTGGCAGGCGTGGATCGCGCACGAGGCGCTGATGGCCGTGTTCGACGGAACGGGCTGGGTCGACCTGTCGGGTGGGGGGCAGAACCTGACCGGTATCGGGATTAACAGAAGCTACGATGCGACCAACCCCCTCGCGGTTTCCGGCGCAGCCACATTGCTGACCCATGCAGGCGCGGGCCACCAGCTCAAGATCAACAAGGCCGCGTCGGGCAACACGGCATCCCTGTTGTACCAGTCGGGTTGGTCTGGCCGCGCCGAGATGGGGTTGGCCGGAAACGACGATTTCAGTGTCAAGGTCAGCCCGGACGGAACGGGCTTTGTCGAGGCGATGCGCCTCGACCGGGCCACGGGCCGGACCGACGCACGCCACCTGCGCAGTGGCGCGGTCGATATCGCTCCGGATACCGTCGGGGTCATTCCCACGCCGGCCGAGGGCGGGCTCATGGCGCTGGCGGTGGTCACGCCCGGGGCCCCGGAACCGGCGCATACGGGGCTTTTTGCCTATCGCACGGCTGGCGGTCCGGCGTTGATGAGCCTTGCCCAGGGTCCCTCGATCGAGAACAAGGGTGCGGTCAGGTGAATCGCACTTGAGCTTTGACAGTTGTGCAGAACTGGATTCTTGAGGTTTCATCATCAGATGGAGCTTCGA
>CAJXWO010000059.1 GCA_913062865.1 uncultured Paracoccaceae bacterium | reverse complement strand
ATCGCCATGGAAGACGGTCTGCGCTTCGCCATCCGCGAAGGCGGCCGCACCGTCGGCGCCGGCGTCGTGTCGAAGATTATTGAATAATCTTTGCACCGTTTAGAAAAGCGAAGGGCGTCCCATTGGGGCGCCCTTTCTATTTGGGCTGTTTCCCGGTAAGTAGGTTTTCAGCAACCGATGGAGGGTGCTGTGACCAAAGCCGCAGTCGAAAAACGAGTCCAAAGCTATTTCAGATGATTGAAACTGCCTTTGCATTTCTTCTCTTGATCGGGGGGCTATGGCTCATATGGCAGTTGTTCGCACTGGTGGGCGATATGGCCGAACGCCGTGGCCAAGATCGCCTACTCTGGCAGGTGGTCGCCTTGTTCATAAATCCCTTTGCGGCAATGCTATTGCTTTGGCTTTTTTGTGATCTCAAGGAACCATACGCCTAAAAGCCGCCTGATCGCCCGTTCGTTCGAAACCCGATCCTTGAGAAAGGCCGCTTTGACATGCCTGCCCCCTTTCCCTCCGCGCACACCGCGCATCCGCTGACCTTGCCCGATGGTACGACCCATCCCGGCACCTTTTTGCTCAAACCCCTGATCGACCATCCGCGTATCGAGGTGGGCGATTTCACCTATGCCAGTGCCTTTGAGCCGCCCGAGGATTGGGCGGCGCATCTGGCGCCGTATTTGTACCCGCAATCGGCGGAGCGGTTGATAATGGGTAAATTCTGCCAGATCGCGGATGGGGTGGTTTTTATCACCTCTTCGGCCAACCATAGGCGCGATGGGTTCTCGACCTATCCCTTCGCGATTTTCCAGAGCGATTTCGACAGTGGTCGGCCTTCGCTTCCGCAGGGGCCGGGGCCGGATACGGTGATCGGCCATGACGTCTGGATCGGCAAGGAAGCCCGAATTCTGCCCGGTGCGCAGATTGGGGATGGTGTGATTGTCGGGGCCTGTGCGGTGGTGGGCGGCACGGTGCCGCCCTATAGCGTGGTGGCGGGCAACCCGGGCCGCGTGGTGCGGCGGCGCTTTGACAAGGCGACCATTGACCGGCTTTTGGCCGTGGCATGGTGGACTTGGCCGATGGAGCGAATCCTGCATCACGAGGCGGCGATTTGCGGGGCGGATTTGCTCGCGCTGGAGGCCGCCGCCGAGGCTGGCCCGGGGTAATGGGGCAATCTGCCGCAAGGCCGGGGGGTGGGCGAGGGCGTTTTCAAATGCAGAAAATGTGATGTGAGCGGGCCTCGCGGGGGCTGCGCTCAGGGAAAATTCGTGATGTAAAACAAGGCGCAACCAGTTCCTTGTGCAGATGCAGCAATCGTTCTGCATACCGCGGTATTCCGCTAAGTCATTGAAATATTGCTATTTTTTCAAATATCCCGCAGCCTATAGGCATGCAAAACGGGAGGTTTGCCATGGACAAGTTGAATGTCAGCGCCTGGGAAGGTCGCACCGATCTTCAGGAGGGGGTGATCAGCCCCGCGCAGGCGGCACAGATCCACGCAACCTTGGGATCGTCCCGCCATGCGCCGCCCACCATGGGCGAGGCGATGGACCCTTTGTGGCACTGGTGCGCCTTCACGCCGACCAACCCGATGGGCGAATTGGCACGCGATGGGCATCCGGTGCTTGGGGATTTCCTGCCGCCGGTGCGGCTGGAGCGGCGGATGTGGGCCAGTGGCAGTCTGAGTTTCGGGGCCCCCTTGCGGGTGGGCGAGCGGCTGACCAAACGGTCCTTCATTCGCAGCGTGATCGAGAAGGAAGGCGGATCGGGCCCGATGGTTCTGGTCTCGGTCGATCACAAGATTTACGGCGAGCAGGGCCTTGCCATCGAGGAACGGCAGGACATCGTTTATCTGGATATCCCCGAGACCTTCCGCCCGCCGCGCCCGCGTGCCTTGCCGGACAACCCGGTGCTGCATGAGCGTCGGCAAGTGTCGGAGCCGCTGTTGTTCCGCTATTCGGCCATCACCTTCAACGCGCATCGCATTCACTTTGACCTGCCCTATGCGCAGGAGGTTGAGCATTACCCGGGGCTGGTGGTGCATGGCCCGCTTCAGGCGACCTGGCTGATGCAAGCGGCCTGTGCCCATAAGGGACGGCGGCCGAAGCATTTCGATTTCCGCGGCGTGCACCCGGTGTTCCTGACCCCCGGCGAAAGCCGCGATATCGAGGTCATGGGCCAAGAGGATGAAATGGGTGGTTTGATCCTGTGCACGGGGCAGGGCGGCCATCAGGGGATGCAGGCCACGGCCATGTGGGAGGAAACGCAATGAACCGGATTTTGGATGGAATGCGCGTGGTCGAAGGATCGGCCTTTGTGGCGGTGCCTTTGGCGGGGATGACCTTGGCGCAGATGGGGGCCGAGGTGATCCGATTTGACCGGATCGAAGGCGGCTTGGATGCGGGGCGCTGGCCCTTGGCACCCTCGGGGCAAAGCCTGTTTTGGGCGGGGCTGAACAAGGGCAAGAAATCGGTGGCGGTGAATATGCGCAGCCCCGAAGGCCAAGAGCTGGTTACGCGGATCATCACCGCGCCGGGCAAGGATGCGGGGCAATTCCTGACCAACCTGCGGGTGCGGGGATGGATGGATTATGAAACGCTTAGCCAATACCGCCGCGATCTGATCATGGTGACCTTGATGGGCGACCGGCATGGCCGCCCGCAGGTGGATTATACCGTAAACCCCGCGCTTGGCATCCCCGATATGACCGGGCCGGAAGGGTATGATGCGCCCGTGGCCAATGCGCTGCCGGCGTGGGATTTGATGGCCGGCAATCTGGTGGTCTCGTCGCTTCTGGCGGCAGAACGACACCGGTTGCGCCATGGTGAGGGGCAGGAGGTCGAGATTGCCCTCAAGGATGTGGCCGCCGCAACCTTGGGCCATCTGGGGATGATCGGCGATGCGGTGGTCAATGGCCATGCGCGGGAGAAATCCGGCAATGCGCTTTATGGCGCTTATGGGCAGGATTTCGAATGCGCCTGCGGTGGGCGGGTCATGGTGATTGGCCTCACGGGGCGGCAATGGTCGGGGTTGGTCAAGGTGACCGGGACCGGCGATGCGATGGAGATGCTGGCCAAACGCACGGGCCGCGATTTGCGGGACGAAGGCGTGCGCTGGGAATTGCGCCATGAGATCACCGAGATCCTGCGCCCGTGGTTCGCCGCCCGGCGGATTGCCGACTTTGGCCCCGAGTTCGACAATCGCGGGTTGACGTGGTCGGTCTTCCGCACGGTCCCCGAGGCGGTGGTTCAAGACCCGGACCTGAGCGAGGCGAACCCGATGTTCTCGCAATTGGATCAGCCGGGGCTGGGGCGCTTTCCGGTGCCGGGATTCCCGGGCGAATTTTCGGCCAAGCCGCGGATCAAACCGCAACCCGCGCCGCAACTGGGCCAGCATACCGAAGAGGTGCTTGGCGATGTGGCACGCCTGACTGATACCGAAATCGCGCAGCTGCACGACAAGGGGATCGTGCAAAGCCCGGGCTTTAATGCGCGTTCGGCGGCATAAGTCGGCCCCCGTTTTCGCGGGTGCCAAAAAACCATCAATGGGCGCTTGATTCCCGGCCCAAGGTGCCTTAATCCCACCTGTGGCCTTAGGGGTATAGCTCAGCTGGTAGAGCGACGGTCTCCAAAACCGTAGGTCGCGGGTTCGAACCCTGCTGCCCCTGCCAGGCCTGTTTCCGGAAAATGTCCAAGGCGAACCATGCAGCCCCGTCAACGGGCCGCCAGGCGCCTGATACGCGCGGGTCCGGCTGATTGGCGGCATGGGATGCCCGTCACGCGCATGACAAAAGGGCCGCCCCGAAGGACGGCCCCTTGTTCATCATCCTTGATGCGATGAATGAGGTGTCAGTACACCAGCGCCTCGATCTGCGACAGCTTCTCGCTTTCCGAGTCGCTGCTGCTGATGATGTTCAGGATGGCATAGGCCGTGTCCTGCTGCAGCATCGCCACCTCCATATCGGGCAGATACGCCTCGATATCGGCCTTCTGGCCTTCGGTCAGCATGGCGGTGGTGTTGACCTCGGTGTCTTCCACGATCGCACGGACCTGATTGCGTTTGGCGCTTTCGCTTTCGCCGCCGTTGATGATCAGCATCGCGGCGTCCACCTGGTCTTGGGTCAGCATCGCGGTTTCAACGCCCGGTACATAGGATTCGATGGCCGACAGCTCGCCCTGGGTCGCTGTGTTCCGCATTGCCCCTTCGGACATGTCGTTCACCATGGCGGGCACGGTCGTGAAAAGCTCCGACGTCTTGTCGGTGCTGTTGATCACGGCGAGCACCGATTGGATTTCGGCTTCGGTCAGCATTTCCAGATTGGCGTCCGGTGCGAAGCGCTCGATGGTGTTGATTTCCGCTTGGGTTGCCGCGTTCACGGCAAAGGTCGAGGCCGAGATGGCCAGGATCGAGGCAGTGGTCGCATTGATGAGGCGTTTCATAACAAACTCCTTTCTCTTTGCGTTTCGGTGTGGCGCCACGTCTGGCAGCGCCGGCTTGCCCAATCACCTATGGACGCTCGGACACAGTGCCAATCA
The DNA here is from genome assembly GCA_913062865.1 of uncultured Paracoccaceae bacterium. Classification (GTDB taxonomy): domain Bacteria; phylum Pseudomonadota; class Alphaproteobacteria; order Rhodobacterales; family Rhodobacteraceae; genus CAJXWO01. The sequence goes on along the minus strand of CAJXWO010000059.1, from coordinate 11,492 downwards.
CGATAATCTCAAGTCCTTTGAGCCCGTTAGGCGGTTGGACCACGGATAAGCCCACATATACGCGCGGGTGCGCGCCCGCGTTCCTGTGGGTAAATCCTCTGTGCTTGGCCCCCAAGCCTGCCGCCTTGAATTCACGGCCAAGCCCGCGTATCTGGTTATCAAAGCAGACAGGACACCGGTTATGGCCACGACAAATCCCCTTCAGTTCATCCAGCAGGTGCGTGCAGAGGTCGCCAAGGTGGTCTGGCCCACCCGGCGCGAGGTGTTCCTGACCACCGTGATGGTCTTCATCATGGCAACTCTGACCGCGATCTTCTTTTTCCTGGTCGACCTTCTGATCCGGTCCGGCCTTCAAGGGCTTCTGGGTCTATTCGGCTAAGCTGCCCGGGCGCGCCGTTTTTTCGGGGCCAGGACCCCTTGTTTTTTCGGGTGTCAGGCGGTACCCCACCGCTCAACTTCCCCAATATGGCGTGCGGCGATTCGAGTTGCGCGCCGCTTTTCGTTTCGGGAAGTGCGCGCGAACGCGTTGATTTTACAGGACAATCCGGCGGGCAGTCGGGCAGGACAAAGGCACGGAACAGGGATGGCGAAACGGTGGTATTCGGTCAGCGTTCTCTCGAATTTCGAGAAGAAGATTGCCGAGCAAATCAAGACAGCCGTTGAGGAAGCCGGTCTCGAGGACGAGATCGAGGAAGTTCTGGTGCCCACCGAAGAGGTGATCGAGGTTCGTCGCGGCAAGAAGGTCACGGCCGAGCGTCGCTTCATGCCGGGATATGTGCTCGTCCGCATGGAAATGTCCGACAAGGGGTATCACCTGATCAACTCGATCAACCGCGTCACCGGTTTTCTGGGTCCGCAGGGGCGCCCGATGCCCATGCGCGATGCCGAGGTCGAGGCGATCCTGGGTCGCGTGGCCGAAGGCGAGGATGCCCCGCGTACGCTGATCCATTACGAGGTTGGCGAGAAGGTCAAAGTGAACGACGGCCCGTTCGAGGATTTCGACGGCATGATCGAGGAAGTGGACGAAGACAACCAGCGCCTGAAGGTGTCGGTGTCGATCTTCGGACGCGAGACCCCGGTCGAACTGGAATTCACCCAGGTCACCAAGCAGACCTGAGTGCAAAGCGTGGGAGGCGCGGCGGTCGCGACCGTCAGACCGGACCACGGCAACATCAAGGCCCCCTGACGCGTCACGGGGCTGTTGGACAGAAGGAGAGGCCAGATGGCCAAGAAACTCGCAGGCACGATGAAGCTGCAGGTGCCCGCAGGTCAGGCGAACCCGTCCCCGCCCGTGGGCCCGGCGCTTGGTCAGCGTGGGATCAACATCATGGAATTCTGCAAGGCGTTCAACGCCAAGACGCAGGAAATGGAGCCCGGCGCGCCGTGCCCGACCGTGATCACCTACTATCAGGACAAGTCCTTCACCATGGACATCAAGACGCCGCCGGCGTCGTACTACCTGAAAAAGGCCGCGAAGCTGAAGTCGGGCGCGAACAATCCCGGCCGTGAAACGGTGGGCTCCGTGACCGCAGCACAGGTCAAGGAAATCGCGGAAGCGAAAATGAAGGATCTGAACGCCAACGACGTGGAAGCGGCGATGCAGATCATCCTGGGCTCGGCCCGGTCCATGGGCATCGAGGTGAAGTAAGATGGCAAAGCTTGGAAAACGCACCCGTGCCGCCCGCGAAGCTTTCGCCGGCAAGGAAAACCTGACCGTCGAAGAGGCCGTGAGCCTGGTAAAGGCCAACACCTCGGCCAAGTTCGACGAAACCATCGAGATCGCGATGAACCTGGGCGTTGACCCGCGCCACGCCGACCAGATGGTCCGCGGCGTCGTCGGCCTGCCCAACGGCACCGGCAAGACCGTGCGCGTCGCCGTCTTCGCTCGCGGCCCCAAGGCCGAAGAGGCGCAGGCCGCCGGAGCCGATATCGTTGGTGCCGAGGACCTGATGGAAACCATCCAGGGCGGCAAGATCGAGTTCGATCGCTGCATCGCGACCCCGGACATGATGCCGATCGTCGGCCGTCTGGGTAAGATCCTGGGCCCGCGCAACCTTATGCCGAACCCCAAGGTCGGCACCGTGACCATGGATGTCGCCGATGCGGTCAAGGCCGCCAAGGGCGGCGAGGTCCAGTTCAAGGCCGAGAAGGCTGGTGTCGTGCACGCAGGTGTGGGCAAGGCGTCGTTCGACGAGGCGAAGCTGGTCGAGAACGTTCGCGCCTTCGTGTCGGCTGTGGCCCGTGCCAAGCCGACCGGTGCCAAGGGTTCGTACATGAAGAAGATTGCGCTGAGCTCGACCATGGGCCCGGGCGTGTCGATCGACGTGGCCTCGGCCAACGCGGCCGAGTGAGGTCGCGGCCGCCCCTTGGCGGGCGGCCCGCGTGAAGAATTCCGGGGAAACCCGGGATGGCGGGGCCAAGGACGGCCCCGTCCTGTCCGAGACGGAGGGTTCCGCATCAGCGGTATAATTCCTTCCTGAGATGGGGAACGAGACGAGATTTCCGCATGGTTTCGACCATCGGGCGATCAAAGGCCTCGGGACCCTGAAACGGACCCGACCCCGGTTTCCGGACCGGGACAACTGAGCCGGGGGGAGACCCCCAAATTTGGAGTGAAACTGTGGATAGAGCCCAGAAAGAGAAAGTGGTCGAGGAACTCGGCCAGATCTTCGAAAGCTCTGGCGTCGTTGTGGTTGCCCACTACGAAGGCCTGACAGTTGCCGAGATGCAGGATCTTCGTGCCCGCGCCCGCGCGGCCGAAGCCTCCGTTCGCGTCGCCAAGAACAGGCTCGCCAAGATCGCCCTGGATGGAAAGCCGTGCGCCAGCATTGCTGACTACCTTTCGGGCATGACCGTGCTCACCTTCTCCGAGGACCCCGTGGCGGCAGCCAAGGTGGCCGAGGACTTCGCCAAGGACAACGACAAGTTCGAAATCCTCGGCGGGGCCATGGGTGAGTCCGCACTGGACCGTGCTGGTGTGAAGGACGTATCGAAAATGCCGTCGCGCGAGGAGCTTATCGCTACCATCGCAGGCATGCTCGGCGCGCCCGCCTCCAACATCGCCGGTGCGATTGGCGCCCCTGCTTCGAACATCGCGAGCATCCTTTCGACCATCGAAGAGAAGGCCGAAGCTGCATAACGCGCAACTGACAAGGTCCGCGTAAGGGTGGCACACCCGACGTTGGAACACATCTTAAGAGAACGGAAAGAGTCACAATGGCTGATCTGAAAAAACTTGCTGAAGAGATCGTTGGTCTGACGCTTCTCGAAGCCCAGGAACTGAAAACCATCCTCAAGGACGAATACGGCATCGAGCCCGCCGCTGGCGGCGCGGTCATGATGGCGGGTCCGGCTGGCGGCGACGCCGGCGGCGCAGCTGCCGAAGAGCAGACCGAATTTGACGTGATCCTCAAAGCCGCTGGCGACAAGAAGATCAACGTCATCAAAGAGGTCCGTGGCATCACCGGCCTGGGCCTGAAGGAAGCCAAGGAACTGGTCGAGGCCGGCGGCAAAGCCGTCAAGGAGCAGGTCTCCAAGGACGAAGCCGAGGAAATCAAGAAGAAGCTCGAAGAAGCAGGCGCCGAAGTCGAGCTCAAGTGATCAGGCAGGAATGCGCTGCATTCCGCCCTTACACGCACTGGCTGGGTCCGGTTTCCGGGCCCAGCCAATCCTGTCTCAGCAAGGCCCTGAATGCCGGGGCTTTTCTAAGGTAGGGATCACTCGGTCGGGAGGCCCCCGGTGGGACGGGCGCCAGGCATGGACCGGATCAATACCGTCTCAGATGGGGGCGCGCCGGGGCCCGACGGCGCCCGCTTCCCGACAGAGAAACGAAAGGTGACTGTCCCTATGGCTCAAAGCTACCTTGGTCAGAAACGTTTGCGCACATATTACGGCAAGATCCGCGAAGTGCTGGAGATGCCGAACCTCATCGAGGTGCAGAAGTCTTCCTATGATCTTTTCCTGAATTCCGGCGAAGCGCCCGAGCCCACCGATGGCGAAGGTATCATGGGCGTGTTCCAGTCGGTCTTCCCGATCAAGGATTTCAACGAAACCGCCGTGCTCGAATTCGTGAGCTACGAGCTGGAAAAGCCGAAATACGATGTCGAGGAATGCCAGCAGCGCGACATGACCTACAGCGCGCCGCTGAAGGTGACCCTGCGCCTGATCGTGTTCGACGTGGACGAGGACACCGGCGCCAAGTCGGTCAAGGACATCAAGGAACAGGACGTGTTCATGGGTGACATGCCGCTCATGACGCAGAACGGCACGTTCATCGTGAACGGCACCGAGCGGGTCATCGTGAGCCAGATGCACCGTTCGCCCGGGGTGTTCTTCGATCACGACAAGGGCAAGACCCATTCCTCGGGCAAGCTTCTGTTCGCCTGCCGCATCATTCCCTATCGCGGCTCCTGGCTCGATTTCGAGTTCGACGTCAAGGACATCGTCTTTGCCCGCATCGACCGTCGCCGCAAGCTGCCTGTGACCACGCTGCTTTACGCGCTGGGTCTCGACCAGGAAGGCATCATGGATGCCTACTACGACACCGTCGATTTCAAGCTGGAAAAGAACAAGGGCTGGGTCACCAAGTTCTTCCCCGAGCGGGTGCGCGGCACCCGGCCCAGCTATGACCTGATCGACGCCGCCACCGGCGAGGTCATCTGCGAGGCGGGCAAGAAGATCACCCCGCGCGCGGTCAAAAAGATCATCGACGAAGGCAAGATCACCGAACTTCTGGTGCCCTTCGATCATATCGTCGGCAAATTCGCCGCCAAGGACATGATCAACGAGGAAACCGGCGCGATCTATGTCGAGGCGGGCGATGAGCTGACCTGGGAAACCGACAAGGACGGTGAAGTGACCGGCGGCACGCTCAAGGAGCTGTTGGACGCGGGTTTTACCGAGATCCCGGTGCTCGACATCGACAACGTCAATGTGGGCCCGTACATGCGCAACACGATGGCGCAGGATAAGAATATGAGCCGCGAAACCGCGCTCATGGATATCTACCGCGTGATGCGCCCGGGCGAACCGCCGACCGTCGAGGCTGCCAGCGCGCTCTTTGACACGCTGTTCTTCGACAGCGAGCGGTACGACCTTTCGGCCGTGGGCCGCGTGAAGATGAACATGCGCCTCGCGCTCGACAAGCCGGACACCCAGCGCACGCTCGACCGCGAGGATATCGTGGCCTGCATCAAGGCGCTGGTCGAACTGCGCGACGGCAAGGGTGACATCGACGACATCGATCACCTGGGCAACCGTCGCGTACGCTCGGTCGGTGAGCTGATGGAGAACCAGTACCGCGTGGGCCTTCTGCGGATGGAACGCGCGATCAAGGAACGCATGTCGTCGGTCGAAATCGACACGGTGATGCCGCAGGACCTGATCAACGCGAAACCCGCCGCTGCGGCCGTGCGAGAATTCTTCGGCTCTTCGCAGCTGTCGCAGTTCATGGACCAGACCAACCCGCTGTCGGAAGTCACCCACAAGCGCCGCCTCTCGGCGCTGGGGCCGGGCGGTCTGACCCGGGAACGCGCAGGCTTCGAGGTGCGCGACGTGCACCCGACGCACTATGGCCGGATGTGCCCGATCGAAACGCCGGAAGGTCCGAACATCGGCCTGATCAACTCGCTCGCCACATTTGCGCGGGTGAACAAGTACGGCTTTATCGAAACGCCCTACCGTGTCGTGAAAGAGGGACAGGTGACCGACGAGGTTCACTACATGTCCGCGACCGAGGAAATGCGCCACACCGTGGCCCAGGCCAACGCGCAGCTTGACGATGCGGGCAAGTTCAAGAACGAACTCGTCTCGACCCGTCAGAACGGCGACTACACGCTTGCGCCCAATGAAAGCGTCGACCTGATCGACGTGTCGCCCAAGCAGCTGGTGTCGGTCGCGGCCTCGCTCATCCCGTTCCTGGAAAACGATGACGCGAACCGCGCTCTGATGGGTTCGAACATGCAGCGTCAGGCGGTGCCGCTTCTGCAGGCCGAGGCGCCGCTGGTCGGCACCGGCATCGAGGAAGTCGTGGCACGCGATTCCGGCGCGGCCATCATGGCCAAGCGCGGCGGCATCATCGACCAGGTCGATGCGGCCCGTATCGTTGTGCGTGCGACCCAGGATCTCGAACCCGGCGATCCGGGCGTCGACATCTATCGCATGCGCAAGTTCCAGCGCTCGAACCAGAACACCTGCATCAACCAGCGTCCGCTGGTGAAGGTGGGCGACCGGGTCGAGAAGGGCGAGGTGATCGCCGACGGCCCGTCCACCGATCTGGGCGAACTGGCGCTGGGCAAGAACGTGGTCGTCGCCTTCATGCCCTGGAATGGCTATAACTACGAAGACTCGATCCTGATCTCGGAACGCATCGCGCGCGATGACGTCTTTACCTCGATCCATATCGAGGAATTCGAGGTTGCCGCCCGCGACACCAAGCTGGGTCCGGAAGAGATCACGCGCGACATCCCGAACGTGGGCGAAGAGGCACTGCGCAACCTCGACGAGGCCGGCATCGTCTATATCGGTGCCGACGTGGAGCCGGGCGACATCCTGGTGGGCAAGATCACCCCCAAGGGCGAAAGCCCGATGACGCCCGAAGAGAAACTCTTGCGCGCCATCTTCGGCGAAAAGGCCAGCGACGTGCGCGACACCTCTCTGCGGGTGAAGCCCGGCGACTACGGCACCGTGGTCGAGGTGCGCGTCTTCAACCGCCATGGCGTGGAAAAGGACGAACGTGCGCTGCAGATCGAGCGTGAAGAGGTCGAGCGCCTGGCCCGTGACCGGGACGACGAGCTCGCCATTCTCGACCGCAACATCTATGCCCGTCTCAAAACGATGATCCTGGGCAAGGTCGCGGCCAAGGGGCCCAAGGGCGTCAAGGCCAACACCGAGATCACCGAGGATCTGCTCGAAACCCTGAGCCGCGGCCAGTGGTGGCAATTCGCGCTGGAAAGCGAGGAAGACGCCGCCCAGATCGAGGCGCTCAATGCCCAGTACGAGGCGCAGAAGCGCGCGCTCGATGCCCGTTTCGAAGACAAGGTCGAAAAGGTGCGCCGGGGCGACGACCTGCCGCCAGGCGTTATGAAGATGGTTAAAGTTTTCGTCGCGGTGAAGCGCAAGCTGCAGCCGGGCGACAAGATGGCCGGCCGCCACGGCAACAAGGGTGTCGTGTCCAAGGTGGTGCCGATGGAGGACATGCCGTTCCTCGAAGACGGGACGCCGGTCGATCTGTGCCTCAACCCGCTGGGCGTGCCGTCGCGCATGAACGTCGGTCAGATCCTCGAAACCCACATGGGCTGGGCCGCGCGCGGCCTGGGCGTGAAGGTGGACGAGGCGCTGGGCGAATACCGCCGCTCGGGCGACCTGACCCCGGTGCGCGACGCGATGCGCACGGCCTATGGCGAAGACGTCTACGAAGAGGGCCTGGCCCATATGGACGAGGAGCGCCTGATCGAGGCGGCGGCCAATGTCACCCGGGGCGTGCCGATCGCGACCCCGGTCTTCGACGGCGCGAAGGAGGGCGACGTGAACGACGCTCTCGTGCGAGCGGGCTTCGATCAAAGCGGCCAGTCGGTGCTATTTGACGGCCGCACGGGCGAGCAGTTCGCACGCCCCGTGACCGTCGGCGTCAAGTACCTGCTGAAGCTGCACCACCTGGTGGACGACAAGATCCACGCACGCTCCACCGGACCGTACAGCCTCGTCACCCAGCAGCCCCTGGGCGGCAAGGCGCAGTTCGGCGGCCAGCGCTTCGGCGAGATGGAGGTCTGGGCCCTGGAAGCCTACGGCGCGGCCTACACCCTGCAGGAAATGCTGACGGTGAAGTCCGACGACGTGGCCGGCCGGACCAAGGTCTACGAGAGCATCGTCAAAGGCGAGGACAATTTCGAGGCCGGCGTGCCGGAATCGTTCAACGTGCTCGTCAAGGAGGTCCGGGGTCTGGGCCTCAACATGGAACTCCTGGATGCGGAGGAGGACGAGTGACGCATCGGCAAAAGCCTTAGCAAGGCTTTTGCCAAATCTCTTTCGAAGAGATTTGGCGCCGCCCCGACCGACCGCACGAATTTGAGGTTTTCAAAATGAACCAGGAACTGACCAACAACCCGTTCAACCCGCTGACCCCGCCCAAGGTGTTCGACGAGATCAAGGTCTCGCTCGCATCGCCCGAGCGGATCCTGTCGTGGTCTTTCGGCGAAATCAAAAAGCCCGAAACCATCAACTACCGTACGTTCAAGCCCGAGCGTGACGGTCTCTTCTGCGCGCGCATCTTCGGTCCGATCAAGGATTACGAATGCCTGTGCGGCAAGTACAAGCGCATGAAGTATCGCGGCGTCGTCTGCGAGAAATGCGGCGTCGAAGTGACCCTGCAAAAGGTCCGGCGCGAGCGCATGGGCCATATCGAACTCGCGGCACCCGTCGCCCATATCTGGTTCCTCAAATCGCTGCCCAGCCGCATCGGACTGATGCTGGACATGACCCTGCGCGACCTGGAACGCGTGCTTTATTTCGAGAACTACGTGGTGATCGAACCTGGCCTGACGGACCTCACATACGGTCAGATGCTGACCGAGGAAGAGTTCATGGACGCCCAGGATCAGTATGGCATGGACGCCTTCACCGCCAATATCGGCGCCGAAGCGATCCGCGAGATGCTGGCCCAGATCGACCTTGAGGGCGAGGCCGAGCGCCTGCGTGAAGAGCTCAAGGAAGCCACGGGCGAGCTGAAGCCCAAGAAGATCATCAAGCGGCTCAAGGTCGTCGAAAGTTTCATCGAATCCGGCAACCGCCCGGAATGGATGGTGCTGACCGTGATCCCTGTGATCCCGCCCGAACTGCGCCCGCTGGTGCCGCTCGATGGTGGTCGTTTCGCGACCTCGGACCTGAACGATCTCTATCGCCGGGTCATCAACCGCAACAACCGCCTCAAGCGCCTGATCGAGCTGCGTGCGCCCGACATCATCGTGCGCAACGAAAAGCGGATGCTGCAGGAATCGGTCGACGCGCTCTTCGACAACGGCCGCCGCGGCCGGGTGATCACCGGCGCCAACAAGCGCCCGCTGAAATCGCTATCGGACATGCTCAAGGGCAAGCAGGGTCGCTTCCGCCAGAACCTTCTGGGCAAGCGGGTCGACTTCTCGGGCCGTTCGGTCATCGTGACCGGGCCGGAACTCAAGCTGCACCAGTGCGGCCTGCCCAAGAAAATGGCGCTCGAGCTCTTCAAGCCGTTCATCTATTCCCGGCTCGAGGCCAAGGGCCTGAGCTCGACCGTGAAGCAGGCCAAGAAGCTGGTCGAAAAGGAACGCCCCGAGGTGTGGGATATCCTCGACGAGGTGATCCGCGAGCACCCGGTGATGCTGAACCGCGCGCCCACGCTGCACCGTCTGGGCATTCAGGCCTTTGAGCCCGTGCTGATCGAAGGCAAGGCGATCCAGCTGCACCCGCTGGTCTGCTCGGCCTTCAACGCCGATTTCGACGGCGACCAGATGGCCGTGCACGTGCCCCTGAGCCTTGAGGCGCAGCTGGAAGCCCGCGTGTTGATGATGTCGACCAACAACGTCCTGTCGCCCGCCAACGGCGCACCGATCATCGTGCCGTCGCAGGACATGATCCTGGGCCTTTACTACATCTCGCTCCAACGCGAGGGCATGAAGGGCGAGGGCATGCAGTTCTCGTCAGTCGAAGAGGTGCAGCACGCGCTCGACGCGGGCGAGGTGCATCTGCACGCCAAGATCCAGTGCCGGATCAAGCAGATCGACGATGAAGGCAACGAGATCTGGAAGCGCTACGACACCACCCCGGGCCGTGTGCTGCTGGGCGCGCTTCTGCCGCTCAACGCCAAGGCCCCGTTCGAGCTGGTCAACCAGCTTCTGCGAAAGAAGGACGTTCAGCGGGTCATCGACACCGTCTACCGTTACTGCGGTCAGAAAGAGAGCGTGATCTTCTGCGACCAGATCATGGGTCTGGGGTTCCGTCAGGCGTTCAAGGCCGGCATCAGCTTCGGCAAGGACGACATGGTGATCCCCGATGACAAGTGGTCGATCGTCGAAAGCACCCGCACCCAGGTGAAAGAGTTCGAACAACAGTACATGGATGGCCTGATCACCCAGGGCGAGAAGTACAACAAGGTAGTCGATGCCTGGTCGAAGTGTAACGACCAGGTCACCGAGGCCATGATGGGCACCATTTCGGCACAAAAGCTGGATGATGCGGGCCGCGAGCTCGAGCCGAACTCGGTCTACATGATGGCCCACTCGGGCGCGCGTGGCTCGGTCACGCAGATGAAGCAGCTGGGCGGCATGCGCGGCCTGATGGCCAAGCCCAACGGCGACATCATCGAGACGCCGATCATTTCGAACTTCAAGGAAGGCCTGACCGTTCTTGAATACTTCAACTCGACCCACGGCGCCCGCAAGGGTCTGTCGGACACCGCGCTCAAGACGGCGAACTCGGGCTACCTGACCCGCCGTCTGGTTGACGTGGCGCAGGACTGCATCGTGCGGATGAAGGATTGCGGCACCGAGAACTCGATCACGGCCGAACCGGCGGTGAACGATGGCGAGGTGATCGCATCGCTGTCCGAACGTGTGCTGGGCCGTGTCGCCGCCGAGGACGTGGTGGCCCCCGCCACCGGCGAGGTTCTGGTGAAAGAGGGTCAGCTGATCGACGAACGCCTGGCGGACGCGATCGAAGAGGCGGGCGTGCTGTCCATGCGCATCCGCTCGCCGCTGACCTGCGAGGCCGAGGAAGGCGTCTGCGCCATGTGTTACGGCCGCGACCTGGCCCGTGGCACGATGGTGAACACCGGCGAGGCCGTGGGCATCATCGCCGCGCAGTCGATCGGTGAACCCGGCACCCAGCTGACCATGCGGACCTTCCACATCGGCGGCGTGGCCCAGGGTGGGCAGCAGTCGTTCCAGGAGGCCAACCAGCCCGGCACCGTGTCCTTCGAGAACCCGAACACGCTTGAGAACGCGGCGGGTGAAACGCTGGTCATGGGCCGCAACATGAAGATGGTCATCAACGACGAGAACGGCGTCGAACGGGCCAACTTCAAGCTGGGCTACGGCACCAAGCTCTTCGTCAAGGACGGCGAGAGCGTGGAACGCGGCGCGAAGCTTTTCGAATGGGATCCCTACACCCTGCCGATCATCGCCGAGAAAGACGGCACCGTGAAATTCGTCGATCTGACCGCCGGTGTTTCGGTGCGCGAGGAAACCGACGATGCGACAGGCATGACCCAGAAGATCGTGTCGGACTGGCGTGCCGCACCGCGGGGCAACGAGCTCAAGCCCGAAATCATCCTTGTGGGTGACGACGGCGAGCCCGTGCGCAACGAGGCCGGCAACCCGGTGACCTATCCGATGTCCGTGGATGCGATCCTGTCCACCGAGGACGGCCAGCAGATCAAGGCCGGCGACGTGGTCGCGCGGATCCCGCGCGAAGGGGCCAAGACCAAGGACATCACCGGTGGTCTGCCCCGTGTGGCCGAACTG
>CAJXWO010000058.1 GCA_913062865.1 uncultured Paracoccaceae bacterium | reverse complement strand
TGCCGCTTGATCAGGCGCAAATCAAACCGCTCGGAGGACGACGCCGGAGAATTTCCACCACTTTCGAGACACAACCGGGCGGGGTCGACACGATCTCGGGCGCGGGCGCGCAAACACCTTTGGTCATCGACCTGCGCCCCGCGTCTCTGACCGGCCCCGACGCGGGCGGGCATGTCTCTTGGATCGACGGGATCCGGGGCGACGTCACCATTGCCAACGGCGTCATCATCGAAAACGCCATAGGCGGCGCGGCGTCCCACGTCCTGCTGGGCAACGGCGCCGACAACATCCTGCACGGGCGCGGCGGCGACGACACGCTCAGCGGCCAGGATGGCACCGACATCGCGCGCCTCGATGCCCCGCAATCGGAATTCACCCTGTCCGTGTCGCGCGACGGGCTGGTGTTGACCCACAGACCCGGCACCGAAGGCAGCGACCGGCTCGAGAGTATCGAGACGCTGGCCTTTTCGTCGGGCACGATGGACCTGGGCGCCTTGACCGGCGCACGCACACTGGGCGCAGACGCCCTTGCGGCTCTGGCCGAACTCTACGTGGCCTATTTCGACCGGGCGCCCGGTGCGATCGGGCTGAACTACTGGGGCACGCGGCTCGAGGACGGCATGTCGATGGGCCAGATCGCCAAGAGCTTCTTTGTCCAGCCCGAAACCCAGGCCCGTTATCCGGACCCGGACAACACCGAAGGTTTCGTGCGGGCGGTCTACGACGACCTGCTGGGCCGCGCGCCCGCGCAGGAAGGGCTGGCCTACTGGACCGAGTAATTGCAGAGCGGCCGAGTGGACCAGGGGGCGTTCATCCTGGCGTTGATCAACGGCGCCAAGGCCGAAAGTGGCGCCCCGGCCGACGCGGCCTACCTGGCGCAAAAGGCGCAGATCGGGCTGTACTACGGCGGCCAGCTGGGCCTGACCGACCCGGGCGCCGCCCAAGAGGTGATGGCGTTTCACGACGGCACGGCGGCCGGGCAATCGGCGGCCTACGGGGCGGCGGATGCGGCGCTGGCTGCGGCGACAACGGCGGGGGACGGCAGCTTTACCATGCCGCTGGTCGGCATACTCGACAGCGTCTTCGACACGGTCTGATCGCCCTTGACCCGTCCGCTTCAGACCGGATCGGCGCGGCATCGAGGACCCGGCCGGTCCGCGCCCTTGCTGTTGCATGTCACCGCGAGACCCAGCACAGTCGGCTCCCGTCCCGTACCCTTTGCTGGTCCCGTTCGCTCATGGCAGAATCACCCACTTCCGGCACACCGCAAGACGCCGCGTCGCAGATCGTCGGCGACGCATGTGGGCGCGACCGACGCTCCCGGCCGATACGCGTGGCCGACGCGATCAAGGAACTGATGGTCGAGCGCAACCTGCAGCGCGGTGACCGCCTGCCGAGCGAGGCCGAGCTGATCGCCCATTTCGGCATGTCCAAGGGCACCATCCGCGAAGGCATGCGGATCCTCGAAACCCAAGGGCTGATCGAGACCCGAACGGGCCCCGGCGGTGGCAGTTTCGTTGGTGAGGTGACCGCCGACCGCGCCAAGGCGCTGCTTGCCAATTACTTCTATTTCCAGGATCTGTCCGTGGCCGACATTTACCAGCTGCGCCGCGTACTGGAGCCCGAGCTGGCCGCGTCCCTCGCCGGCAGACTGACCGAGGCCCAACTGGCCAGGCTGGAAAGCGTCGTCGCACAATACTCCGAACCGGCCCGCAGCGCGGAAGAGGAACGCGACCAGCACGTCGCCTCTCTGGCGTTTCACCGAACGCTGGCCGAGTTTTCAGGCAATGCGCTCCTGGCGTTCGTCGTGGGCTTCATGGCGCGGATCCTGACCGACCTCACGGTCTATCGCCGCTTGTACGACCCGCCCAACCGGGAACTGCGCGAGAAGGGAATCGTCTACCAGATCGACCTGATCGAAGCCCTGCGCAAGGGCGAGGCGGAACGGGCCCGGGTCATCATGCGCGCCCATATGGAGACCGCCGAAGCGCTGATGCAGGCCCAAGAGGCGCAGGTGCTGCGCCGGTTCATCGCCGAATAGGGGCGCCGGGCCGGCATAGTGTCAGCCGGTCCGGACCTCCGGCGGCGGCGCGCGGTGCGGGTCGTCAAGCACCGGGACAACCTCTGTCCAGCCAAGATAGGGCTGGCTCTGCGATGCGTTGTACAGCGTGTCGAGCGCCCCAAGCGGTTCGTCGGACTGGTCGATGCGCAGGCTGAGCGGCGGCCGGTCCCGGCCCACAACCAACAGCGCTGCCGATTTCAGGCCCCGGCTGTCGCCGCCCGCGCCGGCCGCCGCGCGCAACCCGGACAACAACCGCTCGGCCAGGGGCAGCGCGGCGGCATCCTCGACCGCGCGCAGGGCGGCCGCGATCACATTCTGGCCGGTGAGCATGTTGCCCGCCACCACGATACCGGGCGCCCCCATGGCACCGGCATGGGCAACGCTTTGCGCACCGGTGAAGCTGCCGGTGCCGCCCGAGGGATCCAGCGCGGCCAGTTGACGGTGCGCGCGGCCCGGGTCCGGTGCGGTCACGGCCTCCACCGCGGCCTGGGCCGACAGACCGTCCGCCATCGCCGCCAGGACACTCTCGCCCCAAAGCGTGGAGGGCGCGGTGCCCTGGCTCGCGGACAGCCCCGATTCGGGGTGCCCGCGCAGGACCCAACCGCCCACGCACAGACTGCCTGTCGCGGCCGCGCCGCCCAATTGGCCCGTTTCTGCGTCACATGCGAGGATGGAAATGGTCATCGGTGGCGCTCCTGATCATGAGACTTGCATTTATCATGATAATTTGGCGTCATTCAATTTATCATGATCAAAACAATACACTCCCGACAGGAAAGGTGACCCCGATGACATTTCTGACCCTGACGCGGCGCATGGTTCTGGCCGGGTCCGCTGCGCTTGCCATGGCGCTGGCGGCACCCGCGACGGCACAGACCCCGCCCGGTGTCCTGGTTGTGGGCCAGGTGGCCGAACCCAAGGCACTCGACCCCCATGCCGTGACCGCGGTGAACGATTTCCGCATCCTGATGAACGTGTATGACGGGCTGGTGCGCTATGCCTCGGGCACGCTCGAGGTCGAACCGGCGCTCGCCACGGACTGGACCATTTCCGAGGACGGCACCGAATACACCTTCAGCCTGCGCGAAGGCGTCAGTTTCCACGACGGCACGCCCTTCAATGCCGAGGCCGTGGTGTTCAACTTCGAACGCATGCTGAACGAGGATCATCCCTACCACGACACCGGCCCCTTCCCGCTGTCGTTCTTCTTTTCCTCGGTCGAAAGCGTCGAGGCCGTGGACGACCTGACCGTGAAATTCACGTTGTCGGGGCCCTACGCACCGTTCCTGTCGAACCTCGCCTACCCCACGGGGCTGATCGTGTCGCCCGCCGCGGTGATGGAGCACGGGGCCGAGTTCGGCCGCAACCCGTCGGGCACCGGGCCTTTCACCTTCGGCGAGTGGCGCTCGAACGAGGCGGTCGTGGTCGAGGCCAATGCCGACTACTGGGATGGCGCACCCGAGCTTCAGGCGGTCGTCTTCCGGCCGATCACCGATGCCAACACCCGTGTCGCCGAGATGCTGTCGGGCGGGATCGACATGATGGTCGAGGTACCCCCGGTGGCCCTGTCGGAATTCGAGGGCGACGCCTTCGAGATCGTCGAACAGGCCGGCCCCCATGTCTGGTTCCTGATCCTCAACCTCAAGGAAGGCCCCTTTGCCGAACAGGCGGTGCGCCAAGCCGCGAATTACGCGATCAACAAGACCGCGCTGGTCGAGGAAGTGCTGGAAGGCACAGCCGAGGTCGCTGCGGGCCCGACACCGCCCGCCTTTGCCTGGGCCTATAACGAAGAGCTGGAGCCCTATCCCTACGACCCCGACCGCGCCCGCGCGCTGCTCGAAGAGGCCGGTGTGGAGACCCCCGAGATCACGTTCTTCGTGACCGAGGGCGGGTCCGGCATGCTCGACCCGGTCGCCATGGGCACCGCCATCCAGGCGGATCTTGAGGCCGTGGGCTTTGACGTCACGATCGAGACCTACGAGTGGAACACATTCCTGGGCGAAGTGAACCCCGGGCTCGAGGGCAAGGCCGATGCGGCGCAGATGGCGTGGATGACCAACGATCCGGACACCCTGCCCTATCTTGCGCTGCGCACCGATGCGTGGCCCGACCAGGGCGGGTTCAACTCGGGCTACTATTCGAACCCGGAGGTCGACACGCTTCTCGAACAGGCGCGCGTGGCCACCGATCAGGACGAACGCGCCCGGCTTTACAAGGAGATGCAGACCATCGTGCAAGAGGACGCTCCCTGGGTCTTCGTCGCCAACTGGAAGCAGAACGCGGTCACGTCGGACCGGGTGGAAAACTTCGCGCTCGAGCCGTCGTTCTTCCTGCTGCTCGACGACGTGGTGAAGAACTGATCCACCTTCCCAGGGCATGATCCGGGGGCCTGCCCCGGGCATGAGCCGGGGCCTGCTACATGGGCTGGCCCCGGACGCTGATCCGGGACCGCGACCAGACGCCCCGGGCCAGGCCCGGGGCGCGACAACCGAAAGGGCCCGATGACCCGCTACATCCTCAAACGCTTGCTGTCGGCGATCCCGGTGCTTCTGGGCCTGTCGGTCATCGTGTTTGCCATCATGGCGCTGATCCCGGGCGATCCGGCCACGGCGATCCTGGGCAGCTTCGCCACGCCCGAGAACGTGGAGAAACTGAACCGCGATCTGGGTCTCGATAAACCTTTGGTGCAGCAATATTTTATCTGGCTGGGCAACATGCTGCAGGGCGATTTCGGCCGCTCCTTCGCGCTGAACCGGCCCGTGCTTGACGAGGTGCTGGAACGGTTCAATGCCACGCTGATCCTTGCAGGCACCGCCTTTGTCCTCTGCTCGATCCTCGGCATTGCGGCGGGTGTGGTCAGCGCCGCGCGGCAATACGGGCTGGCGGACAAGGCCATCACCTTTGTCGTGCTTCTGGGCATCTCCATCCCGTCTTTCTTCCTTGGAATGATGATGATCCTGACCTTCGCGGTGACCCTGCGATGGTTCCCGGCCTCTGGCATGTGGCCCATCTACGGCGACCGCGATCTTTGGGCGTTGCTTGATCACCTGACCATGCCGGCGCTGGCACTGTCGTTGGTGGCCACGGGCGTGATCGCGCGGCTGTCGCGCTCGGCCATGCTCGAGGTGCTGCGTCAGGATTTCATTCGTACCGCCCGGGCCAAGGGTGTGCGCGAACGCGGCGTGATCTGGCGCCACGCGCTGCGCGCCGCGATGGTGTCGATCATCCCGGTGCTGGGCATCCAGGCGGGCTTCGTTCTGTCAGGCGCGGTTTATATCGAGGTCGTTTTCCAGTGGCCCGGCATCGGGCGGATGCTGGTCGACGCGATCCTGCGCCGTGACATCCTGCTGGTGCAGGGCGGCGTGGTGATCGTCGCCGCCTGCTATGTGCTGTTCAACATCGTGGTGGACGTGGCGCAAAGCCTGCTCGACCCGAGGATCAAGACATGACGCGCTCAGTCGTACCGCCGCTCGAAAGTGATGACCGTCCCATCCTCCCTGGTCAGGACATCTGCATAGATCTCGCGCGGACCGAGATCGTCATCGACGAAGCCGTTGACCGACACCCGGTCGCCCGGCCGCACGGGCAAACGGTTGGGCCCGATATAGATGCGGATATCGCCAGAGCTGTCGGCCAGGCGGAACGTATCTTCGTCCAGGATGCGGGTGACATCGCCCTCGACCGTGACGAAGGTGCCGCGTTTTGCCTCGGCAATGGGCACCAGCGGGTCGGACGCGGCGACAAGCGGCGTGCCAAGGCCAAGCATGATGGCAAAAAGGGCGGCGCGGGGCATGGACGAAATTTCGTGTGTCTGGCGGTTGTGACCCGACCGAAATGGCCATGCGTCCGCACCGTTCAATCGGACCTGACGAACGTGTTATCGTCATGAGCGGGGTTCGGCAGTTTCTCGCCCTTCTGGCGCGCAACCGGCTGGCGCTTGCCGGGCTCGTGGTGATGGGGATCGTGGTGGCGCTCGCCGTGCTGACGCCGGTGCTGCCGCTGGCGGACCCGGATGTGACGAACACCTCGAACCGCTTCGTGCCGCCGTTCTCCGAAGGCGCGCTCTTGGGCACCGATCACCTGGGCCGCGACCTGCTGAGCCGCCTGATGTGGGGCACCCGGCTAAGCCTGGCCGTGGGCTTTGCCGCCGCTTTGGTGGCCGCCACGCTGGGGGCCGCCATCGGCATCATCGCGGGTTATTATGGCGGGCGCACCGACAACGTCATCATGCGCGGCGTCGATATGCTCATGGCCTTTCCCTACATCCTATTGGCGCTGGCGATCGTCGCGGCACTGGGTCCGGGGCTGATCAACGCGCTGATCGCGGTGGCGGCAGTGAACATCCCGTTCTTCGCGCGCAATATCCGCGGCATCACCGTGGGGCTTGCGCAAAAGGAATTCGTCGATGCCGCGCGGCTGTCGGGCATGTCCGACGCGCGCATCATCCTGACCGAGATCCTGCCCAATGTCGTGCCCGTCATCGTCATCGCCATGTCCACGACCATCGGCTGGATGATCCTCGAAACCGCGGGGCTGTCGTTCCTCGGGCTCGGCTCGCAACCGCCCCAGGCCGATCTGGGCTCGATGCTGGGCGAGGCTCGCTCGGCGCTGATCACCAACCCGCATACCTCGGTCGTGCCGGGCATGATGATCTTGGTGATCGTCATGGCGATCAACCTTCTGGGCGACGGGGTGCGCGACGCGCTCGACCCGCGGCTGAAATCCGGCGCGCTGAACCGACCCCTGCCCGCGACGCTCGTGGCGCAGGACCGCACACCGGTACCCGCCCATGCCGACGGCATCCTGACGCTGACCGACCTGCAAACCCAGTTCCACGTCAAGGACCGCATCTATCGCGCCGTCGGCGGCGTGAGTCTGAACGTCCGCCCGGGCGAGGCGCTTGGGATCATCGGTGAAAGCGGGTCGGGCAAATCCGTCACCGCGCTGTCGGTCATGGGGCTTGTCGCCTCGCCCCCCGGCATCGTGACCGGGGGCAGCGTGCATTACCGCGACCAGGACCTGATCGGCGCCCCGTACGACGCGCTGCGACGCCTGCGCGGGGCCGAGGTCGCCTATATCTTTCAGGACCCGCAGGCCACGCTGCACCCGCTCTACCGGGTGGGCGACCAGCTGATCGAGGCGATCTCGGCCCATCGCCACATCTCGCGCGCCGAGGGCCGCGCCAAGGCCTTGGACCTGCTCGAGGCCGTGCGCATCCCCAATGCTGCTGCGCGGATCAACGACTACCCGCACGAGATGTCGGGCGGCATGCGGCAGCGCGTGGGCATCGCCATGGCGCTGGCCAACGACCCAGAGGTCATCATCGCCGACGAGCCCACCACCGCGCTCGACGTGACGGTGCAAGCGCAGATCCTGTCGCTGCTCGATGATCTGCGCCGCGACCGGGGGCTCGCGATCATCTTCATCACCCATGATTTCGGCGTCGTCGGCCAGCTCTGCGACCGTGTCGCGGTGATGTATGGCGGGCGCATCGTCGAAGAGGGACCCACCCGCGCGATCCTCGATTCGCCCATGCACCCCTACACCGAGCGGCTGATGGCCTGCGTGCCGGAACTGGGCGGCGGGCGTCGGCGGCTCGAGGCGATCCCGGGACTGCCGCCCGCGGTGAACGACCTGCCGCCGGGCTGCGCCTTTGCCGACCGCTGCGACCGGGTGCAAGCGGCCTGCCGGCAGGGCGCAATCCCGCTCGACCGGAAAGGCGACCGCGCCGTGCGCTGCCTGTTTCCCGTCACCGAACCGCAAGAGGCCGCCCAATGACCCCCGCGCTGCGCCTTGAGAACCTGTCCAAGACCTTCCCTCTGGGGCGCACGCTTTTCGGGCCCGAGCGGCCGGGCGTGCGCGCGGTCCACCCCGTGACGCTGGAGGTCGCGCGCGGCGAAACCCTGGGCATCGTGGGCGAGTCGGGCTGCGGAAAGTCCACGCTCGCGCGGATGCTGGTCGGGCTTCTGGCACCGACGACCGGCTCGATCGAGATCGAGGGCGCGGCGCTCGACACCGCCGACCCGGCCGCCTTTGGCAAGCGCATCCAGTATGTCTTTCAGGACCCGATCTCGTCGCTGAACCCGCGCAAGACGATCCGCCAGATCATGGAGGCACCACTGAAGCTGCTGCACGGTATGGACCGGGCCCAGCGCGCGGCGCGCATCGCGGAGATCTTCGACCTGGTGTCGCTCCGGCACGAGTTTCTCGACCGTTACCCGCACGAGTTCTCCGGCGGACAGGCGCAACGGATCGGGATCGCCCGCGCGCTCGCCGCCGAGGCGCGGATCCTGATCCTCGACGAGCCGGTATCCGCGCTCGACGTGTCGGTGCAGGCCCAGGTGCTGAACCTTCTGGCGGACCTGAAGGCCGAGCTGGACCTGACCTACCTGTTCATCTCGCACGATCTGGCCGTGGTCGAGGCGGTGTCGGACCGGATCGCCGTGCTCTATTTCGGGTCGGTGGTCGAGCTGGGTCGGGCCGAGGACATCTTTCGCGCCCCGCGGCACCCCTACACCAAACTTCTGGCTGACAGCGCCCCGGTCGTGGGCCGCGCCCTGACCCCGCCCGAGGCCAAGGAGACGGAATTGCCCGACCCGCTCGACCCGCCCAAGGGCTGCGCGTTCCAGGCACGCTGCCCACGCGCCACGGCGCAGTGCGGCCAGGAGACGCCGACACTTGCAGAGCTCGCGGACGGGCACGCGGCCGCCTGTTTTCACCCCATCGCCCCGCCGGACGGCCCCGCAGGGTGACATCCCCAGCGCATGTCAGGCCGTACCGTGGCCATAGGTGCGTTCTTCGATATCGACGGTCAGCAGCTGCGTCTGCAACGCCGACAGGAACGCCGCCTCGGCATCGGTGAATTTCCGCGCCGGGTTGCTGATCAGGTAAATGCTGACCAGGGGCAGATCCTCGTAGGGCGGTAGCTGACGGATACGGCCCGCCGCCACGTCCTGCTGGGCCACGTGGACGGGCAACGCACCGATCCCCACATTGGTCATGATCATCCTGCGGATCTCGTTCAGGCTTGACGACACGCCCCGCCAGTTCGGAGACAGTTTCAGCCGCATCCGCAAACGCGTGATCTCTTCCAGCGGGCCGCCCGGGGCCTCGGTCTGGAAGGCGACGAAGGGCTCGCCCTCCAGATCGCCCGGCCCGATCGCGCGGGCATGGAACAACGGGTGGCTGGGGCCACAATAGAGCCCGAAATACTCCCGGTAGAGCGCCATGTGCGACAGGGTCCTGGGCATGCGGGACAACAGGCAGATACCGAAACTCGCCCGGTTGAGCGACACCATGGTCTCGACCTCTTCGCTCTCGTAGACCGAAAAGGCGTAGGTGACATTCGGATGTGCGGCCGCAAAGCGGCTCAGGATCTCGTCGAAATGCGGCGAGGTGACAGAGCTGGTGATCGCGATGGACAGGTGGCCGCGCAATTCGGCCACGTCCTCTTCCAGGATGGCGGGCAATTGCGAGACAGCGCCAAAGATCGCCGCGCATTCGGTGTAAAGCGCCTGCCCCGGCCGGGTCACGGCGAATTCGTTGGGCTTGCGCACGATCAGCGTCTTGCCCACCGCGGCCTCCAACCGTTTCAGCGCCGCCGACACGGTGGGCTGCTTCAGGCCGAGCGTGGTCGCCGCGCGCGAGATGCCCCGCTGTTCGACCACGACCATGAAGGTGCGCAAAAGGTTCCAATCGAGGTTCCAGGGGAACCGGCTTCGCTGCGGAGGTTGCATAGATTTGATCTATACTGTGGATGCTCATTATCTATTTGCGCAATGTATGGCGCCATGCAAGGCTTTTGCCCGAGCGGCCCGGCCCGCCAACGATGATCCGGACCAACCCGGACGCGCCCCAACCAACAAGGAGATGAGAATGAACTTTCGCCGTACCTTCCTGAAATCCGTCGTTTTCGGTGCGGGTCTTGCCGCGCTTGGCGTGACCACCGCCGCCGCCGAAGAGCTTGAAACGCTCAAGGAAAAAGGCGTGATCCGCATCGCGATGTCGGGCGCCTACCCGCCGTTCAACTTCGTCAACGACCAGAACGACGTCGTGGGCTTCGACCCGGCGATCGGCACCGAGATCGCCAGGCGCATGGGCCTCGAGGCCGAGATCGTCACCACCGCCTGGGACGGCATCATCGGGGGGCTTCTGGCCAACAAGTACGACGCCATCGTGGGCTCGATGACGATCACCGAAGAACGGGACGAGGTCGTGGATTTCGTTGGACCCTACTATTCGGACAAGCGCGCCATCTTCACCCAACCCGGCTCCGACATCGACAGCCTCGAGGATCTGGAAGGCGTCAAGGTCGGCCTGACCCTGGGCGAAACGCACGAGGCCTGGGCGCGTGACCGCGGATACAATATCAGCACCTACAAGGGCCTGCCCGAACTGCTGCTTGAGCTGGAGAACGGCCGCGTAGACGCGATCGTGAACGATTCCATCGCCGCGATCCTGGCCATGGGTGCCAAGGGCCAGGAATTCGAGATGTTCGCCGATCCCACGACCGAACCCTTCGGCGCGGGCATCGCCATCCGCGAAGGCAACCCCGAGCTGGCCGCGGCCATGCAGGAGGCGCTCGATTCCATGATGGAAGACGGCACCTACCTGGAGCTGGCCGAAGAATGGATCGGCGCGGACATCCGCTGACCCCGTGACCGGCCACGTCCGGGCCCGACGGCCCGGGCGCGGCCCCCGACTGCCTGCGCCACCGCGTCCCCGCGCGACGGGGATCGGCGGCACCGGGTGCGGCGCAGTTTTCATGCCAAGACCGACCGCCACCGCGCACAGAAGGATGCGAGCCGATATGGGAATGCGCCATGGACACTGACCTGATGCTCCGGGTCTACCCGTTCTTCCTGCAGGCGGCGGGCACGACGATCCTGTTGTCGGTGCTCACGGCGCTTCTGGGCCTGGCCTGCGGCACTCTGGGGGCGGCCGCGCGGCTGTCGCGCTTTGCGCTCGCACGGTTTCTGGGCGCGGCCTATGTGAGCTTCTTTCGCGGCACACCCGCGCTGATCCAGCTGTTCATCCTCTATTTCGGCGGGCCGCAGATCGGCATTCAGCTCGATGCGTTCGAGGCAGGCGTGATCGGGCTGGGCATCAATGCCGGCGCCTACATGACCGAAACGATCCGCGGCGCGATCATCTCGATCGACAAGGGGCAGCGCGAGGCCGCGCGCACCCTCGGCCTCAGCCGCTGGCAGGCGATGTACAAGATCATCCTGCCCCAGGCCGCGCGCCTGATGGTGCGGCCGCTGGGCGTGAACCTGAACATGCTGATCAAGGCCACGGCGCTTGTCGCCGCGATCTCGGTGGTGGAGCTGACCTACACCGCCCAGCGCTATATCGGGTCGACCTACAAGCCGTTCGAGATGTTCCTGCTCGCCGGCATTCTTTACATGATCATCATCTATGCGACCGGACGGGCCGTGGCCTGGCTGGACCGCAAGGTACAGATCGTCTGACCGGGAAAGGGTAAACGCATGGGTCTCGATTTCTCGGTCATCCCCGGCTATATCGACATCGTCCTGCTGGGCTGCCTTTGGACCATCGCGATTACGGTCGCGGCGGCTTTGCTCAGCTTTTTCGGCGGCATCTTTTTCGCGGTGATCGCGCTTTATGCGCCCGCGATCATCCGGCTGCCGTTCCGCCTGTTCGAATGGGTGTTCATGGGCACGCCGCTGCTGTTGCAGCTGTTCCTGATCTATTTCGGGCTCGTGCAGATCGGGGTGGATCTGCCCGCCTTCGTCGCGGGCGTGATCGGTCTGGGCCTGCATTTCGCGGTCTACAATTCCGAGCTGATCCAGACCGCGATCCTGTCGGTGGACAAGGGCCAGATGGAGGCCGCGCGCACCGTGGGGCTGAGCCGCGGGCAGGCCCTGCGCAAGGTCGTGGTGCCCCAGGCCGTGCGCGCGGTGATCCCGCCCATCGGCAACAACATGATCGCGCTTCTGAAGGACAGCGCGCTGGTGTCGGTCATCGGGGTAAGCGAGCTGACCCTGTCGGCGCAGCGCGCCATCGGTGCCACCTACCGGCCGTTCGAATTCTACATCCTCGCGGCCGCGTTCTACTACGTCATCAACCTGTGCATGGAGTGGGTGCAGCGCCGGATCGAGCGCCGCATCGCGCTGTCGCGCTGACATTGGGAGCCAATCAATGACCGATCGGACCACGTATGTTCAGATCCGCCACGCGCAAAAGGCCTTTGGCACGCTCGAGGTGCTCAAGGATATCAGCCTCAACGTGGAGCGCGGGCAGATCGTCGCCATCATCGGGCCGTCGGGCTCGGGCAAATCCACGCTTCTGAGGGCGATCAACGACCTGGACCCGCTCACCTCGGGCGAGATCTGGCTGGACGGGGTGCAGGTGAACAAGAGCCTGCCGTTCCGGCAATACGAAAAGCACATCAACGAGATGCGCCAGCAGATCGGCATGGTGTTCCAGCACTTCAACCTGTTCCCCCACATGACCGCGCGGGGCAACGTCACCATGGCGCCGAAAATGCTCAAGGGCCTGTCGGACAAGGAGGCCGATGCCCTGGCCGAAGAACAGCTCGACAAGGTGGGGATGCTGGAGCGGATCGACTACTACCCCTCGCAGTTGTCCGGCGGGCAGAAACAGCGCGTGGCCATCGCCCGCGCGCTGGCGATGAAGCCCAAGCTGATGCTGTTCGACGAGGCCACATCGGCTCTCGACCCCGAACTGGTGGACGAGGTGAACCAGGTCATGAAAAAGCTCGCCGAAGAGCACATGACCATGATCATCGTCACCCACGAGATGGATTTCGCAGCCGCGGTCTGCGATCGGGTGCTGTTCATGGATCAGGGCGTCGTCGTCGAAGAAGGTCCGCCCAGCGTGGTCTTCAAGAACCCCGAAAAGGAACGCACCCGCGCCTTTCTGCGCAAACACCTGGAAACCGCGTCATGACCGATACGCCGTCCCACCTGTTCTACCAGAACCGCAACCCGCGCCCGTTCCTCGACCGTGGCGAGGGCATCTATCTCTTTGACGAGGCGGGCAAGCGGTATATCGACGGCTCCTCCGGCGCGATGGTGTCGAATATCGGCCATTCCAACCCGCGCGTTCTGGCCAAGATGAAGGCACAGATGGACCGGGCGACATTCGGCTACCGGCTGCATTTCCGCACCCACCCGTCCGAGGATCTGGCGGCCAAGACCGTGGCCATGACGCCCGAAGGGCTCGACCGGGTCTTTTTCGTCTCGGGCGGGTCCGAAGCGGTGGAAAGCGCGGTCAAGCTCGCCCGCCAATACGCGCTCGCCACTGGGCAAGGGTCCCGGCATAAGGTCATCTCGCGCTTTCCGTCCTATCATGGCTGCACCTTCGGTGCGCTTGACCTGACGGGCTATGACCCGCTGCGCGACCCCTTCGCGCCGATGATGGAAGGCATGCCCAAGGTCAGCGCGCCCACGACTTATCTCGATCGCGACACCCTGACCGAAGAAGAGCGCGGCATCCGCTATGCCGAGCTCTTGCGCGCCGAGATCGAAGCGGCGGGGCCCGAAACCGTTCTGGCCTTCGTGATGGAACCCATCGGCGGCGCCTCGACCGGGGCGCTGGTGGCGCCCGACAGCTATTACCACCGCACCCACGAGATCTGCGCGGAGTACGGCGTGCTCTTGATCTACGACGAGGTGATGACCGGCGCAGGCCGCACGGGCAAGTTCCTGGCCGCCGAGCATTGGGGCATCACTCCGGATATCGTGGCGCTGTCCAAGGGGTTCGGCGCGGGCTACGCGCCCCTGGGCGCCATCGTCGCCGGGGCGCGCCTGGTCGAACCGGTGCTTGACGCGGGCGGCTTCCAGCACGGGTTCACCTATGCGGGCAACCCGCTGGCCTGTGCCGCCGGTCTGGCGGTGCTGGAGGAACTGGAAGATCAACGCCTCATCGAGAACGCGGCCCGAATGGGCGACATCCTCAAGGCACGGCTGACCGCGCTGATGGACCGCTATCCCTTTATCGGCGATGTGCGCGGCAAGGGGCTTCTTCTGGCCTTCGAACTGGTGGCCGACCGCGACACCATGAAGCCTCTTCCCAAAGAGCTACACGCCCATTCCCGGCTGGTCGAGATCGCCTATGAGCTGGGCCTCATCCTCTATTCCCGGCGCACGCGCGGGGGGCACGAGGGCGATCATTTCCTGGTCTGCCCGCCGCTGATCGTGACCGAAGCCCAGATCGACGAGATCATGGAGATCCTCGATACCGCCCTCGACCGGCTGGCGCAGGAGATCGTTCCCGTGGCCGAAGCCCTGGCCTGAGAAAGCCGCGCCCCATGTCCAAGATCATCATCACCTGCGCCATCACCGGCTCGATCCACACGCCGTCGATGTCGCCCTACCTGCCGGTGACCGCAGACGAGATCACCGCCCAGTCGATCGAGGCCGCCGAGGCGGGCGCCGCGATCCTGCATCTGCATGCCCGCGACCCCGAAACCGGCAAGCCCTCTGCCGCGCCGGAACACTTCATGGCCTTCCTGCCACGGATCAAACAGGCGTCGGACGCGGTGCTGAACATCTCGACCGGCGGCAGCGCGGTCATGGCGCTGGACGAACGGCTGGCCGCGCCCCGGGCGGCAGAGCCAGAGATGTGCTCGCTCAACATGGGCACGATGAATTTCGCGCTCTACCCTGCGGCCGAGCGGATCAAAGACTGGAAACACGACTGGGAAAAGCCGTTCCTGGAGAATTCTGACGATCTGGTGTTCAAGAACACGCCCCGCGACATCGCCACGATCCTGCGCGATCTGGGA
Organism: uncultured Paracoccaceae bacterium; assembly: GCA_913062865.1. Taxonomy (GTDB): domain Bacteria; phylum Pseudomonadota; class Alphaproteobacteria; order Rhodobacterales; family Rhodobacteraceae; genus CAJXWO01. The sequence goes on along the minus strand of CAJXWO010000058.1, from coordinate 1,805 downwards.
CAGACGCGCGGCGCGCGGTTCGAGTTTGAATGCTACGATGTCGGGCATCTTTACATGCTGCGCCATTTCGCCGACCGGGGGCTGGTCGACCCGCCCTTTTTCATACAGTTCGTCTTTGGCGTCCTGGGTGGCATCGCCGCCGACCCGGACAACCTGATGCACATGAAGCGGGCCGCCGACAAGCTCTTCGGCGGTGATTACGCCTTCTCGGTTCTTGCAGCCGGGCGTCACCAGATCCCGCTGACGACCATGGCCGCGGCCATGGGGGGGCATGTGCGCGTGGGGCTCGAGGACAGCCTGATGATCGCCAAGGGCAAGCTGGCCCGGCGCAACGCGGACCAGGTCGCCAAGATCCGCAGGATCGTCGAAGAGGTTGGCCGTTCGCCCGCCAGCCCGGATGAAGCCCGCGCCATGCTGGGCCTCAAGGGCGCGGACCGCACGGCGATCTAGGCCCTGCCCCCAGGGCGCACCCGACGACGACGCGGTACAAGAACAAGAGTGATGAGGAGAGACAGATGAAGGCCATTCTCGACGAGCGGCAGTGGAAACACGACCCGCAGAACTTCATGGCGAACGGTGTCGTGTCGCGCAGCCCCGAACAGCCCGCGCGGATCGGTGTGCTTAAGGCAGCGGCAGAGGCCGCTGGATACGGCTTTGCTGCGCCAGAAGATGCCGGCCCCGGCCCCATCGCCGCGGTGCACAGTGCCGAATATCTGACCTTTCTCGAAACGATTCATGGCCGCTGGTCCCGCATCGAAGGGGCCGCGCCCGAGGTCATTCCCAACATTCATCCGGCCAACCGGACCGACAGCTACCCGCAATCGGCGATCGGCCAGGCCGGGTTCCACCAGGCCGACACCGCCTGCCCAATCTCCGAACACACGTGGGAATCGGCCTACTGGTCCGCGCAGACCGCGATCACCGGGGCCGATCTGCTGGCCGGAGGCGAAAGCGGTGTCTATGCGCTCTGCCGCCCGCCGGGGCACCATGCCTATGCCGATCTCGCCGGGGGGTTCTGCTTTCTGAACAACTCCGCCATCGCCGCCGAACGTCTCAGGTCCAAGGGCTACCGCCCGGCGATCCTTGACGTCGACGTGCATCATGGCAACGGCACGCAGGGCATCTTCTATCGCCGGAGCGACGTGCTCACCGTGTCGATCCATGCGGACCCCGCGCGGTTCTACCCCTTCTTCTGGGGCCACGCCCATGAACGCGGCGAAGGCGACGGGCTGGGCGCGAACCTCAACCTGCCGCTTCCGCGCGGCACAGGGGATACGGACTACATGGATACGCTCGAGGTGGCGCTTCGCCGGATCGCCTCGTTCGGCACGGACGTTCTGGTGGTGGCGCTGGGACTTGATGCGTCCATCGACGACCCGTTCAAGGGGCTCGCCGTGACGCAGGACGGCTTCCGCCAGATCGGTGCACGGCTCAAGGCGACCGGTCTGCCGCTGCTGCTGGTGCAAGAGGGCGGCTATCTGTCCGATACGCTGGGTGCCAACCTAGAAGCCGTCCTCACAGGTGCGACCGGCAGGGGCTGACATGATCCGCCGCCGAAGTCGGAAAGCCGCCACAGGCTTCCGCCGAAACCGGTGATCGCAAAAGAGCGGACAGCACGCTTCAGGGGTCTGCCCCGTCGCCCGGATCGTCGGGATCGAAATCGAAGCGGTCGGGCAGGCTCAGCTGTGAAACTTCAGACTTGATCTTACGGACACCTCAGCGTGCGCCGCTGAGAACGGGTTGTGCACTGTCTGATTGGTCGTGCGTTTTGATCGTCTTCTCGACAGCGATGTGTAACGTTTCAC
>CAJXWO010000057.1 GCA_913062865.1 uncultured Paracoccaceae bacterium | reverse complement strand
GCTACGGAGAATCTTGCAGCAGGCTTGCACGCATCACCGCGGCTGCACATCTTTCCGGTATGACATTTTCGGTCCGGTCTCGGCACAGGCCCGGCCCCAGCAACCAAAGGGAGAGCGACATGGATGGAAGCGATATCGGATCCGGCAAATGCCCGGTCATGCACGGCAGCATCACTACCGCGGCGACGGATGTCACCGAGTGGTGGCCCAAGTCACTGAACCTCGAGATCCTGCACCAGCACGACACCAAGTCGAACCCGATGGGGCCGGATTTTGACTATCACAAAGAGCTTGAAGGTCTGGATGTCGAGGCGCTCAAGGCTGATCTGAAGGCGCTGCTGAAGGACAGCCAGGACTGGTGGCCGGCCGATTATGGCCACTATGGCGGCCTGATGATCCGCCTGGCCTGGCACTCGGCCGGGTCGTATCGCCTGGCCGATGGTCGCGGCGGCGGGGGCGGCGGCAATATCCGTTTTGCCCCCCTGAACAGCTGGCCCGATAACGGCAACCTCGACAAGGCGCGCCGCCTGCTTTGGCCGCTCAAGAAGAAATACGGCAACAAGATAAGCTGGGCCGACCTGATCCTGCTGTCGGGCACCGTTGCGTATGAAGATATGGGTCTCAAGACCTATGGCTTCGCCTTCGGCCGCGAGGATATCTGGCACCCGGAAAAGGACACCTACTGGGGTGCGGAAAAGGAGTGGCTGGCGCCCTCCGACACCCGCTATGACGATGTCGATGCGCCCGAAACGATGGAAAACCCGCTGGCGGCCGTCCAGATGGGCCTGATCTACGTCAATCCCGAGGGCGTGAACGGTCAGCCCGACCCGCTCAAGACCGCCGGTCAGGTGCGCGAGACCTTTGCCCGCATGGCCATGAATGACGAGGAAACCGCGGCGCTGACCTGCGGTGGCCACACCGTCGGCAAGGCGCACGGCAATGGCGACGCGGGCTATTTGAGCCCCGAACCCGAAGGGTGCGATGTGGAAAACCAGGGCTTCGGCTGGATGAACCCGAACCTGGACGGCAAAGCGTCAAACGCCATCACCTCGGGCATCGAAGGCGCTTGGACGACCGAGCCCACCAAGTGGGACATGGGCTATTTCAAGCTGCTGTTCGGCTACGAGTGGGAACTGACCAAGTCGCCCGCAGGCGCGCATCAGTGGCGTCCCATCGACATCAAGGAAGAGGACATGCCGGTCGATCCTTCGGATCCGTCCAAGCGTGTCATGCCGATGATGACCGATGCGGACATGGCCATGAAGATGGACCCGATCTACAACGAGATCTGCCAGAAATTTATGGCCGACCCGGCCTATTTCGACGATTGCTTCGCCCGCGCGTGGTTCAAGCTGACCCACCGCGACATGGGCCCCAAGGTGCGCTGGATCGGTCCGGACGTACCCCAGGAAGACCTGATCTGGCAGGATCCGGTGCCCGTGGGCAAGGCCGACTACGACGTGGCCGCGGTCAAGGCAAAGATCGCCGAGACCGGCCTGAGCGCGGCCGAGATGGTCGCCACCGCCTGGGACAGCGCGCGCACCTACCGCCAGTCGGACATGCGCGGCGGGGCCAACGGCGCCCGTATCCGCCTTGCGCCGCAAAAGGACTGGGCGGGGAACGAGCCTGAGCGTCTTGCGAAGGTCCTGTCCGCGCTCGAGCCCATCGCGGCCGAGACCGGCGCGTCCATGGCCGACCTGATCGTGCTGGCCGGAAACCTGGGCGTCGAGCAGGCGGCCAAGGCCGCGGGTTTCGACATCGAGGTGCCGTTTGCGCCGGGCCGTGGCGACGCCACGCAAGAGCAGACCGAGGCAGAGTCCTTCGAAGTGCTGGAACCGCTCGCCGATGGCTTCCGCAACTGGCTCAAGGAGGACTATGTGGTCGCCGCCGAAGAGCTGATGCTGGACCGTGCGCAGCTCTTGGGCCTAACGGGGCCTGAAATGACCTGCCTGATCGGCGGCATGCGCGTCATGGGCACGAACCACGGCGGGACCAAGCACGGCGTCTTCACCGACCGCGAGGGCGCGCTGAGCACGGACTTCTTCACCACGCTCACCGACATGGGCTACAAGTGGGAGCCGAAAGGGGGCGGCGTTTACGACATCGTCAACCGCAAGTCGGGCGAGACCCGCTTTACCGCGACGCGCGTCGACCTTGTGTTCGGCTCGAATTCGATCCTGCGGGCCTATGCCGAGGTCTATGCCCAGGACGACAACGCCGAGAAGTTCGTGCACGACTTCGTGGCGGCCTGGACCAAGGTCATGAACGCCGACCGCTTCGACCTGGAAGACAATGGCCTCGCGGCCTGATCCGGTTCGGATGATGAGCAAGAAAGCGCCCCGGTTTCCGCCGGGGCGTTTTTTGTCGGCGGGTGGAGTGGATGGGGCGATATGGGCGGAAAGCTGCCTTTCGCTGCACTTGCATCAGCATCGGTGTCGCGGGTGGATAGCCGCCGTTTACTGCATCGGCCAGCCAAATTGCCCTTGTGGCGAGAAGCTGCTCACCTTTGAGTCCGAGTTAGTTGGTTAGCTCTGTGCACTGTTTGGTCCTCCTCTGACCATTGGAGATACGCCTACTGGGTGTGTCCATCGAGGCTCGAGTTCGGCCGGGGGTGCTTGTAGTGTTCGTGACGTGCTGCAATCACGGGGCGGGCACCTACAACGCCTGCGCAAGGGATTTGACCGCGCCACACGACACAAGGGACGTACATCCATGGACGCTGATCTCATCCACAACCAGACCATCAGTCAGTTCTTTGCGCTGCGTGTGCGTACTGCGGACGGTAACCGCTGTGCGTCGTTTTTGGAGGAACTGAACACGCGCCTTGTCGCTTTCGAGGGGTTCGTCAGCCTTGATGTGATCCGGCGCGAAGGTGGCTTGGGGACCGATTTCTACGTGATTGCGAGGTTTGTCTCCGGCGAGGCACTTGCACGGTGGAAGTCGGATCCCGAGCGGCAGGCTGTGCTGGCTGAGGTAGAAGCGTTATCCATCGCGGATATCTCGAGGCAGCAGGCGGCCGGTGCTAATATCTGGTTCGAGCCTGTCGTGTCGCTGCCCAGTGCGCCTCGTCCACCGGCGCTATGGAAGCGGTGGGTCACCAGCATGATCGCGGTCTACCCCGCGCTGCTTGTCCTCGTCGCGCTGCTCAACCCCGTCACCTCGAAATTGCCGGAGCCGCTTGGCCTGTTTCTGATCGCCGTTATCCTAACCGGACTGACCACGGCCTTCATTGTGCCGTGGCTGACCCGGCACCTGCACTTTTGGCTTACGTCGCGCTAAGGCAGCATCAGCCGACAGCAACGAGCACCACCCCGAATGTCGCGAGCACCGTTGCAGCGATCAGCATCGCCCCCGGCGGCGGCTCCGTCCGGAATACGAAAGCGGCCAGGTAGGCGCCGATGAAAATCTCGGTCGTTCCTATGATGGCGACGACCGCCACATCCGCGTGTTTCAGGGCGAAGAAGAGCAGGACTTGCCCGATCGAAAGCGAGGCTGCGGCGATCCATTGCCAAGGTCCCGCCGTGGCAAAAACCTGGGTAAGGTTGGTTCGGTAGCGGGTGCTGACAGGCGCGGCGGCCACGTACCACAATAGCCCCGTCAATGCGCCAAACATGGCGCCAAACGCGGCATCGGGGATGTAATCCATGGCCAGTTTGCGGGTGATGTAGGCGCTGGCATAGCACAGCGCGCAGACGAACCCGAACATGACGCCAAGGCGCATTTGCGGCGCGGGAACGTCCGCTGCCGGTCCGTCGACGACGGGCATCCGGGCGCGGATCGTCAGGGCGACGCTTGCGCCGATCACCAGCATGCCGATCACCGCGCTGAGACTGTAGCGTTCGCCAAGGATCACGAAGCCCAGAATAACGGAAAAAACCGGGATCAGCCGGCGGTAGAGGCTGGCCCGGATGGCTCCGGACAGCGCGATGGCTCGAAAATTCGTAAGACGTCCGAACACGGTGGCAAGCAGGCCCGACGCGGCGAAGAACGCGATCCCGACCGCAAGGGGAACCGGGTCCGTGGGCCATCCTTCTGCCACGCCGATGGCAAGCCAAAGGATACCCGCGAAGGCAAGGGTCAGGAGGACGGACAAGAACGCGCCGTTGTCTCCGCGCGCGTCCGGCGCGCCCTTGGCGATCGCCGCACCGGAAAGCCCGAAGAACGCGGCCGAAGCGAGGGCGATACTCTCACCGATCATCGCACGTCACTGGCGCGGGAGCGATGCGGGGCTTCTGTCGGGCGTCGGCGCAGCCACTCTCGCGCCATGGAGCGAAACGGGCCGGATACCCCCGTCAAACGAAACGTCCAGCCCGGGATGGGCTGGACGTGGTGATCTAGGCATCCGAGATGTCACTCGCCGGGCTCTGGCTGAGACACGGCCTCTCGAGTGCTTCGCATGTAGGTGATGACCAGCAGCCCGATGGTCAGAGCGATACCGGCCAGCGCGATCTGGATTTGCGGCGCAACGGCCGCGACCGAGCCCATGAGCATCAGTGTGCGCTGTCCCCATCCAAGAACGGACGCACTGGCGCGGAACCACTCCACGGCCACTGCGATGCCCGTCGCTGCGACAACTCCGCCAAGGGCGACCAGTGCGATCTCCAGCCCTGTGCCCTGGCCGAGGATAGCCGGGTTCCAGATGAAGACGAACGGCATCAGGAAGCCGATCACGGCAAGGCGTACGGCCGCGAATGCAATGCTGAACGGGTCTTCGTTCGCAATGGCCGCCGCCGCAAGGGCCGCCACGGCGATGGGTGGCGTGAGGGCCGACAGGATCGCGTAGTAGAGCAGGAACATATGCGTGGGCAGAACCGGGAAACCGATCTCGGTCAGGGCCGGGCCCACCAGAACCGCCGCAAGGATATAAGCCGACGGTGTCGGCATGCCGAGGCCAAGGATGATGGTGACGATGGCCGCGATGATCAGAGTCCAGATCGGTGCCCCACCGGAGACCTCGATGATCACGTTTGCCGCTTTCATGCCAAGGCCCGTCATCGACAGACCACCGATCACCAGGCCGGCAGCGGCGCAGGCACCAGCCACCGGCAGGATCCGGATCGTGGTCTCGCCAAGCGCTTCGATCACCCGCCAGATCGACATACGGGTCCGCGCGGTGAGCATGCTTGCGATGACAACTGCTGCGGCACCTGCGCCGGCGGTGACCACGGGCGAATAGCCCGCCATCAGCACCCCGATGATCATCGCGATGGGAATGATGAACGGCCAGCCCAGTTGCACGGTGCGCAGCATGGTCGGCATGTCGTCACCATAAGGCTGAAGGTTGTCGCGCACCGCGCGCAGGTGCACCTGGAGAAACACACCGCAGTAATAAAGCAGGGCGGGCATCACGGCCGCGTAGACGATCTCGCGATAGGGCACGCCGGTGTACTCGGCGAGAATGAAGGCCGCCGAGCCCATGATTGGGGGCATTGCACTGCCACCGGTCGACGCCGCCACTTCGACCGCCCCAGCAAACCGTTTGGAGTAGCCAAGCCGCTTCATGATCGGGATCGTGATCGACCCTGTGGCAACAACGTCCGAGGTCGGGCTGCCCGACATCGTGCCGTAAAGCCCCGAGGAAACTACGGCGATCTTGGCCGGGCCGCCCCGGCTGCGACCGGTCGCGGCAGAGGCGAGGTTGAAGAAGAACTCTCCACCGCCGGCCGCCGCGAGAAGCGTTCCGAACATAACGAATAGGAATACGTAGCTTGCCGCGACCTGGATCGGCACGCCGAAGACACCGTCCGTGGTGAAGACGAGAATATCGAGCAGATAGCTGAACTCGGAAATCCCGTGGCCGAAGGGCGGCGGCAGCAGGTAGCCGAACCAGTTGTAGATCAGAAACAGCGCCACGACGCCGGTCAGACCAGCGCCAGTGGTGCGCCGAGTCGCCTCCAGCGTCAGCACGAGCAGTGCGGTGCCAAAGAAGAATTGCGGGCCGGTGAACGGATCAAGCAGGGTGATGCGATCCGAGATGACGTCGGCGTTCATGAAGAAGAACACGCCCGAGGCAAGGCTCAGGGCGGAAAATGCCCAGTCGATGATGGTCGGGTTGTCGCCCGCATCGGGCGAGTGGCCGATGGTTGGGAACAGGAGTGTCAGGACCCCGGACACGAACAGGATGCCCAGAACCAACGGGTCGGAGATCACGAAAAGGTTCGCGTAAATGACCCAGCAGGCGAAGGCGGCCGCCAACACCGTAAGGACTTTTGCCGGCGCACCCTCGAAGGTGCGCCGACGGCCTGTGGAGACAAGCGAGAAAGTCACTCGAGCAACCCTGCTTCGCGATAGTAGGCCTCAGCGCCTGGGTGGAACGGCAGGACAGTCTGGCTGACCAGCAGTTCCGGCGTGAGCTGCGCCATGGCGCCGTGCACGGCACGGATCTCGTCAACATAGGTGCTGAAGGCGCGCGCAAGCGTCGCTGCGGTCTCGTCATCCATTGCATCGGTGGTCACAACCATAGCGCCAAGTGCCATCGTGTTCACGTCAGCATCCTGGTTGGAGTAGCTCCCCGCCGGGATCACGAAATCGGAGGTGCCGAATGCCTCGTTCGCGGCGGCAATGACATCCGCCGGAATATCGAGAAGTACAACGTCGGTGTTCTCGTCGATCGCGCGGAACGAGGAATGGCCGATAAAGATGCCGTTTGTGGCCATGTCGATCCGGCCGTCCTGCATCAGGTCGCCCTGTTCGTTGGCGCCTGCGCGCACGAACGAGCCGCCGTTTGCTTCGAGTGTTTCCTCGTCGAGGCCGGCCTGCGCGAGCATGAACAGCGCCACGTCGCCGGTAATGTTGCCCGACCGGTTGATGCCGATCGTGACCGGCGCGCCGGACGTCGCGATGTCTGCAATACTGGTGATGCCGTATTCCTCGGCCATGTCCTGATCGAGGAAGAAGTGCATTGGCGCCCAGTTATACATGTAGCCGATGGCCATCATGTTCGTGACAGGCGCACTGAACGGTTCCTCCCCAGCGAGCGCGAGCGCAATCTCAGCGTCGTGGACAAGGCCCAGGTCCGTGCGATTGGCCGCGAGCAGGCCGATATTGGCAAAGCCGCCGCCCGTGGCCTGGTAGGTGATGACGGAGTCGCCATTGTCTTCTTTGACGGCGCGGTCCATGCCGGCACCGAGCAGCGACCACAGGCCACCTGGGTTGCCCCCGGAGAGCGTCAGGTCGACCGATTGTGCGTGGCCCGCTGCCGCGGACAGCATCATGCCGACCGCCAGGCCAATAGTCTTGAGTTTCATAGCAACCTCCCTTGCTTTTTTGTGCCACCCGTCCCGGCCTAATCCTCAGCCTTCAGTGACGATGGTGACGGTTTTGGACTCGGTGTAGGTGAGCATTTCGCTCAAGCATTCCTCCCGGCCGAGCCCTGATTGCTTCACGCCGCCGAAAGGCGCGCCGAGGTAGTGGTCGCTGGAGTCGTTGACCCAGACGTATCCAGCCTCGATTTTCTTTGTCAGCCGCATGGCCGTGTCCAAATCGCGGGTCCAGACCGAGGCCGTCAGCCCCACGTCAAGACCGTTCACGATCGACAGCATCTCCGCCTCGTCGCGCCAAGGCAGAACCGTCAGCACCGGCCCGAACACTTCTTCGCGTGCGATCTCCGCGTCGGGCGTGACATCGCATATGAGTGTCGGGCGCACATAATACCCTTGCTCGGGCACGCCTGTGGGCGGGCCACCCGCCGCGATACGCGCGCCCGCTTCTTTCGCCCTGTCGATGAAGCCCAGCACCTTGCGGTATTGTGGCTCTGTCGACAGGCATCCCATTTCTGTGTCGTCGTCTTCCGGTCGTCCGAGCGACACGGCGTCGAACGCTCTTGCTAGGCCATTCACGACGGTCTCATAGTGGCTTTCATGCACGAGCACGCGGCTGGTCGAGCCGCAGGATTGCCCGGCCGTCCAGCCAAGGTTCATCCCTTTCACCGCGCCCGCGATCGCGCGATCCAGATCGGCATCCTCGCAGATCGCCAGCGCGTTCTTGCCGCCAAGCTCCAGTTGCATGTGCTTGAGCGTCTCGGCGCTGCCCCGCATCACCGCGCGCCCTGTCGGGACGGAGCCGATCAGCCCGACTGCAGCGATGCCCGGATGTTCGCAAATTGCCTTTCCGAGATCCGCGCCGCCGGTCAGGACAGAGATCAGACCCGCCGGAAAGAACTCCGCAACTAGGTCCGCCATCTGCAGCGCCGACAGTGGCGTTTCCTCGGACGGTTTCAGGATAACCGCGTTGCCAGCTGCCAGCGGCGCCGCGATCTTGGCGATGGCAAAAAGGGCAGGGTGATTGAAAGGCACGATCCGGGCGACAACGCCCATCGGCTCTCGGCTGACGAAGGTCAGCTTGTTGCCGGGTTGCGGGATTGTCTCGCCTTTCAATTCGGCGGTCAGCCCGCCGAAATACTCCATCAAGGTGGCGCCCAAACCGATATCGAACTTCATGCCGCTGAGCGGGTTGCCGCAATCCGCGGCATCGATCAGGGCCAACTCGTCGATATGTGCGCGCAGCTTTTGCGCCGCGCCCTTGATCGCTTGACCGCGGGCGACCGGACCCATGTCGGCCCAGACCTTTTGTGCCTTCGATGCCGCGTCTACGGCATCATTCAGCTCGGTTTCCGTCGCATCATGGATTGTCGCCAGAAGGCGCCCGTCGGACGGCGACGTCACCGCGCGCGGCGCGCCACTTCCCGGCGTCCAGCACCCGGCGAAGAATTGCTCCACCGGTACGCCGGATACGCATTTGGATACGGCCAGATTTGGCTGGTCCTTGGGCATGATCCCCCCTCAAGACTATGGCAGCGACCCCTCCGACCGCAGCCCGTCAATAACTTAGATATCTATCTATAAGTGCGACAATTAGTCAAGGCCTTTGAGCGCAGCCGCGGTCATTCCGCAGCTGCGTCGGTCTCTTTCGGGCCTTCGATGGTGCGCCAGTCGATCTCCTTGGAATAGACACCTTCCTTGGACGAAATCGACACATGCGGGACCCGCGGTTCTTCCGTGCCGATGGCCGGACCACCTTCGGCCACGCGACGGGCAGCGTCGCTCATAAGGCGGCGGAACTCAACGATAGCAAGGTCGGATGCCCCGAGCAGGTCCGACGACCGATCGACGCGCGGTCCCATCGATACCCACATGACGAGGTCTTGGTTCGGGATACCCAGAACGCCCGAGAAATGGCCTTCTTTCATCATCTCTCGATCCTGCAGGAAGTCATTTTCCAGCGTGCGCTTCGGGCGCCACTTTTCGTCGAGATGCTCACCGGGCACCGTGTGTGTGAACTTGCGCCACTCGTCGGTCGGCGGACATTCGGTGCCGCCCCACGCGATGAAGTGAAAATGGGATTCCTCGTCGCTGATCGGCACGATGACCGTCGCCACGTTGTAGGCATTGTTGGGCGGGATCAGCGACGTGAACGGTGCGATATACTCGGTAATCCGCAGGTAATTGTGGGTCTTGGCGTTCTTGATCGGCTTGCGGATCGCCGCGTAGTGGAAGCCGTAGGGTGTCGTCTGCGTCTGCATGCGCGGCGACTTGTCGGTCGACGGTCGGTACCACGATTTATCGTCAGCGGACGCGCCTTGGACCCGGGCGGGTTTCATGTCCGATGAGTGCAGCGACGACGAGTGCGCGCTATCAATCTGGCCTTCGGTGATTTGCGCCCAGTTCGCAGGGATCCGCATCTTCAGGATGGAAACCGGCGTGTCATCTGTCGGGCAAAAGGCCGGGCGCTCGAATTCCGGCGCGTCCATGTCGGTGTGCAGCCAGGCCCACACAAAGCCACCGCATTCGTGCACGGGATAAGACCGATGCTTGACCTTGTTGTGCAGGGGCGATTCCTGCGGTTCGGACGACATCGCCACGCAGTTGCCGTCCACATCAAACTTCCAGCCATGGTAGAGGCATCGCAGTCCGCAATCCTCGTTGCGACCGTACACCAACGACGCCTTTCGGTGCGGGCAGAGCTCGTCAAGCAGGCCCAGACGCCCATCCGTATCGCGGAAACAGACATAGGCTTCGCCGATCGCTTCGACACGAAGCGGCTTGCCATCTGGTTCTGCAACCTCTTCGGACAAGCAGACCGGAACCCAATGGCGGCGCATCAGTTCGCCCATCGGCCAATCGCCCTCAACCTTGGTGAGAAGGTCGTTTTCTTCTTTCGTAAGCATCGCGCGCCTCCCTAGATCCCTGTCGCCAGCTGCGACAACTTGACGAACAGCTTAGATATCTAATATCAGTCACGTCAAGAGGCTGAACGGGAGGCAGCAGCGATGAATGCTGAAGACAGGATGCAGATGGAAGTTTCGGCGCGGGAGGATCTCACGTCGCACATCTGCCAATTTACCCTTGTGAAACAGGGCGGTGGCGACCTTCCGGCCTTTACGCCTGGCGCGCATATCACCATCGAGACTCCGTCTGGTGCAATGCGGCGCTACTCGTTGGTCAACGACGGCAGCGCGCCTACGGAATACGTCATTTCTGTCAAGCGTGAGCCAGAATCCCGCGGCGGGTCCGCATCGATGCATGACGACGCGCAGGTCGGCACTGTCCTGAGCGTCGAGGCACCTGAAAACGACTTCGAGTTGGTCGATGCCAAAAGCTACCTGCTTATCGGTGGTGGCATCGGTATCACCCCGATCCTTTCCATGGCGCGTAAGCTCAAGGCGGAGGGCAAACCGTTCCAGCTGATCTACTGTACCCGCAGCGCTGAAGAGACCGCGTATCTCGAAGAATGCCAGTCCTTTGACAACGTCATCATCCATCACGACGGTGGCGATATCGACGAGGTTTACGATTTCTGGGATCATTTCGAGGAACCCGGCAAGGAACATGTCTATTGCTGCGGTCCGGCTCCGCTGATGGAGGAGATCGAAGCGATCTCCGGTCACTGGCCCGAACAGCAGATCCATTTCGAGGATTTCAACGCTGTATCGGTCGTGCGCGACGATGATAAGCCGTTCAACGTAACGCTCGCCAAATCCGGGCGGACCATCGAGATCCCCGCGGACCGTTCCATTCTCGAGGCGCTGCGAGACGCGGGCGAGGAAACTGTGAGTTCCTGCGAAAGCGGCACATGCGGAACCTGCAAGTGCAAGCTGGTCGAAGGCGACGTCGATCACCGCGATCTTGTTCTCATGGATGAGGAAAAGAGCGATCACATCATGATCTGCGTGTCGCGCGCGAAGGCGGGAGACCTCGTTGTCGATCTCTGACCCGGTCCGTTTGGGTGTCGCCGGGCTTGGCCGTGGGTTCATGCTCACGCTGCCAAGTCTGCGCGTCGACCCGCATGTCACTCTCGTGGCCTGCGCCGCACCGCGTGAGGAAAGCCGTCAGGCCTTTCTCGAAGAGTTCGGTGGCAACGCCCATGCCAGCATCGAGGCGCTTGCCGCAGACCCGGCTGTGGAAGCGGTTTACATCGCGACGCCGCACCAGATGCACCGTGAGCATGCCGAGATCCTTGCCGCGGGCGGCAAGCACATCCTCGTCGAGAAGCCGCTCGCCGTGTCGATGGAGGATGCCGATGCCATCGTGGAGGCCGCACGGCGGGCGGGGGTCCACCTGATCACGGGGCCAAGCCACAGTTTCGATCAGACGGTCCTGAAGGCCGCCGAGATGATTGCATCCGGCGTCTACGGTGAGCCGCGCATGGTCCACGCGACCAACTACACGGATTTCCTTTACCGCCCGCGCCGTCCGGAAGAACTGGATACCGCGCAAGGCGGCGGCGTCATATTCAGCCAAGCCGTGCACCAGATCGACGTGGTCCGCCTGTTGATGGGCAAGCGCGCCATGCAGGTCGTGGCCATGACGGGCAACTGGGATCCCGATCGCCCGACAGAGGGAGCCTATTCGGCCTTGGTCAGTTTCGAGGGTGGCGCCTTCGCCTCACTCACCTATTCGGGATATGCCCATTACGACAGCGACGTTCTGATGAACGGCGTGAGCGAGTTGGGGCAGCCGAAACCCGAAGGCACTTACGGCAAGGAGCGCCGCGCACTCCAGTCGGTGTCCACACCGGAGGAGGAAGCCCTCATGAAATCCGGGCGGACCTACGGCGCCGTCGATGCACCGCCGCCCGCTCCGCATTCCGAGCATTTCGGGCCGATCATCGTCTCCTGCGACCGCGCCGATCTGCGCCTGACACCCGACGGTGTCGAGGTCTGGGGCGATCTCGAAAAATCCTTCGTTCCTACGCCGGCCGACCCGTCTCCGCGCGCGCCGGTGCTCAAGGCGCTCTACAACACGGTGCGCGGCACAGGGGCACCCCAACAGACGGACGCTTGGGGCCGCGCGAGCCTCGAAATCTGCCACGCCATCCTGCAAAGCGCGGATGAGGGCGGGTTCGTCACACTCGAATACCAATAACAACCGGGAGGACAGACATTGGCCAATCTCACGCTATCAATCGCCATGGGCGATTATGACAGGACCCGACCGATCCATGATGGTCGCGTCAAGATCGACGGCGTGACGCCGATCACGCAGCTTCTGACCCCGGAAGAGATGTTTTTTCGTGCCTTCCGGCACCAAGCCTTCGACATTTCGGAACTGTCGTTTTCATCTTACTGCGTGAAAACTGCCGAGTGCGACGCGCCCTACGTCGCCGTGCCGGTGTTCCTGTCCCGCGCCTTCCGTCACTCTGCGATCTATATCCGCACCGACAAGGGCATCGACAAGCCCGAGGATCTCAAGGGTCGACGGATCGGCATTGCAGAATGGCAACTGACGGCGAATGTCTGGGCGCGCGGTATTCTCGAGGATTACGGCGTGTCCCCGTCGGATATCAAATGGGTCCGGGGCGGTATGCACACCTCTGGACGCCCGGAAAAGATCAAGGTCGACCTGCCGCCTGATGTCGAGGTTACGCCCGCGCCCGACGGTGCCACGCTTGACGGGATGCTGCGTGCAGGCGAGATCGACGGCTTCATGGGCCCGCGGTCGCTGGCTTGCTTCGACGAGAGGCATCCCCATGTCGGACGCCTCTTCGCGGACGGGATCAAGGCCGCGTCGGAGCACTACCAGCGCACCAGGATTTTCCCGATCATGCATGTCCTCGGTATCCGCAAAAGCATCGCCGACGATAATCCGTGGTTGCCCGGCGCGCTTTTGAAAGCGTTCAGTCATGCCAAGGCGATGGCTGAAACAGCCCTCTCTGACACGTCCGCGACCAAGGTCACGATGCCGTTTGTCGAGGATACGCTGTCTCAGGCACGGCAACTTATCGGGCCGAACATCTGGACCTATGGCGTGCCCGGAAACGAGCACGTGCTCGACACCTTCCTCGACATGCACCACCGGCAGGGCCTGTCAAAGCGCCGCCTGTCGGTCGAGGAACTGTTCCATCCAGCCACCTATGAAGCCTATTCTTTGTGAGGACCGAATGACCGAGCCGCAGCAAGGAACCACACTCGAAAAACTGGCCCCGGGCGACATCATCGCCATCGAAACCTCTGCCGGACGGCGTCATGTGCAGGTGACCCACATCCGCTCGCCCTATCCGGACGTCGTGCGCGCGATCACCCCGGACGCAAACACCTCCACCCCGGACGAGATCGCCAAGGGGGAAACAGCGTTTTCGGCTATGGTCGAACTTCGCAAGGCCCTTCGCGATGACGCGGTGAAGACCACCGTCATCGGCCGGGCCGACGTACCAGCGGCCGCCCGCCCGTTCCCTCTGTTTCGGCTACCGATCCGCAACCGGGCCGGAGAGATCGTGTATTGGTGGCACTGGGATGGTGAGGGCCTGACTGTGGCACCGGACGCTGGTGACAGCGATCTGCCGATCCGCGAGGTGCTTCCCGTGGCGCAACTCGAGGCGCGTCTGTCGGACCTGTCCGCGTGACCCTAAACCGCGAACCCGCGCGTCGGCGGGAGCTTTACACCGGCTTCCGCCGCCTCGGCCTCGTCGCGCGACAGGTTTTCAAGGATCGCAAGCAAGTTCTGGTGCAGCCTTTCCCGGTCTTCCGCGGGTATGCCGCGCAGCGCGGTCTCGTTGGCATCGACAGCCAGCGGCTCAAGCACCGCGCGCAGATCACGCCCTTTTTGCGTCAGGTAGACATGCTGTTTGCGGCGGTTGCCCGCCTCGGTGCGCCGCTCCACGATGTCAGCTTTCTCGAGGCGGGTCAGGGCGCTATGCACCGTCGGCTCCGTCAAGCTCGCCTGTTCGCTGAGATCCTTTTGCGTCAGGCCCTCCTGCTTCCAGAGGATGCGCAAGAACACCCACTGGCCGAAGGGAATGCCATGCTCGGCAAGACGGCGCGACAGCGAACGGTTGAACCCCCGCGCGCACAGCCGGACGACGTGTGCGACACGCTCGTCGGAATACCGGGCTGCATGATCGACCGCCGTCGGTTCCGTATCTCGTTGATCTTTCATGTCACGGCCTGAGTGGAATGAAAAACGAGCCTCTTGATACTAGTGAAACCGCCGTAGGGAAAGTCCCGCGGCCTCGGCAGCCCGGATCAAACGGCCTGCCATGGCGGCAAATGGCTCAAGATTATACGAAAAGAGACTGTGGTGCATGGCTGAGCCCTGCAAAAAGACCGCTCAAGGGAGGTTCTGACCGATGTCGAAACGTGAAGATGTAGAAAGCCCCGATCCATCGCAGACACCGTCTGACTGGGGCAGCGACCGGATCGCCGAGTTTATCCGGGCGCTCGGGTTTCGTTACGTGACGCTCAACCCCGGGTCGAGCTTTCGCGGCCTGCACGACAGCTTGGTCAACCACCTCGGCAACCGCGATCCGCAGATGCTGCTGTGCCTGCACGAGGAACACGCGGTGTCCATCGCCCACGGATGGGCCAAGGTCACCGGGGAGCCGATGGCGGTGATCCTGCATTCGAATGTCGGGCTCATGCATGCCTCGATGGCGATCTATAACGCGTGGTGCGATCGCGTGCCTATGTTCATCCTTGGCGCCACCGGCCCCGTCGACGCCGAGAAACGGCGCCCTTGGATCGATTGGATCCACACGTCCCGCGATCAAGGCGCGATGATCCGCAATTACGTGAAATGGGACGACCAGCCGCTCAGTCTGGGCGCGACACTGAATGCCATGCAGCGCGCCGATGTCATCACGCGTACACATCCCCAGGCGCCGACCTATGTCTGCCTCGATGTGCCGGTGCAGGAGGAGCGCGTTGAGGACGCATCGCTGGCTTTGCCGACGGCGCCAGCGGCGGTTCCCGCGCCGCCCGCCGTGCCCGACGCGCAGATTGCGGAGCTTGCCGACAAGCTCGCCCGTGCCGAGCGACCGGTCCTGATGATGGGACGCCTGTCGCGCTCCGAGGACGATTGGGCCGCCCGGGTCGCAATGGCCGAGCACTACAGTGCCAAGGTGATCACCGACATCAAGACCGGCGCCGCGTTCCCGACAGATCACCTGCTCCATGTAGGTCCGCCATCCTTCTTCATCGCGGATGCCCCCGCCGCAGCCCTCGCCGAGGCGGACCTGATCGTGGCCCTCGACTGGGTGGATCTTGGCGGGACCCTGCGCGAAGCCGGCGCCACGGCGCCGGTCGTGTCGATCACGATGGACCACCAGCTGGCCAATGGCGGCAGCCTCGACCACATGAGCTTCGCAGCCGCGGACACCCCGATCTCCGCCCTGCCGGACACGGTTGTCCGCGCGGTCTGCGATTTTGCCGGACTTGAACTTCGGCCTATCGAGGCAACGGCCTTACCAGCGCCTGTCGCCGAAATGTCCGACACAGGGCCGATGGAAATGGCGGACCTGTCCAACGCGCTGGCCCACGCACTCCACGGCGAAGAGGTCTGCTTCGTCCGTCTGCCGCTCGGATGGGACGGCGGGTCTCGCCATTTTCGACACCCGCTGGATTACCTCGGCTATGACGGCGGCGCCGGTATCGCCTCTGGGCCGGGCATGCTGATCGGCGCGGCGCTTGCCTTGGAAGGGGGCACGCGGATCCCTGTCGCGGTTCTCGGCGATGGTGATGTGATGATGGGCAATTCATCCCTCTGGACCGCAGCGCGCTACCACATCCCGTTTATCGCCGTCGTGTGCAACAATCGGTCCTTCTTCAACGACGAGGTGCATCAGGAAAAGGTCGCTCGCATGCGCGACCGCCCGGTCGGCAACAAGGCAATTGGGCAGGCGATCACGGGGCCGGATATCGACATAGCCAGTATTGCGCGCGCGCAGGGCGTCCACGGGATTGGTCCGATCGATACGACGCAAGAGCTTGTCGATGCGATCCGCGAGGCCGTTTCGGTCTACCGCGAAGGCCATGCAGTTCTCATAGATGCGCGCGTCAACCCCGGTTACTCGAAAGACATGCAGAAGGGTATGACGGAGACGGGTCGATAGTGTCTTGAGCAATATAGCCAATACCAAGGACTGATCCGGTGCCGTAGCAACATCCGCGTATCGGGCATTTCAGAGCCGCATGAAAGTCGGCGTGGCGTGAAAAGGTGCGATAGAGACCAGCTCGATCTTGGATCAGCCTGCTCAGCGCATCCCTGATGGGCTTGGCGTAATGGCGCCGAAGTCGCACCAAGAGGGCGTCTGACCTCCAAGCTCCGATCTGGCTGACATTGTCGCTCTTCAACCGTAGCATCTCGCATAAACTTGCAATCCTGTAGCTCAAGCCCTTTGTGGTCAGGTGAATCGCACTTGAGCTTTGACAGTTGTGCAGAACTGGATTCTTGAGGTTTCATCATCAGATGGAGCTTC
>CAJXWO010000056.1 GCA_913062865.1 uncultured Paracoccaceae bacterium | reverse complement strand
GTGGACGCGGCGGTGAGCGCCTCCATCTCGACCCCGGTCTGGCCGGTGGTCTTGACCGTGGCGGTGATGCGCAGGCCGGGCAGGTCGGGGTCCGGCTCGAGGTCCACGGCGACCTTGGTGATCGGTAGAGGGTGGCACAATGGGATGAGGTCCGCCGTGCGCTTGGCCCCCATGATGCCCGCCAGCCGCGCGATGCCCGGCACGTCGCCCTTCTTGGCGTTGCCTTCCTGAATGATCCCAAGGGTTTCGAGCTGCATCTTCACGTAAGCTGCGGCGGTGGCGATCCGGTCGGTCGCGGGCTTCTCGGAGACATCGACCATATGCGCGTCGCCCTTGGCGTCGAAATGGGTGAGCCCGGCCATCAGGCTGCCCCTGCGGTGGTGGGGTGGGCCAGCAGCGCGCGGGTGGCGGCGGCCACGTCCTCCTGCCGCATGAGCGACTCGCCGATGAGAAAGCAGCGCGCGCCGTAGCCTGCCAGGTCGGCCAGGTCCGCCGGAGTCGACAGGCCGGATTCGGCCAAGATGATCCGCCCCTCGGGCACGTCCCGCGACAGGGTGCGCGTGGTGTCGAGCGTCGTCTCGAAGGTCTTGAGATTGCGGTTGTTGATGCCCAGCAGCGGGGATTTGAGCGCGGTGGCGCGCGCCAGTTCCTCGGCATCGTGGACCTCGATCAGGACATCCATGCCCCAGGCAAAGGCCGCATCCTCGAGCTCCTGCGCCTGCGCGTCCGACACGCTGGCCATGATGATCAGGATGCAATCTGCCCCAAGCGCGCGGGCCTCGGCCACCTGGTAGGTGTCGTACATGAAATCCTTGCGCAAGGCGGGCAGGGACGTTGCCGCGCGGGCGGCGGTCAGGAAGCCTTTTTCGCCCTGGAAACTGGGCGTGTCGGTCAGGACCGAGAGGCACGCCGCGCCCCCGGCCTCGTAGGCGCGGGCAAGCGCGGGCGGGTCGAAATCGGCGCGGATCAGCCCCTTGGAGGGCGAGGCCTTCTTGACCTCGGCAATGAGCCCGTAGCCGCCTTGCGACGCCTGGCGCAATGCCTCGGCAAAGGGGCGCACGGGGTCGGCTGCGCGCGCTTCAGCCTCCACGGCTTCCAGCGGCTTGGTGGCCTTGTCGGCGGCGACTTCTTCTAGCTTGTAGGCCTTGATGCGGTCGAGAATGGTGTCGGTCATGGCCGAGATCTATCCTCTGGCTGCGATGAAGAAAAGACCTGCGCCGCGTCCTGCTTGCTCAGCGCCGCGATCACCCGACGCATCGCGTGCAGGAGCGCGGCGCGCTCCTCCGCGTCGAGCGGCACGAGCGCCTCGGCATTCACGGCCGCCGCGGCCTGCTTGGCCGGCTCTTCCAGCGCGCGGGCGCGATCGGTCAGGTGGACCAGCTGTGCGCGCCCGTCCGCCGGGTGGGCATGGCGTTCGATCAGCCCGTCGCGCTCGAGCCGGGCGAGCGTGTTGGCCATTGTCGCCTGTTCCACGTCGAGCCGCTCGGTCAGCTGCTTCTGGGTTAGCGGGGCGGCCTCCCACAGCTCGAGAAGGGCCATAAACTGGCCCGGGGTCAGGCCGAGCGGCTTGACCCGGGTTTGCAGCGCATGGGCGAAGAGCCGCGCCATGTGGTTCGCCAGGTAGCCGGCCAAAGCGGATTTCTCGAAGTCCATGGACGCTCAATGGGCCTGCATAGCCAGCTATGCAATGATATATAGCTAGCTATGTAGACTGAAGGGAGACTACCATGACACCCAGATCCAGACCCGCACTCTGCCTTGCGCTTGCCGCCGGGCTGTCCGGCGCCGCGTCGGCCGAGGTGACGCTGATCAACGTGTTCGAAGTGCCGCAGGGCCAGCTCCAGGCCGTCGAAAAGGCTTGGGCCGCGGCCCGCGACTTTCTGCAGGACGAGCCCGGCTATATCGACACCGCGCTGCATCGCGCCCTCGACGACACCGCCCGCTTCCGCCTCGTGAACGTTGCCCATTGGGACAGCCCCGAGGCGTTCCGCGCCGCGATCGAAAAGATGCGCGCCGCGGGCGTCTTCCAGCAGATCGAGGGGCTGGTGGCGACGCCGATGCTCTACCAGGTCGTCGTGCCGGCGCAGGAGGCGGGACAATGAGCGCCGCGCGGGCGCCGAGGGCGCTGCACTGGGCCGGGGCGGGTCTTGTCCTCGCCCTGGCCGGAACCAGGCTGGCCGCCGACGGGCTCGGCGCTGCGGGAACGCCCTTTCTCGCGCTGCACCTGCTTGCCGGCGGCATGCTTTTGCCGCTGACCCTGTGGCGGCTCCGGCGCTGGGGCAGGGGCGCGTCGGCCAGCGCGGCGGCGCGGGTCATGCACCTGCTGCTGCTCCTTCTGCTGCTGGCGCTGATCGCGACCGGGGCGGCGACCTTTGTCCTCGCGGGCGGACCGGCGGTCCTTGCCGGTGCCGGGTCGCTGCCCGACATGGCGCACCTGCCGCCGCGCGCCGCCCTGCACGCGGCGGCGGGGCTGGTTCAAATCTGGCGCGGCCGGTCCGGGCTCAGCGGGTGTCCGACGTGATCCGGGCCAGCGCCTCGACCTTGGCCTTGGCGGCACCGCTGTCGATGCTGTCGCGGGCCTGGGCCACGCCTTCGCGCAGGTCGGCGGCGTGGCCGGCCACGGTGAGCGCGGCGGCGGCGTTAAAGAGCACCGCGTCGCGGTAGGCCGAGGGCGCACCGTCGAGAAGCGCGCGGAAGGCCGCGCCGTTTTCCTCGGGGCTTCCGCCGACAATGTCCTCGAACGGATGGACGGGCAGGCCCGCATCCTCGGGGTGCAGCTCGGCCTCGTGGATCGTGCCATCCTCTTCCAGCGCGGCGATCCAGCTGATGCCGGTGATGGTCAGCTCATCCGTGCCGTCCGAGCCGTGGACAAGCCAGGCGCGTTCGCTGCCCAGCTGTCCCAGAACCTCGGCCATGGGGCGAATGAGGTCGCGGGTGAAGGCGCCGGTCAGCTGGCGCTTGACGCCCGCGGGGTTGGTGAGAGGCCCGAGGATGTTGAATATCGTCCGCGTGCCCAGCTCGGCGCGCACGGGCCCCACATGGGCCATGGCCGGGTGATGCATGGGCGCCATCATGAAGCCGATCCCGGCCTCGCGCAGGGCGGTTTCCACGACCTGAGGCCCCACCATGACGTTGACGCCCATCTGCCCCAGCGCATCCGCCGCGCCGGATTTGGACGAGAGGTTCCGGTTGCCGTGCTTGGCCACGGGCACGCCCGCGCCCGCCACCACAAAGGCCGTGGCGGTCGAGATATTCAGCGTGCCCTTGCCGTCGCCCCCGGTGCCGACGATGTCCATGGCACCCGCGGGCGCAGCGACGGGGTGGCATTTGGCGCGCATGACCGCGGCGGCGGCGGCGTATTCGTCCACCGTCTCGCCCCGCGTGCGCAACGCCATCAGGAAGCCGCCGACCTGGGCGGGCGTCGCCTCGCCCTCGAAGAGGATGGTGAACGCTGCCTCGGCCTCGGCGCGGGTGAGCGGACGGTCGGCGGCGGCACCGATCAGGGGCTTGATGTCGGCGGCGCTCATGCAGGCACCGTGAGCGTCTGAAGGAAATTGTCCAGCAGCGCGTGGCCGTGTTCCGAGGCGATGGATTCGGGGTGGAATTGGACGCCATGAATGGGCAGGTCGCGGTGGCGCAGGCCCATGATCGTTCCGTCCGACAGCTCGGCATTGACGATGAGACTGTCGGGCAGGGTGGCACGGTCGACCACCAGCGAATGGTAGCGCGTGGCGATCAGCGGCGACGGCAGCCCCGCGAACACGCCCGTTCCGTCATGGGTCATGCTGTCGGTCTTGCCGTGGACGATCTGGCTGTGCCGGGTGACAGTGCCGCCAAAGGCCTGCCCGATGGTCTGGTGGCCCAGGCACACGCCCAGAAGCGGCGTGCCCGTTTCGGCCGCGGCCTCGGTCAGCGCGAGGCAGATGCCCGCCCGGTCCGGGTCGCAGGGGCCGGGGGACAGCACGATGCCTTCGGGCCGCAGCGCCATCGCTTCTTGCACGTTCAGCGCGTCGTTGCGGCGCACCTCCACCCGGGCCCCCAACTCGCCCAGGTAGTGGACGAGGTTGTAGGTGAAGCTGTCATAATTATCGATCAGCAAGAGCATGGCAGGCCTTTCGCCAGGGAACTGGGCATTGCACGGGCTGGAGGCCCGGTGCATGGTCGCGGTATACATGGTCAGGCTTGTCGGGCACCGTCAAGGGCGGGGCCTGTTCCGGGGCAGGCCGGGCGACAAAAAGAGGAGCAAGAGGCGTGGCGCGGGGTATCCTGTCAGGTGTGATCTGGGGCGGCGTGGTTTCCGCCATTGCGGCGGGCGGGCTGTCGCTTATGACCCCTTTGCCCGATCGGCTGGCGCCCCAGCCAGAGGCCGGGACAGCCGAGGTGCCCGCGGGCACCAGATTTGACGGGGCGCGCGACGACACAGCGGCCGAACTGCCCGCGCCCAGCGGCGACGCACCCGCGCCTGGAACCTCCGACCTTCCCGAGCTGGCACCCGATGACCTTGCCGCCCTGACCGAAGAGGGCCGCGCGCCCGCGACCCCGCCCGAGACCGGCACCCCGGGGGCCGAGACCATGACCGCGCCGGAGAGCGGCTCGGGGCCCTCGGTCGCGCCGGGGCAGGAGGATGCGCCCGTCGCCCCTTCGGTGCAGAGCGCGCCGCCCGAGGTGCCCGCGGCCGAGGATGGCCCCGAGATCGACACCGGTCCGGCGCTGCCGCCGCCACCGGCGGGGGATGACAGCGCCTTCCCGGCACCGGCCCCGACCGGGGACCCGTCCGGCAGCGCCGAGGACGCGCCCGATGCGTCCGATGCGCCCGATGCGGCCACACCGGACGCGGCATCGCCCGACGCCACGCCCGAAACATCCGACCCCGCCGACGCGGGGCCCGGCACCACGGCGGGCACGATCGCCGACCTGGCGCCGAACGTGCAGACCAATCGCGGTGGCGGGGCAGATGCACCCGCTCAGGCAGCCGCGCCACCGAACGCCCCACGCCCGATCGAGCGGTTCGCCGTGCAGACCGAGGATCCGGGGGACAGACCTCTGTTTTCCGTGGTGCTGATCGATGACGGTCGGGGCGCGCTCGGCCCCGAGGCCCTGGCGGGGTTCCCCTATCCGATCACCATCGCGCTGGACGCGGCCCAGCCCGGCGCGACGGCGCAGATGCAGCAATATCGCGACCTGGGCTTCGAAGTGCTCGCCATGGCGGGCCTGCCTGAGGCCGCGACCCCGCAGGACGCCGAGGTTGCGCTGGCCTCGGCGCTGGATGCGCTGCCCGAGGCGGTGGGCGTGATGGAGACGCCGGACCTTGGCCTGCAGGTCAGCCGCGCCGTGTCGG
This sequence comes from uncultured Paracoccaceae bacterium, assembly GCA_913062865.1. Lineage (GTDB taxonomy): Bacteria > Pseudomonadota > Alphaproteobacteria > Rhodobacterales > Rhodobacteraceae > CAJXWO01. Next base: position 12,034 of record CAJXWO010000056.1, on the reverse strand, counting down.
ACCAGGTCACGGCGATCGTCGATGAAAGCGGGCACGGGCTGGTCCTTTTTCCCAACGGGCTCGACACGGCGCGCAAGCTGGCCACCCGCGACGGCGTTCCCGCCGCCACGGTGTTCCGGGATTTCGACGGCGACGGTCAGGATGCCGCGACGATCCGGCGGTTCCTGGATGGCGCGGCATTCCGCGCGGGCCAGGAGGGTGGGGTGATCATGGTGGGCCGGCTGCGGCCCGACACGATTTCGGCCCTGCTGCTTTGGGGGTTGCAAGACCGCGCCAGCCGCGTGGCGCTTGTGCCGATCTCGATGGTCCTGACATCCGGTCCGGCCGAGTAGGGCGATTTTTCTGCGAAAACCATGGCAGGCGGTCTTCGCAGAAGACCTGCACTGGCAAACGCGTCGCAGAGGCGTTTGCTGGCTCAGTGCCCCTTGGCGTGGAAGATGAAGCCCAGCAGGTTCAGTAGAAGCTGCGCTGCGAGGATCGCGGTCGATCCGGTGGGATCGTAATCCGGGGCGACTTCGACAAGGTCGATCCCCACGATCTCGTGCTCTCGCGCGAGCTGCTGCAATAGCTCCAACACCTCGTAGTAGAGAAACCCGCCATGGCTGGGCGTGCCCGTGCCCGGCGCGATCGAGGGGCAGAAAGCGTCGATGTCGATGGTGAGGTACAGGCGTGCGCCCTTTGGGATCCTTGTGGCGAGGGCCGCGGTGCCCAGCGCCCGGCACTGGCGCACCGACAGGATGTCCGAACCCATGGCGCGGGCGGCCATGTAGCCCTCTTTCGCGGTCGAGCTGACGTTGCGGATGCCCAGCTGCGTGAGGCCGGTGACATAAGCGTGCTCGGTCGCGCGGCGCATCGGGTTGCCATGGCCGTGGCGCACCCCGTGGCGTTCATCGACGAAATCGAGGTGCGCGTCGATCTGCAGGACGTGGATGTCGCCCTGGCCCTCGAAGGCGCGCAGGCAGGGGATGTTGACCGAATGATCCCCGCCGATCACCACCGGCAGCGCGCCCGCGCCAAGGATCGCGCGTACACCGGTTTCGATGTTCGCGTGGCTCTGTTCGGTATCCGTATGGACGATGTCCGCATCGCCCAGGTCCACGATCCGCACCGACCCGGGCAGGTAGGTCGCGTCGTCCTCGTGGTCATAGGCGCCCGCGTGGCCGAAGCTGAACAGAGTCGAGGCTTCGCGCACCGCGCGGGGGCCGAAGCGGGCACCGGGGCGCCACTGGGTGCCGAAATCGAAGGGCGCGCCGAGGACCGCCGCCTCGGCCTCGATGGCGGTCCAATCGGGCTGATAGGGCCGCTTGCCGAAGGTCGAGATGCCCACGAAGGGCAGATCGAGCCGTCCGCCATCGTATCCGTGTCCCGCCATGTCGCCACGCCCCCCTGCCGTCGGTGTTGTCACAGTGGCGTGACGGGCCCGTCCGGGCAAGGCCGCTTTGACGCCTTTCCTTTCCCGCCGCCCCGTGCGATAGGGACGCGCCAACCGAACCCTCCCAAGGAGTTGCCCCATGGAGATTCGCGAGGCCCTGACCTTCGATGACGTTCTCTTGGTTCCGGCCGCGTCCAGCGTGCTGCCCTCGAGCGCCGACACCCGCACCCGCGTGACCCGGGCGATCGATCTGAACATCCCGCTCCTGAGCTCGGCCATGGACACGGTCACCGAAAGCCGCATGGCGATCACCATGGCCCAGGCAGGCGGCATGGGTGTGATCCACAAGAACCTCACGGTCGACGAGCAGGCGCGCGAGGTGCGCCGGGTCAAGCGCTTCGAGTCGGGCATCGTCTACAACCCCGTGACCCTGCGCCCCGACCAGACGTTGGCCGATGCGCGCGCCCTGACCGAACGCTACGGCTTTTCCGGCTTCCCGGTAGTCGACGACAAACACCGCGTGATGGGCATCGTGACCAATCGCGACATGCGCTTTGCGGGCGACGACGCCACACCGGTGCATGCGATGATGACGTCCGAAAACCTGGCAATCCTGCGCGAACCGGCCGACCGGGAAGAGGCGATCAGCCTGATGAAGGCGCGCCGCATCGAAAAGCTGCTGGTCACCGATGCCCAGGGCAAGCTGACCGGTCTTCTGACCCTCAAGGATACCGAACAATCGGTTCTGAACCCCACCGCCTGCAAGGACGGGCTGGGCCGCCTGCGCGTGGCCGCCGCCACCGGCGTTGGCGATGCGGGCTTCGAACGCTCCGAGGCGCTGGTCGATGCCCAGGTCGACGTGATCGTCGTGGACACCGCCCATGGCCATTCCGCGGGCGTGCTCGAGGCCGTCGCGCGGGTCAAGCGCCTGTCGAACGAGGTGCAGGTCATCGCGGGCAACGTGGCCACTGCCGATGCCACGCGCGCCCTGATCGACGCGGGCGCCGACGCGGTCAAGGTGGGCATCGGGCCGGGCTCGATCTGCACCACCCGCATGGTCGCGGGCGTGGGCATGCCGCAGCTGAGCGCGATCATGGATTGCGCCGCCGCCGCGGGCGATGTGCCTGTGATCGCCGACGGCGGCATCAAGTTCTCTGGCGATTTCGCCAAGGCCATCGCGGCGGGTGCTTCCTGTGCCATGGTGGGCAGCATGATCGCGGGCACCGACGAAAGCCCGGGCGAAGTGATCCTGTACCAGGGCCGGTCCTTCAAATCCTATCGCGGGATGGGCAGCCTGGGCGCGATGGCGCGCGGCTCGGCCGACCGGTATTTCCAGAAGGATGCCGCCAGCGACAAGCTGGTGCCAGAGGGGATCGAGGGGCAGGTGCCCTATAAAGGCTCGGCCGGCGCGGTCATCCACCAGCTGGTGGGGGGCTTGCGCGCGGCCATGGGCTATACCGGCTGTGCGACCGTCGAAGAGATGCGGCACAACTGCCAGTTCGTGAAGATCACCAATGCCGGGCTCAAGGAAAGCCATGTGCACGACGTGCAGATCACGCGCGAATCCCCCAACTACCGCATGGCGTAACCGCCCATGACCCCCGGTGCACGGGTCCAGGCCGCGATCGAGGTGCTGGACACCATCCTGTCGGGCACGGCGGCGGAAAAGGCGCTGACCGGCTGGGCGCGCCGGTCGCGCTTTGCCGGGTCCAAGGACCGCGCGGCGGTGCGCGACCATGTCTTCGACGTGCTGCGCCGCATGCGGTCCTGTGCGGCGATGGGCGGTGGGATGACCGGTCGGGGCCTGATGCTGGGCCTCCTGCGCCAGGACGGGATCGCGCCCGAGACCCTGTTCACCGGCGACACCTACGCGCCACCGCCCCTCGACGAGGCGGACCGCGCAGGCCATGTGCCCGCCGGCGACGGCGCCATGTGGGACCTGCCCGACTGGATCCTGCCGCTCTGGCGCGAGAGCCTCGGGTCCGATGACGCGGCGGTGGCCGAGGCCCTGCGCCATCGCGCGCCGGTCTTTTTGCGGGCCAACCGGCTGAAAGGCGCCCGAGACACCGCCCGTGCCCGCCTGGCGCAGGAGGGGATCGAGACGCGCCCTCACGCGCTAGCGCCCACCGCGTTGGAGGTGACTGCGAACGCCCGCCGGGTCGCGGCCAGTGCCGCCTATCGCGACGGGCTCGTGGAACTGCAGGACGCGGCCTCCCAGGCGGTAATCGACGCCTTGGAACCGGGCGCAACCACCAGCATTCTTGACTATTGTGCCGGGGGTGGGGGCAAGACCCTGGCGTTGGCGGCGGCCACCGGAGGCAGGATCGCCGCCCATGACGCCGCCCCGCGCCGGATGAAGGATCTTCCGGACCGTGCCGCGCGCGCCGGGGCCCGGGTCGAGATTCTGGAGACGGTGCCAGATGGCGCGCGCTATGATCTCGTCCTGTGCGACGCGCCCTGTTCGGGCAGCGGGGCCTGGCGCCGGTCCCCCGAGGGCAAATGGCGCCTTGACCAAACGGGGCTGACCGAGCTGTTGGCGGTACAGGCCGAAATCCTCGACCGCGCCGCCGGGCTGGTGGCCTTGGGGGGACGGCTGGCATACGCGACCTGCTCGGTCCTGCGTCCCGAGAACGACGGCCAGGCCGATGCGTTTCTGGCCCGTCACCCGGCCTTCGCCGAGGAGGCCCGCCACCGTTGGACGCCGCTGGACGGGGCCGACGGATTTTTTCTGGCGGTTTTCCGCAGGTCGGGCTAACACAATCCCAGGTTGATTTCGCGAAGCGCCGTTTTAGGGCGGCGCTTAAGCTGCGGTTAACGCTTGGGCCTCCTAATGGCGGCAAGCGAGTCTGAAGGAGGCCTGGTCTTTTGACTGACACCGGAGTTTTGCCCGGTTCGGGCCCGTGCCTGACCACCCGGCTCGACCAGCGGTTCTGGTGGCTGGTCGCGGTGGCGCTGGTGTTGGCGGGGACGGCCCTGGGCGTCGAGGGCGGCCGCGCCGCCTTGTGGTGTCTGACGGCGGCGGCGACGGTGCTGGCGCTCGCGTTGCTGTCGCGGCTCCGCAGCCTTTGGCTGCGCCGAAAGGACCGCGCCTTGCACCGGGTGCTGTCGGATTTCCTGGCGGCCGACAGCGTGGCGAGCTTTGTCAGCGACGCCGACGGCGCGCTCGTCACCGTCAACGCGGCCGCGAAACAGCGCTTTGGCCCGGGCCGGCCCGAGACCCTGGCCGGCGTGCTGCGGGACACCATCGCAAACCCCGCCGCCCTGCTGTACCGCCTGCAGGACCAGGCCGCCGCCACCGGCACCGCGACCGAAGACGTGGTCTGCCGCAGCGGCCGGATGCGTATTTCGGTGCGGCGCATCGGTCACGCCAGCTATGTCTGGCGGATCGGCGAACAGGACGACCCCGTCGCGACGCGCGAGGCGATCCCGCTGGCGATGGTCACGGTCGGGCGGCACAACACGATCCTGTCCATGAACGAAGCCGCGCGCGCCCTTGTCGGCGGTCGGGTCAAGGCGCTGGACCAGCTCGTGACCTCGCTGCCCGTGCGCCCGGGCGAAATCAACGAGATCAGCACGCGCGCGGGCCCCATGTCCTGCGTGGTGGCCGAACGCGCCAGCCATGACGCCCGGCGCGAGCTGTTCCTTTTGCCAAACGACACCGGCGAGATCGTGCCGGGGCAGGGCAGTCTCGACTACCTGCCGGTGCCCCTGGTCAAGCTGGAGCCAGATGGCACGATCCAGCTCTCCAACCGGCCGGCCCGGCGGCTTCTGGGCCTGTCGGAGGGCGAGGCGGCCCGCCTGACCGACCTGGTCGAGGGGCTGGGACGCAGCATCGCCGATTGGCTGACCGACGCGGCCGAGGGGCGCGGGCTTAACCGGTCCGAGGTGCTGCGCCTGTCCAAACCTGAAAAGGACGTGTTCCTGCAGGTCATGCTCAACCGGATCTCGGAGAACGGCCAACCCGCCCTGATCGCCGTTTTGACCGACGCGACCGAGCTCAAGACGCTCGAGGCGCAATTCGTGCAAAGCCAGAAGATGCAGGCGATCGGCCAGTTGGCCGGCGGCGTGGCGCATGATTTCAACAACCTGCTGACCGCCATTTCGGGCCATTGCGACCTGCTGCTCCTGCGCCACGACCGGGACGATCCGGACTATGGCGATCTCATGCAGATCAATCAGAACGCCAACCGCGCCGCTGCGCTGGTGGGCCAGCTTCTGGCCTTCTCGCGCAAGCAGACCCTCCGGCTCGAGGTGACCGATCTGCGCGACACGCTGGCCGACCTGACCCATCTGCTCAACCGGCTCGTGGGCGAGAAGGTGACGCTGAAACTGCGCCACGACCCCGAGCTGAAGCCCATTCGCGCCGACAAGCGGCAATTGGAGCAGGTGCTGATGAACCTCGTGGTGAACGCCCGCGATGCCATGCCCGAGGGCGGCGAGATCGTGATCGACACCGAGGCGCGCGACATCGCCGAGCCGCTCCAGCGCGACCGCGCCACGATCCCGCCCGGCGACTATGTGTCCGTCACCGTGACCGACCAGGGCATGGGCATCCCCGCGGCCAAGCTGCACAAGGTGTTCGAACCCTTCTACACGACCAAGCGCACCGGGGAGGGCACCGGCCTGGGCCTCTCGACCGCTTATGGCATCGTGAAGCAGACGGGCGGGTTCATCTTCGTCGACAGCCAGCCCGGGCACGGCACCTGTTTTACCTTGCTGTTTCCCGCCGTCGACGCGGTGCCCGACACCGTGCGCATGCAGGATGCTCCGACCGAGCGCGGCCCGTCTTCGACCCCGCGGGACGGCGTGGTGCTGCTGGTCGAGGACGAGGCCCCGGTGCGGGCCTTTGCCGCGCGGGCCCTGCGCATGCGCGGCCTGACCGTGATCGAGGCCGACTCTGCCGAGGCCGCGCTTGACCTGCTGTCCGATGCCGGCATGGCCGTCGATGTCTTCGTCACCGATGTGGTGATGCCGGGCATGGACGGCCCGAGCTGGGTGCGTCGCGCCCTGGAGGACCGGCCCGGCACAAGGGTGGTCTTTGTGTCCGGCTATGCCGAAGACGCCCTCGACAGTGCGCAGGCCGATATCCCCCATTCGGTCTTCTTGCCGAAGCCCTTTTCGCTCAGCGATCTGACCGAGACCGTGCAGCGCCAGCTGCACTGATCCCCGCTGCGGGCCGTCGTGACGATTGGCGCCTGCGGACGGGTGCGACGGACCGCCCTAGCCGCGCAGCGGGATACTGTCCCAGAGCGCGAATTCCTCGGCGCATTTGTCGCGCAGGCGCCGTTCGACCCCGGGCGACAGAGTCAGCGCCATCTGCGGCGACACATTGGCCCGCGGCAGGGTGATCTCGCGCCCCAGCCGGTCTTCGAGAAAGGCCAGGAAGGCGGGCTGATCTTCATAGCGGAACAGGTGGTCGACACCGGTGCCGTTCGCGCGGGGTGCAAGAAACGTGGCCTGGCTGCCCACGTCCGCATAGGGTGGCTTGTCGCCCTTGATGTAGCCCTTGATGAAATCGTCGAAACTGATCCCCTCGGTCGAGGCGGGTTTGCCCTTCATGAAGGGGCGGCTGCGATAGCGATACCAGCTGCCCAGCCAGTCGATGGGTTCGCGCATGACGGCCACGACCTCCATACCGTCGCCGCCGACCTTCTCGAACATCGGCCGTAAAAAGCGGTTATAGCGATAGATCGGCGCGTGCTTCAGCTGTGGCGGATCGAGAATCGCCATCGAGGCCACGGGCCCCAGCGCCTGCTCCAGCGCGGTCGTGCCCGTCTTGGGCACCGAAAGCAGCACTAGGCGTTCCTTCCAAAATACCAGCATGTGCCCGATTTCCCTCAATTTTGTTGCAGTAAACCACTCTTTAACCACTCGGAGCAACAGTCGGAACCAAGAGAATTTTCTTGAAATGTTCCCTTTTTGATCTCATAAAGTCGAGAACAAGAGGCGAACACAGGCGATCATTGCCGCGCATCCGCGGCTGTGGAATAAGGAACCCAAACCAATGGCAACGGCAGATCTTCTTTCCATGGACAGCAAGAAAAACCCCGACAAGCAGAAGGCGCTCGACAGCGCCCTGGCGCAGATCGAACGCCAGTTCGGCAAGGGGTCGATCATGAAGCTCGGCGCCGACAACCCGGCCCAGGAAATCGCGGCCACCTCGACAGGCTCTCTAGGGCTCGACATCGCGCTGGGGATCGGCGGTATTCCCAAGGGCCGGATCATCGAGATCTACGGGCCCGAAAGCTCGGGCAAGACCACGCTGACCCTGCATTGCATCGCCGAAGAGCAGAAAAAGGGCGGCGTGTGCGCCTTTGTCGACGCTGAACATGCGCTTGATCCGCAATACGCCAAGAAGCTGGGCGTGGATCTGGACGAGCTGCTGATCTCGCAGCCCGACACGGGCGAACAGGCGCTCGAGATCACCGATACGCTGGTTCGCTCGGGCGCGGTCAACATGGTCGTAGTCGACTCGGTCGCGGCGCTGACGCCCAAGTCCGAACTCGAAGGCGACATGGGCGACAGCTCGGTCGGCGTTCATGCCCGCCTGATGAGCCAGGCCATGCGCAAGCTTACGGGCTCCATCGCGCGGTCGAACTGTACGGTCATCTTCATCAACCAGATCCGCATGAAGATCGGCGTGATGTTCGGCAGCCCCGAGACCACGACGGGCGGCAACGCGCTGAAATTCTATGCCTCGGTCCGGATGGACATCCGCCGCATCGGCGCGATCAAGGACCGCGACGAGGTCGTGGGCAACGCCACCCGCGTCAAGGTGGTCAAGAACAAGGTCGCACCGCCGTTCAAGCAGGTCGAGTTCGACATCATGTACGGCGAAGGCATCTCGAAAACCGGCGAACTTCTGGACCTCGGTGTGAAGGCCGGTGTCGTGGACAAGTCGGGCGCGTGGTTCTCCTACGGGGATGAGCGTATCGGACAGGGTCGCGAGAACGCCAAAAACTTTCTTAAGGAAAACCCGGGCATCGCCCACGATATCGAAGACAAGATCCGCGCCGCCCACGGGCTCGAGTTCGACATGGACCAGGCCGAGGATGACGGCGACGTGATGGAGGCCTAAGCGCCACTGGGCCACGCCCAACCCTGGCAGGATCATCAAATGGCCGGTGCCCCGCGCACCGGCCTTTTTCTTGGCGTTTCGGGGCATGGACAGCACCGGCCCGTGTGGATACATCTGCCGGGGCCGCCCAGGGGGTGGGCGGCGACGACAAGGAAAGCCCGCGGTCATGCCCAGCCTGAACGATATCCGATCCACGTTCCTCGAATACTTCGCCAAGCAGGGGCACGAGGTTGTGCCCTCGAGCCCGCTTGTGCCCCGCAACGACCCCACGCTGATGTTCGCCAATTCGGGCATGGTGCAGTTCAAGAACCTCTTTACCGGTGTCGAGCATCGCGACTACACCCGTGCGACCACGTCGCAGAAATGCGTCCGCGCGGGCGGCAAGCACAATGACCTCGACAATGTGGGCTATACCGCGCGGCACCATACGTTCTTTGAAATGCTTGGGAATTTCAGCTTCGGCGATTATTTCAAGACCGAGGCGATTCCCTTTGCCTACGAGCTTATCACCCGCGAATTCGACATCGACGCAAGCCGGCTTCTGGCCACGGTCTATCACACCGATGACGAGGCCTTCGAGATCTGGAAGAAGGTCGGCATTCCCGAGGACCGGATCATCCGGATCGCCACCAGCGACAATTTCTGGCAGATGGGCCCGACCGGCCCCTGCGGCCCCTGCACCGAGATCTTCTATGATCACGGCGATCACATCTGGGGCGGCCCGCCGGGCAGCCCCGAGGAAGACGGCGACCGCTTCATTGAGATCTGGAACATCGTCTTCATGCAGAACGAGCAGTTCGAAGACGGCTCTATGAAAGAGCTCGACATGCAGTCGATCGACACGGGCATGGGGCTCGAGCGGATCGGCGCGTTGTTGCAGGGCAAGCACGACAATTACGACACCGACCTGATGCGCAGCCTGATCGAGGCCTCGGCCGATGCCACCTCGACCGATCCCGACGGGCCGGGCAAGACCCATCACCGGGTGATCGCGGACCACCTGCGGTCGACCTCGTTCCTGATCGCCGACGGGGTGATGCCGTCGAATGACGGGCGCGGCTATGTCCTGCGCCGGATCATGCGCCGTGCGATGCGTCATGCGCATCTTCTGGGTGCCAAGGATCCGCTGATGCACCGGCTGGTGCCCGCGCTCGTGCGCCAGATGGGCGCGGCCTATGCCGAACTGCCCCGTGCCCAGGCCCTGATCGAGGAGACGCTTCAGCTGGAAGAGACCCGGTTCAAGCAGACGCTCGACCGGGGTCTGAAGCTTCTGGATGACGAACTGGCCGCCTTGCCCGACGATGCCGCGCTGCCCGGCGAGGCCGCGTTCAAGCTGTATGACACCTATGGCTTCCCGCTCGACCTGACCCAGGACGCGCTGCGCGAAAAGGGGCGCAGCGTGGACACCGACGGTTTCGATGCCGCCATGGCCGAGCAGAAGGCCAAGGCGCGGGCCGCCTGGTCCGGCACGGGCGAGGCGGCTGATGCCGCGATCTGGTTCGACCTGGCCGAAACCCACGGTGCCACGGATTTCCTGGGCTACGACACCGAGATTGCTGAGGGGCAGGTGCTTGCGCTGGTCCGCGACGGGGCCGAGGTCGATACCCTCGCCGAGGGCGACAGCGGCTGGATCGTCATGAACCAGACGCCGTTCTACGGCGAAAGCGGCGGCCAGGTGGGCGACACTGGCTGGCTGCGGCGTCTGCAGGACGAAGATGACCAGGCCGAGGTGACCGACACCCAGAAGATGGGCGGCGGCAAGGTCTATGCCCATCATGTCACCATCCGCCGCGGCACATTCGCCAAGGGCGAGGCACTGCAGCTTGAGGTCGATCACAGCCGCCGGTCGCAAATCCGCGCGAACCACTCGGCCACGCACCTGCTTCACGAGGCCCTGCGCGAGGCGCTTGGCGATCACGTCGCCCAGCGTGGTTCGCTCAATGCGCCCGACCGGCTCCGGTTCGATTTCAGCCATTCGAAGGCGCTCAGCCTGGACGAGATCAAGCGGGTGGAGGCCGAGGTGAACGCCTTTATCCGCCAGAACAGCCCCGTGACCACCCGGATCATGACGCCCGACGATGCGAGCGAGATCGGTGCGCAGGCGCTTTTCGGCGAAAAATACGGCGACGAGGTGCGGGTCGTCTCCATGGGTCGGGCCGAGACCGGCAAGGGCATGGATGGCAAGACCTACTCGATCGAGCTGTGCGGCGGCACCCATGTGGCGCGCACCGGCGATATCGGTCTGTTCGTGACCCTGGGCGACAGCGCGTCGAGCGCGGGCGTACGGCGGATCGAGGGGCTGACCGGGGCGGCGGCGCTTGAGTACCTGAGCGCGCAGGATCATCGCCTGGCCGAGGTTGCCGGCGAGTTGAAGACCCAGGCCGCCGATGTGCCCGCGCGGGTCAAGGCGCTTTTGGATGAACGCAAGGCGCTGTCGAACGAGGTGGCCCAGCTGCGCCGCGAGCTGGCCATGGCCGGTGGGTCGGGGCAGGGTGCGGGCCCGGAGGCGCGCGAGGTGAACGGCGTGTCCTTCATCGCGCAGACCTTGTCGGGCGTCTCGGGCAAGGATCTGCCCAGCCTGATCGACGCGCACAAGGCGCAGATCGGCTCGGGCGCGGTTCTGCTTATCGCCGATACCGGCGGCAAGGCCGCCGTGGCCGCGGGCGTGACCGATGATCTGAAAGACAGCCTGTCGGCCGTGGACCTGGTGCGCGCGGCCGTGGCCGAGCTGGGCGGCAAGGGCGGCGGTGGCCGCCCCGATATGGCCCAGGGCGGTGGCGCCAGCACTGAGAATGCAGAGGCCGCCATCAAGGCCGCCGAAGCCGTACTAGGAGGATAAGCCATGCCAGCCCTTTGGATCGCCCATGTGACCGTCACCGATGCCGAGGCCTATGGCCGCTACGCGGAACTTGCGGGGCCCGCCATCGCCAAGCACGGCGGCAGCTTCATCGCCCGCGGCGGGCGCTATGTGCAGCTCGAAGGCACCGACCGGCCGCGCAACGTGGTGGCCCGGTTCCCCAGCGTCGAGGCCGCCGAGGCGTGCTACAACTCGCCCGAGTATCAGGCCGCGCTGGACCATGCGCGCGGCGCCTCGGAACGCGAGTTGATGATCATCGAAACGACCGAGTGATTTGGCCCCTCCCGCCTTGGGCAAGGTCTTGCCGGGTCCTGGGCGGTGACACGCCGGTCCGCGCGGCGGCCCCTTGCGGTGCCGTGGGTCTCGTTGTGCGGGGGCGGCGGTGATTCGCGCCGGGTGACGTTAGGTCGGCCCATCAGTGGCCTAAAACGTAAGCCATTGTTTCCAGTTCGGAAATTATCACCCGGCTGCACCCGTATAAAGTGTGTTTCAGCTATCCCGTAAACGCCACAGTTTCGCCTTTTTTCGTGTTTTCCGCGATTTGGGCGATAATTTTCATTCTTTATCACATTGAGGTGGGTAGAGTTTATTTCGTTGCTTATCACCTGTGGGAGAAAGTTATGAAGAAAACTCTGATCGCGGCCACTGCTTTTGGCGTTCCCCCATTGGGTGTTCCAGATTAATTGTTATTGCATCATGGGCCTCTGGTCCATGGGAACGATGCTTT
>CAJXWO010000055.1 GCA_913062865.1 uncultured Paracoccaceae bacterium | reverse complement strand
TCCCAGCCATCGCTGATCCTCCAATTCGCGGGACAAAACTATCCCAGTTGGTGGACCACTTTCACTGGGCTACTCCATATGGCTCCGGCCTTCGCTTGGGAAGGTCAGGTCAAGGCATGCTATGACAAGATCTACGTCGCACCGACCTACACAACGTCGAAGACCCTGATCAAAGCTGCCAAGACCAAGTGGGAACATCGCCATGGTCAGATGGTCGAGGTGCATTACCCCGCCATCTACCGCGAGCATCGCCACCTGAAGACTCCGGGCCACTACATCGCGCGTCCGGCGAAGTGCAAGAAGCACTGAACCGGCCGTCGTCGCACTGACGATGAAAAGGGGCGCGTCGGCGCCCCTTTTCCTTTGCGCATGCGACAATCCTAAAATTCAACTCAGATTGGCCAATTTTCGGCCCCCAAGCGCTGCGATACCCGTCCCGAGCAGAAGGATGGAGGGTTCCATGCGCTTTACAGCATTCCTTGTCGCGGCCGTGACCTTGGCCGGTGCCGCGCACGCCAAAGAGGGCCGCGTGATCGCCTGTTTCCAGGAGGTGACGGTCCCGGCGAAATACCAGGTCTCTAAGACCATGATCGAGAAGGCGAAACGCCAGTACGTCCGCCGCAACGGGCGTGTCGAACTGGTGGAGTATCCGCCGGTCTACAAAGAGCATCGCACGCTTGTCGAACCGGCCCACAAGGTGATGCAGGAAATCCCCTGCGACTGATCTGACGCGCGGGCAGCGAGCGACCCGCAGGCACAAACGCAAAGCCACCGGGGATGCAACCTCGGGGGCTTTTTGTGTTGGGCGCTGCGCCTGGGCACGTAGAGTGCTGTCCTCAGGGCCTTTCCTGATCGAACCAGTTCTGACCCGCGGCGATAGGGACCGCGCGCAGGCATTCAAGACCCGTGGCAGATAATCAGGTTCAGCCCTCGGCCTTGGCCATGCGCTTGCGCTCATGCGGGTTGAGGTAGCGCTTGCGCAGGCGGATCGCGTTCGGCGTGACCTCGACCAGCTCGTCGTCGTTGATATAGGCGATGGCCTCTTCCAGCGACATGCGCACCGGCGGTGTCAGGCGCACCGCGTCATCCGACCCCGAGGCCCGCACGTTCGTCAGCTTCTTGCCCTTGAGCGGGTTGACCTCCAGGTCGTTGTCGCGGCTGTGCTCGCCGATGATCATGCCCTGGTAGATCTTTTCCTGGGGCCCGATGAACATGCGGCCTCGTTCCTCGAGGTTCCAAAGCGCATAGGCCACGGCCTCGCCATCCTCCATCGAGATCAGAACGCCCGCGCGGCGGCCCGGGATCGGCCCTTTGTGGGGTGCCCAGCCATGGAAGACGCGGTTCAGAACGCCGGTGCCGCGGGTGTCGGTCAGGAATTCGCCATGGTAGCCGATCAGCCCGCGCGAGGGCACATGAGCGATGATCCGGGTCTTTCCGGTGCCCGAGGGCCGCATCTCGACCAGCTCGCCCTTGCGCGCGCCGGTCAGTTTCTCGATCACCGCGCCGGAATAGTCGTCGTCCACGTCGATGGTGGCCTCTTCGATGGGCTCCATCCGCTGTCCGTCTTCTTCGCGCATCAGCACCCGCGGGCGCGAGATCGACAGCTCGAACCCCTCGCGGCGCATGTTCTCGATCAGCACGCCCATCTGCAATTCGCCCCGTCCCGCGACCTCGAAGGCCTCGCCGCCGGGCGTATCGCTTATGCGGATCGCCACGTTCGACTCGGCCTCTTTCATCAGCCGGTCACGGATCACGCGCGATTGCACCTTCTTGCCGTCCCGGCCCGCAAGCGGGCTGTCATTGATGCCGAAGGTGACGGTGATGGTGGGCGGGTCGATGGGCTGCGCCTCGAGCGGCTCGTCCACCGCCAGCGCGCAGAGCGTGTCCGACACGGTCGCCTTGGACATGCCCGCAAGGCTGACGATATCGCCCGCGACAGCCTCTTCGATGTCCTGCTGACCCAGGCCCCGGAAGGCCTGGATGCGGGTGACGCGGAATTGTTCGATCTTCTGTCCCACGCGGCTGATCGCCTGGATCGTCGCGCCGACCTTGAGCTTGCCCGATTCCACGCGCCCCGTGAGCAGGCGGCCCACGAAGGGGTCTGCGCCCAGCGTGGTGGCCAGCATGCGGAAATCCTCGTCCTGGCGCTTGATCTGGCGCGGGGCGGGGACGTGGTTCACGATCAGCTGGAAGAGCGCGGTCAGATCCTTGCGCGGCCCGTCCAGCTCGGCATCCGCCCAGCCAGACCGCCCCGAGGCGTAGAGATGCGGGAAATCGAGCTGATCCTCGTCCGCATCGAGGTTCGAGAACAGATCGAACACTTCGTCGAGCGCGCGGTCGGGTTCGGCATCGGGCTTGTCGACCTTATTGAGCACCACGATGGGGCGCAGGCCCAGCGCCAGCGCCTTGGAGGTCACGAATTTCGTCTGCGGCATCGGCCCTTCGGCGGCATCCACCAGCAGGACCACGCCATCGACCATCGACAGGATGCGCTCGACCTCGCCGCCGAAATCGGCGTGACCGGGGGTATCGACGATATTGATGCGCGTGCCCTTCCACTCGACCGAGGTCGCCTTGGCCAGGATCGTGATCCCGCGCTCGCGTTCGAGATCGTTCGAATCCATCGCGCGCTCGGCCACGGCCTGGTTTTCCCGGAAGGCCCCGGACTGTTTGAGAAGTTCGTCGACAAGCGTCGTCTTGCCGTGGTCGACGTGAGCGATGATCGCGATGTTGCGAAGATCCATGAAAGGCGTTCCCGTGCTGTTCGCAGGCCCCGTACAGGGGGTAGCGGTGGAAGGAAAGGGGGCAAAACCGCCGCAACGGACGGGCCAAAAATCTTGTGAGATTTTTGCCAAGACTTTTTCGGCAAAAAGTCTTGGCCCGGTGGTGCGCTCAGTCGAGCCTGATCAGCGCGTGGCGTTTCTTGCCGGCCGAGAGCTTCACGGTCTGCTCCAGCGCGGTCGCGTCGAGCATCAGGCCCGCGTCATCGACCAGCGCATCGTCCATCCGCGCGCCCTGTTCGGCAATCAGCCGCTTGGCCTCCTTGCCCGATTTCGCGAGGCCCGAACGGGTGATCAGCTGCACGATGGAAATCCCGTCGCCCACTTCGTCGCGGCTTAGCGTGAGGGTGGGCAGGTCATCGCCCACGCCGCCCTTTTCGAACACTTCGCGCGCGGTGGCCGCGGCCGCCGCCGCCGCCTCGGCCCCGTGGCACAGCGTGGTGACCTCGTTCGCGAGCACGATCTTGGCGTCGTTGATCTCCGATCCCGCTAGCGCGCCCAGCCGGTCGCATTCCTCGACCGGCAGCTCGGTAAAGATCTTCAGGAACCGGCCCACATCGGCGTCCGTGGTGTTGCGCCAGAACTGCCAGAATTCGTAGGGCGACAGCATGTCGGCATTCAGCCAGACGGCGCCCCCGGCGGACTTGCCCATCTTCCGGCCGTCCGACGTGGTCAGAAGCGGGGTCGTCAGCCCGTAGATCTCGTGATCCAGAACCCGGCGGGTCAGGTCGATGCCATTGACGATATTGCCCCATTGGTCCGAGCCGCCCATCTGCAACACGCAGCCATAGCGGCGGTTCAGTTCCAGGAAATCATAGGCCTGCAGGATCATGTAGTTGAATTCGAGAAAGGACAGGGATTGTTCCCGGTCCAGGCGCGACTTGACCGACTCGAAGCTCAGCATCCGGTTGACCGAGAAATGCCGCCCTATATCGCGCAGGAACTCCAGGTAGTTCAGCCCGTCGAGCCATTCGGCGTTGTTCAGCATCAGCGCGTCGGTCGGACCGTCGCCATAGGTCAGGTACTTGGCGAAGACCTGTTTCATGCCGTCGATATTGCCGTCGATCTGATCGGCGGTCAGCAAGGGACGCTCGTCGGCGCGGAAGGACGGATCGCCCACCTTGGTTGTGCCGCCGCCCATCAGCGTGATCGGCTTGTGGCCGGTCTTTTGCAGCCAGCGCAGCACCATGACATTCATCAGGTGGCCCACATGCAGTGACCGGGCCGTGGCGTCATAGCCGATATAGGCCGTCACCACGCCGTCGGACAAAGCCTCGTCGAGGCCCTGGTAATCGGTGCAATCGGCCAGAAAGCCGCGCTCCATCATGACGTGCATGAAGTCCGATTTGGGGTGGTAAGTCATCGCTCTTGTCCTGTCTGGGATTGCGCGGCAGTCTATAGCCCGAGGCAGGACAGAGGGAAAGGGCATGCGCAAGACCGGACCGATCCGGGCGTTGGGCGCGATGTCGGGCACGTCGCTCGACGGGGTCGACGTGGCCGTGCTGGACACCGACGGCCATGATATCCTGTCCTTCGGCCCCACAGCGTACCGGCCCTATAGCGGGCCCGAAAACGCGGGGCTGCAGGCCGCGCTTGGCCAATGGCCGGGCGACGCGGGTGTGCAGGCGGCCGCACGGATCGTTGAAGACGCCCATGCCGACATCATCGCGCATCTGTTGGACAAAGCCCCCGGCATCGAGATCGCGGGCATACATGGACAGACCCTGGCGCATGACCCCAAGGGCCGCGGCACCCACCAGGCAGGCGATGGCGCGGCGCTGGCCGAGCGGCTGGGTCTGCCGGTTGTCTGGGATTTCCGCAGCGCGGATGTGCGGCTGGGGGGCGAGGGCGCGCCGTTGGCGCCGGTCTTTCACCATGCCTGCGCACGCTGGATCGGGGCCGAGGCGCCGATCGGGTTTCTGAACCTGGGCGGGGTCGGCAACCTGACCTGGGTCGATCCGCGCCTGTCCGACCCGGTGGCGCCGGGCGCGCTTCTGGCCTTCGACACGGGGCCTGCGAACGCGCCGATCAACGACCTCGTGCAGGCCCGACGGGGGCAGAGTCACGACCGGGACGGCGCGCTGGCCGCACAAGGCGAGGTCGAGGATGGTGCGCTGGAGTTGTTCCTGGCCGAAGCCTGGTTCCGCAAGATGCCGCCCAAATCGCTCGACCGGAACGATTTTGCCACGATGATCGAGCTCGTGACCGAGCTGAACGATGCCGATGCCGCCGCGACCCTGACCGCGATGGCCGCCGCCGCGGTGATGCAGGGGATGGAGCACTGCCCGCACCAGCCCACCCGGCTTCTGGTGACCGGGGGCGGGCGGTTGAACCCCGTCATGATGCGAATGATACAGGCCGGGCTCGACTGCCCTGTCGACCCGGTCGAGGCGGTGGTGCTCGACGGGGACTTTCTCGAGGCGCAGGCCTTTGCCTATCTGGCCGTTCGCGTGGCGCGGGGACTGCCCACATCCTGTCCCGGAACGACCGGCGTGCGCGCGGCGGTGGGCGGCGGCACGATCAGCCGCCCCTCGGGCGTACCGGTTGCGAGGGACGCGTCGTGAGGCCCGGCACCCGGCCGCCCGCCAGCGGACCCAGCGGTCCCTTGAGGCCTGTCAACTGCGTGTTAGACTTTCGTGGCAATTGACGGTAACGAAGGCGCTGTTAGCGCTATCAAGGGCGTAGAACAGCGTATTCAGGAGGTCCCCATGGCGTCGCGCGTCATCCCTGTCGATCCCTTCGACCTTGTGATCTTCGGAGGGACCGGCGATCTTGCCCGCCGCAAGATCCTGCCGGGGCTCTACCGTCGCTTTTGCGCCGGCCAGATGCCCGAAGAGGCCCGCATCATCGGGGCCGCGCGGTCGGATTACGACGCGGCGGGCTACCGGGCGTTTGTCGCCGAGGCGATCGAGGAATTCGGCGGACGCGACTGCGAACAGATCGACGCCTTCCTTGCGCGTTTGGACTACGTGGCGGTGGATGCCAAGGGCACCGGCGGCTGGTCCGAATTGGCCCAGCGCCTGCGCGATGACGTGGTGCGGGCCTTCTATTTCTCGGTCGGGCCGGGCCTGTTCGGCGATCTGGCCGAGCGGTTGCACAAGAACGGCATGGCCACGCCGGAATGCCGCGTTGTGGTGGAAAAACCCTTTGGCCATGACTTGGAGTCGGCCCGGGCGCTCAATGCCACGCTGGCGGCCCATTTCGACGAGGGCCAGATCTACCGGATCGACCATTACCTGGGCAAGGAAACGGTCCAGAACCTGATGGCGGTGCGCTTTGGCAACATGCTGTTCGAGCCGCTCTGGAACAGCCAGTACGTGGATCACATCCAGATCACCGTGGCCGAGACCGTCGGCGTCGGCGGGCGCGGCGGATATTACGACAAATCGGGTGCCATGCGGGACATGGTACAGAACCACCTTATGCAGCTTCTCTGCCTGATCGCGATGGAGCCGCCCGCGAAATTCGACCCCGACGCCGTGCGCGACGAAAAGCTCAAGGTGATCCGCGCGCTCGATCCGGTCGATCACCACCACCTGGTGCGCGGACAGTACGAGGCGGATGCCCAGAACCCAGGTTACCGCGAAGAGACGGGCGACCTGCGCTCGAAGACAGAAAGCTTCATCGCGTTGCGTGCGAGCGTGTCGAACTGGCGGTGGGCCGGCACGCCGTTCTACCTGCGCACGGGCAAACGGCTGCGTGCGCGCTCATCGGAAATCGCCGTGGTATTCAAGGATGCGCCCCATTCCATTTTCGGCCCCGAGGCCGGGCGGCACCGCAACATCCTGGCCATTCGGCTGCAACCCAACGAGGGCATCACGCTCAAGGTGACGATCAAGGAACCGGGGCCCGGGGGCATGCGCCTGGTCGATGTGCCGCTCGACATGAGCTTCGCCGAGGCGCTTGGCCCCGAGGGCGAAGAGATACCCGATGCCTACGAGCGGCTGATCATGGACGTCATCCGGGGCAACCAGACGCTTTTCATGCGCGGCGACGAGGTCGAAGCGGCCTGGGCCTGGACCGATCCGATCATTCGCGGCTGGGAGGAACGCGGCGAGGTGCCCAAACCCTATGACCAGGGCAGTTCGGGCCCCGAGGATGCGCTCATGCTGCTGCACCGTGATGGACGCCGCTGGAGGGAGATCCGCGAATGAACCTGATCGACTACCCCGACCGCGAAATGATGGCCATCGACCTGGCGAACAAGCTGGCCGGCGAATTGAATGCGGCCTTGCACCAGGGCGCGCGTGCGCTGCTGGCGGTGCCCGGCGGCACCACGCCTGGACCGATCTTCGACGATCTCTGTGCCGCCGATCTGGCATGGGACCGGGTGGACGTGATGCTCACCGACGAACGCTGGGTGCCCGAGGATCACGCGCGCTCGAACACCCGACTGATCCGCGAACGGCTTTTGACCGACCGGGCGGCGGCGGCGCGGTATTTGCCGCTCTACACCCCCGCTCACGCGCCCGAAGAGGTGCTGGCCGAACTGGAGTCGGTCATCGCGCCGCAACTGCCCATCGCCGTTCTGCTCTTGGGCATGGGCGCGGACATGCACACAGCGTCGCTTTTTCCCGGGGCCGACCGCCTGAAGGACGGTTTGGCGCCCGATGCGCCGATCCTGCTGCCTATGCGCGCGCCCGGCGCCCCCGAGCCGCGCATCACGCTCAGCGCGCGGGTGCTGGATGGGGCGCTGTCGAAACATGTGGTGATCACAGGCACGGACAAACGCGCGGCACTTGAAGAGGCCCTATCGCTTGATCCGTCCGAAGCCCCCATCGCGGCCGTCCTGGACGGGGCGACGGTGCATTGGGCCGAATGAGGAAACGGAGCTGACGGTATGTGGGATGCTTTGAAACAGGCGGCCGACCTGGCCAAGACGCGGCCGATCCTCGATTTGTTCGAATCCGCCAACCGCGCCGCGGAGTTTTCCACAGAGGCTGTGGATATCTTGTTCGATTACTCCAAGACCCATATCGGTTTTGAGGATCGTGCCCTGCTTCTCTCCATGGCCGAAAGCGCCGGTGTGACGGCCCGCCGCGAGGCGATGTTCACGGGCGAGCCGATCAACGAAACCGAAGGTCGCGCAGTGCTGCACACCGCCCTGCGCGACCCCGAGGGGCCTGGACTGAAGGTGGCCGGTCACGATGTGCGCCCGGGCCTGCGCGACACGCTGGAGCGGATGGAGGGCTTTGCCCGCGCCATTCGCGACGGGCACTACCAGGGGCAGGGCGGCCCGATCACCGATGTGGCCAATATCGGCATCGGCGGGTCGGACCTGGGCCCGGTGATGGCCGTGCAGGCGCTGGCATCCTACCATGACGGCCCGCGCATTCATTTCGTGTCGAACGTGGACGGCGCCCATATCGCCGACACGCTGTCGGGGCTCGACCCGGCGACGACACTGGTGATCGTGGCGTCGAAGACCTTTACCACCATCGAGACGATGACCAATGCCCGCACCGCGCGCGATTGGATGGCGGCGGCGGTCGAGGCGCCTGCGGCGCAGTTCGCGGCGCTCTCTTCGGCGCTCGACAAGACGGCCGAGTTCGGCATCGCACCGGAACGGGTCTTTGGCTTCGAGGATTGGGTCGGCGGGCGCTATTCGGTCTGGGGGCCCATCGGGCTCTCGCTGATGCTGGCCATCGGACCCGAAGCCTTCCGCGACGTCCTCGCAGGTGGCAAGGCGATGGACGATCATTTCCGCACCGCGCCGTTAGAGCAGAACATGCCGGTCATGCTGGCGCTGGTGGGCATCTGGCACCGGCAGGGTTGCGGCTACCCGACCCGCGCGGTGCTGCCTTACGAGCAGCGGCTCTTGCGACTGCCCGCCTATCTGCAACAGCTTGAGATGGAATCGAACGGCAAGCGGGTGGATATGGACGGGGCCGATTTGTCTGTGCCCTCGGGTCCCATCGTCTGGGGCGAGCCGGGGACCAATGGCCAGCACGCCTTTTACCAATTGATCCACCAGGGGACCGAGGTCATTCCTTGCGAATTCATGGTGGGGATCGAGGGCCACGAGCCCGATCTGGCCCATCATCACACCCTTCTGGTGGCCAATTGCCTGGCCCAATCCGAGGCGCTGTTGCGCGGCCGCACGCTGGACGAGGCGCGGGAGAGGCTGGCGGGCAAGGGCTTTGAGGGCGACGAACTGGAGCGCCAGGCGCGCCACCGCGTCTTTCCGGGCAACCGGCCGTCGACCACGCTGGTCTACCGCAAGCTCACACCGCGCGTGCTGGGCCAGATCGTGGCGCTCTATGAACACCGGGTCTTCGTCGAGGGTGTGATGCTGGGCATCAACAGCTT
The DNA here is from genome assembly GCA_913062865.1 of uncultured Paracoccaceae bacterium. Classification (GTDB taxonomy): domain Bacteria; phylum Pseudomonadota; class Alphaproteobacteria; order Rhodobacterales; family Rhodobacteraceae; genus CAJXWO01. Next base: position 8,827 of record CAJXWO010000055.1, on the reverse strand, counting down.
CGACCAGTGGGGCGTGGAGCTGGGCAAGGAGCTGGCGACCGCCCTGCAACCGGTGCTGGAGGGCAAGGAGCCGCCCGAGGGCAAGGATGGCTCGACCCGCAGGCTGGTCGACTACATTCGCGGCTAGGCGGGCGTGGCTCCGTCCACGTCGCGGAACCGGGCGCGGATCGCATCGGCCAGCGGGCGCTTTTCGGGGCGGTCCGGCTCCAGCTGCACGATAATGGACTCAAGCGTCGCGCGTTTCGTGCCGCTCGCCCAGATCTCGCTAAACAGCGTGAAGGACGTGCTGCGGAACGCCGTGCAGCGGGCCGTGACCACATAGACCTCGTCCATATGCATCTCGGCCAGGTAGTCGAGCATCGCGCGGCGGATCACCAGACGCGGATCGTCGGCGCGATACCGGGTCAGGCCCCAGTCCTGGAAATAGCGGATGCGGACGGTTTCGAACCAGACCATGTAGGCGGCGTTGTTGACATGCTGCAGCACATCGAGCTCGGCAAAGCGCACACGGTCCGCAACGGCCAACGGCCATGTCTCGGGCAGGCCCGCGGCGCGCTGCTGGTCGGGGGTAAGAGCGGTGTGAAAGGGCAGGTCGGTCATGGGATGTCAAAGCCCGGCGGGGCAAGGGTGAAGCCGTCGAAGGAAAACCCGGGCGACACGGTGCACCCCACGAGACTGTAGGCGCCGGTACTTTCGGCCGCCTGCCAGTGATGGGGCGGGACGATCAATTGCGGTGCCTCGCCCGCGCCCAGGTTGGGGCCCAGACGGTGGGCGGTGGCAGGCCCCGCCTCGGTCGCGGCCATGCGCAGGATCAGGGGCGCGCCCGCGTAAAAATGCCAGATCTCGGCGGCATCCACCTTGTGCCAGTGGCTGCTTTCGCCCGCCTTGAGCAGGAAGTAGATGCAGGTGCCCGCCGGGCGGCCCGGCCCCTCGGCCACCCATGTCTGGCGATAATGCCCACCTTCGGGGTGGGGCGACAGGCGCAGATGGGCGATGAGTTCGTCAGCGGTCATGGGCGCAGCCTAGTCGCAGCGACGGGGCGACCCAAGGGCAAAGCGCACCTCGCGCAGGCGTGACCCCATCGGCGGGATCGGGCCGGTCGACCCGGGCCGGATTGGCGAAATCCGGCGCAATGGGCGCAGTCGGCCAGAGCGGCGCTGTTCACTCACGCATCCTGCGTCAGGGTCCCGCCAGCCTGAAACAACGAAAAGGAGCATTCCCATGATCCTGCTGAAAACGAGCCTGACCGCAATGGCCCTCGTGGCGCTGGGGGCCTGCACCACCATGACCAATGACCAGCGCACGGTGGCCGGTGTGGCCGGGGGCGCTGCGGCCGGTCTGATCGCCGCCAACGTGCTTGAGGCCGATGACGATTGGCGCCTGATCGCCGGATTGGCGGGCGCTGCCGCGGGCACCGTGGTGGCGCAGCGGCAGAACGGCCAAACTTGCGCCTATGCGCGGGGCGACGGCACCTATTACACCGCGCCGTGCCCGTAAGGGGCGTAAACGGCGGGGCCGCCGGGCCCCGCCTTTGTCTTACTTCAGGATCGACCGGCCTGCGTATTCCGCGCTTTCGCCCAGCATCTCTTCGATGCGGATCAGTTGGTTGTATTTGGCCAGCCGGTCGGAGCGCGCCAGCGAGCCGGTCTTGATCTGCCCGCAATTCGTGGCCACGGCGAGGTCGGCAATGGTCGCATCCTCGGTCTCGCCCGAGCGGTGGGACATCACGTTGGTGTACCGCGCGCGGTGGGCCATATCGACGGCTTTGAGCGTTTCGGACAGCGTGCCGATCTGGTTGACCTTCACGAGCATGGAGTTCGCGCAGCCCTTCTCGATGCCCATCGCAAGGCGGGTGGGGTTGGTCACGAACAGGTCGTCACCCACCAGCTGCACGCGGTCGCCCAGACGCTGGGTCAGGGCATGCCAGCCGTCCCAATCGTCTTCGGACATGCCGTCCTCTATCGAGATGATGGGATAGTCGTTCACCAGCGCCTCGAGATAGGCGGCATTCTCTTCAGAGCTGAGCGTTTTTCCTTCCCCTGCATAGACATACGCGCCGTCCTTGAAGTATTCCGTCGCCGCGCAATCGAGCGCAAGATAGATATCCTCGCCCGGCTTGTATCCAGCTTTTTCGATGGATTTCAAAATGAAATCAAGCGCATCCCGGGTGGAGCTGAGATCGGGCGCAAAGCCGCCCTCGTCGCCGATCCCGGTCGACAGACCCGCCGCCTGCAGCTCTTTCTTGAGCGTGTGGAACACTTCTGAGCCCATGCGCACAGCGTCGCGGATATCCGACGCGCCGACCGGCATGATCATGAATTCCTGGATGTCGATCGGGTTGTCGGCATGTTCGCCGCCGTTGATGATGTTCATCATCGGCACAGGCAAAACCCGCGCCTGGGTGCCGCCGACATAGCGGTAAAGCGGCTGGGTGGTGAAATCGGCCGCGGCCTTGGCCACGGCGAGCGACACGCCCAGGATCGCATTGGCACCCAGGCGGCCCTTGTGGTCGGTCCCGTCGAGCTGGATCATCGCGGCGTCGCTGGCCTCCTGCTCGGTGGCGTCGATGCCCACGAGCTCTTCGGCGATCTCGCCGTTCACCGCGGCCACCGCGTCGAGCACGCCTTTGCCCAGGTACCGGGCTTTGTCGCCGTCGCGCCGTTCCACGGCCTCGTAGGCGCCGGTCGACGCGCCCGAGGGCACCGCCGCGCGGCCCATGGTGCCGTCTTCGAGGATCACGTCGACCTCGACCGTCGGGTTGCCCCGGCTGTCGAGAATTTCGCGTGCATGGATGTCGATGATGGTGCTCATTTGGGCCTGTCCCCCGGGCTCTATTGGCGTTGCGCGCCTCTTACACCGGGGGACCGGCCGAGGAAAGCCCGCGCCGCGCGCGCGCCAGCCTGCGCTCGCGGTTGAGCGTGTAGAGCCCCGAGGCGATGACCAGCCCCGCGCCGGTGAGCGTCAGCGCGTCGGGCTGTTCGCCGAAGATCACCGCGCCCAGCCCCAGCGCGAACAAAAGCCGCGTGTAGCGAAAGGGTGTGATCACCGCGACCTCGCCCAGGCGCATGGCCGCCGTGATCCAGTAATAGGCCAGAACGCCCGTGCCCAGCGCACAAGCCAGCATCAACACGTCCCAAGCGGACGGCAGCACCGGCGGCGCGGAGATCGCGAAAAGGACGATTCCCGTCGGCATCAGGGTAAGCTGGCCCCAGGCCGCGATCGACAGCGTCGGCACCTCGGCCGGGACGATCCGCGTGGCGAGGTCACGGATGGCAAGCCCGATGACCCCCTGCACGGCAAAAAGCGTGGCGGGGTCGAAATCCGCGGCCCCGGGCCGCACGATCAGCAGAACGCCCGCAAAGCCCACGAGGATCGCGCTCCACCGCCGCCAGCCCACGGGTTCGCGCAGGAAGAGCGCCGCACCCAGGGTCACGGCCAGAGGCGTGGCCTGAAGGATGGCCGAGGCGGTCGAAAGCGGCGTCAGCGCCAACGCCGTGACGAAACCGATGGTGCCCACGACCTCACCCACCGAGCGCAGCAGGATCCCCGGCGCGCGCAGGGTGGAAAGCCTCAAAGGCGCGCCCCGGCGGGCGGCCAGCAGCGCAAAGGCCGCGCCGCCGCCAAGACCAAGAAAGACCAGGATCTGCGCCACGGGCATGGCGGTGGCGAGTGTCTTGACGAAGACGTCCTCGATGGCGAAGCCCGCCATCGCGGCGACCATCAGCAGGATGCCGCGCAGGTTGTCCATGAACGCTCCGGTGCAAGGGGGTGCTTCGCGGGCTATAGGCCAGACCGCTGGCCGGGGAAAGCCCGGTCGGAGGCGGCTTCGGGTGCCGTGACGTCGGATCACGCTTTGGTCGCACCGTCTTCTGCGACGCGCGCGCCCCGGGCCTGACCCGGGGCCTCATGGGGGCGTTGAGGCCCCGGCTCGGAGGCCGGGGCGGGGTCGAGAGGGGGGCGCCGGTCGTCTCGGATCGTCGGTAGTCGGGCTCCGGCCAACCCACCCCGGGCCTGACCCGGGGCCTCATGGTGCCGGCACGGAGGCCCTTGGCCCCGGCGCGCGGGCTACCGTTTCCGCTTGACCCCGAACAGTTCCAGCCGGTGGCCCTTGAGCGTGTAGCCCAGCTTTTCGGCGATCTTTTCCTGCAGCGCCTCGATCTCGGGGTCGACGAACTCGATCACCTCGCCGGTGGTCAGGTCGATCAGGTGGTCGTGGTGATCCCGTTCGGCATCCTCGTAGCGGGCACGCCCGTCGCCGAATTCGAGCTTTTCGAGGATGCCCGCCTCTTCGAAAAGCTTGACCGTCCGGTAGACCGTGGCGAGCGAGATATTGGGGTCCTGGGCACTGGCGCGGGCATAAAGCTCTTCGACATCCGGATGATCGTCGCTCTCCTGCAACACGGTCGCGATGATGCGGCGTTGGCCGGTCATGCGCAGGCCCTTGGCCTCGCAACGTTCGATGATGGTGTCGGGCATGATGTCTCCCGCAAACTCGCTCCGGTCGGTTTAGGCGATTTGCGCGCGGTCGGAAAGGGCCCGCTCCGGGGCAGGGCCGCCGGGCCGGGGCCGCGTCCCGCCGTGCAGGCCGGAACCGGCTTGACCCCGCCGCCGCGACGGGCTCTGACTGCGCGGATGGAACGCAAGGATCGCATCGACACCGCGGGCGCCGTGGCGCTGACCGCCTTCGCGGTGGTGCTGGCCTTCAACCAGGTCGTCATCAAGGTGTCGAATGGCGGCTTTCAGCCCGTCTTTGCCGCAGGGCTTCGGTCGGTCTTTGGCGCCGTGCTGATCCTGGGCTGGGTCATTCTGCGGCGCAAGCGGCTGCAACTAAGCCGGGAGACAGCCAGCGCGGGCCTGCTGATCGCCGCCTTTTTCACGTTCGAATTCATATGCTTGTATAACGCGCTTGATCTGACCACCGTGGCGCGGGCGTCGATCCTGTTCTATTCCATGCCGATCGTGCTGGCGCTGTTTGCGCATTTCTTCCTGCCGGGCGAACGCCTGACATGGGTCCGCATGGCCGGGCTTGTCCTGGCGATGGGGGGCGTGATCGTGGCGCTGGTCGACCGGCCAGAGGGCGGGCAGGCGTCGCTTCTGGGCGATCTGCTGGCGCTGGGGGCGGCGCTGGGATGGTGCGCATTGGCGCTGACGGCGCGGATGTCGAAGCTCAAGACGCTGAACCCGGAGACACAGCTGTTCTACCAATTGGGCCTGTCGATCCCGATGCTTCTGGTGGCATCGCTCTTTTTCGGCCCGCTGACCCGCGATCCGCAGTTGATCCACTGGGCCGGTCTCGCATTCCAGTCCATCGCGGTGGCCAGCTTCGGCTACCTGATCTGGTTCGTGCTTCTTGGCATCTACCCGGCTTCGGGCGTGGCGTCCTTCAGCTTCCTGTCGCCGGTGGTGGCAGTGCTTCTGGGCTGGCTTCTACTAGGCGAGGACCTGAGCCGCTCGGCCATCCTGGCGCTGGGGCTGGTGGCCGTGGGGCTGGTGCTGATCAACCGCAAGGGCAAGGCCATCCCGCCCCGGTGACTCACGTCCCGCAAAAGGTCGCCGGCACAACTTCGGACGGTTGCGGCGGGCGGGTCAAGTCAGCGGCCTCCGGCTGATCGTCATAGGGCTTGGACAGGACCGCCAGGAGCCGGAAGAACGGGTCATAATCGCCCTCGACTGCCGCCGCGATCATCTGTTCGACCCGGTGGTTGCGCGGGATGAAGGCGGGGTTGGCGGCGCGCATCCGTGCCTCCGGCGCCTCTTCGCCTTCAAGCCGCGCGTGCCAGCGGTCCGCCCAGGCATCGAACGCCGCGGGAACGGTGAATTGGTCGCGGGGCGCGTTGCCGGTGGCCAGCGCGCGGAAGGTGTTGGTGAAATCCGCCTGGTTGGCCGCCAGTCTGTCCAGCAGGTCCGAGATCAGCGCCAGATCGCCCTCTTGCGCGGTGCCCAGCCCGATCTTGGCGCGGAACCGGTCGAGCCAGGCCGCCTGGATCTTGCCGGGCATCGCGTGGACCGCGTCGGTAAACTGGTGGATCGCCCGGTCGGCATCGGGCATCAACGGCACAAGCGCCGTCGCCAGCTGCGCCATGTTCCAGACCGCGATATCGGGCTGGTTGTTATAGGCATAGCGGCCCATCTGATCGATGGAGCTGTAGACCGTGTCGGAGTGATAGATGTCCATGAAGGCGCAAGGCCCGTAGTCGATCGTCTCGCCCGAAATGGCGGCGTTGTCGGTGTTCATCACCCCATGGATAAAGCCCAGCGCCATCCATTGCGCGATGAGCAGGGCCTGGGCGTCGATGACGGCATTGAGGAAATCGAGCGGGTTCTGGGCCTCGGGGTAGTGCCGGGCGCTTGCATGGGCGAAGAGCGCCTCGAGCCCGTCCCGGTCGCGCCTCGCGGCCAGCGCCTGGAAGGTGCCCACGCGGATATGGCTTGCGGCCACACGGGTCAGCACGGCGCCGGGCAGGGGCGTTTCGCGCACCACGATCTCACCCGTCTCGACCGCCGCCAGTGCGCGGGTGGTGGGCACGCCCAGGGCATGCATGGCTTCGCTGACCACATATTCGCGCAACACCGGCCCCAGCCAGGCGCGCCCGTCGCCCATGCGGGAATAGGGCGTGCGCCCTGATCCCTTCAGCTGCAGGTCGCGGCGGCGGCCGTGGGTGTCCACGACCTCGCCCAGAAGGACCGCGCGGCCATCGCCCAGCTGCGGGCTGAAATGGCCAAACTGGTGCCCGGCATAAAGCTGTGCCAGGGGCGCGGCTCCTTCGGGCACGGCATTGCCGCCAAAGACCTCGGCCAGCGGATCGGTCTCGCCCACGATGCCCAGCTCCGCGGCCAGGGTGTGGTTGAAGGCCACGAGCCGGGGGCTGCGCACAGGGGTCGGCGGCTGGCGGGTAAAAAGCCGCTCGGGCAGGGTGGCATAGCTGTTGTCGAAGGGGATCGTGACGGTCATGGCCGAAAGATAGGCGCGCGCCCCCCGCAGCCCAAGGGTCGCAGACGGTTGATCTGCGACAGTCTGCCCTAGGTGCTCATGAAAACACAGCCACAGGACGCCCAAATGACCGCAACGGACCGTGTCGGACAGGCGCTGAAGGACCGCCCGGAATTCGACTCCAAGCCGAAACCCCTGACCTTTCCGCCGTCTGCCACGGTGAAGGAAGCCGTTCAGGCCATGTGCGACAGGAATTTCGGCTCTGTTATCGTGGTTGACCCGGACGACAAGGTCGAAGGTGTCGTTACCGAGCGCGACGTGATGCGCAAGCTTGCTAACGCGGGCAAGGATGCGGGGACAACCACCCTTTCCGAGATCATGACCCGCGATCCCCGTGTCGCCAAGGACACGGATGATGTGGTGGACTGGCTGCGCATCATGTCGAACGAATGCTTTCGCCGCTTGCCGGTGGTGGATGACGAGGGCCGGATCAAGGTTGTCTTCACCCAGGGCGATTTCGTCAGCTACACTTGGCCGGATCTGATCTACCAGGCCAAGGAACTGGCTAAGGCCAGCGTCGGGCGAAACTATCCTGTATGGATGATCGGCGGAGGCATCATGCTGTATTCCATCCTGATGGTGATCGTCGTGGCCTCTATCGGGCAATGCGCGTTTTCGCACATATTATTCCTTATTTCAGGTAGTTTTGCGAATGTGCACACTTCAGTAGTCTGGGACCAGTTTCGAACAGGAGACCCGGACATGAGCTGGAACCCCGCGCTTGACCCCCATTGCCCGACCGAAGACGAGGTCGACGCCATCGACACCCTGATCATCCCCCGGGCCCGCGATCTGGGCGGGTTCGAGGTTCGCCGCGCGCTGCCCGCGCCAAAGCGGCAGATGGTGGGGCCCTTCATCTTTTTACTGCAGATGCATTGATACCCTACCGTGTGTGTGAGGCTGGAACGCTCCAAGAGGGCATGAGATGCCTTTAAGCTGCTCGTTTCTCTTTGTTTTTCAGCATCTTACATGCAGGTTGCGCCCAACAAGGGGATAGCCTGTTCGACGTTATCTCACAAAGGGTGTAGCCCCATGTTCATGCACAATTCCTCTAGCATCACCGCAAACCCCATCGAAGCAGCCCGCACCTGTGATCTACCCGGCGCTGGCCTTGCGGTCTCCTATAAACGCTTCTCATCCAAACAGCAGGAAGGCGGCGATAGTATCCGCAGGCAGTCTGACCATGCGGCAGTCTGGGCGGCGACCTACGGGTTCGAGATCATGGAGTTGGAGAGCGACCTCGCAGATAAGGGCAAGTCCGCCTTTTCAGGAAAGAACGTGGCCGAGGGCGGAAAGCTCTATGAGTTCATGCAGATGCTTTCCGATGGTCGCCTTCCACAAGGTGTCACCCTGATCGCTGAGAACCCTGATCGCATCTCGAGACAGCACCATCAGGACGGTGTCGATATCCTGAGGTCCGTTGTGGAGGCAGGTGCGAACGTCGCTCTCTTGTCCGGTGTGTTCCTTCCAGCCTTCAAAAAGTTCGATGCCATGGACACCATCAGGCTGACCCTCGAGTTCGACCGGGCGCACCAAGAGTCCGCCTACAAGTCCTATCGGATCGGTCAGGCATGGCAGAAGAACACTCAGGATGTCCTCGAGGGAAACCGTCTCCGCTCTGGGGTTGTCCCTTCGTGGCTCGAGGTCTCGGAGGATGGGGCTTCGTTCGAGGTCATCGAAGACAAGGCAGAGATCGTCCGTGAGATTTTCCAGAGGTTCATTGAAGGGGAGGGGCCGACGGGTATCGCCAAGGACCTAGACAAGCGCGGTGTGCCAGCCTTACGGAGAGGCCGGTGGCGAGGGAACACAGTTTCCCAGCTACTTCGCAGTGAGGCT
>CAJXWO010000054.1 GCA_913062865.1 uncultured Paracoccaceae bacterium | reverse complement strand
GTGGCAGCCCGTAGGGGAATCGAACCCCTCTTTCCAGGTTGAAAACCTGGCGTCCTAACCGATAGACGAACGGGCCAGACCGTGTGATGCAGCGTTTTCTAGAAAAACAGGGCGGGGGGTGCAAGCGGTATTTTCAGAAAAATCGGATGGTTTTTTCGAGGGCGTGACCTAGGCGCGGGCCACGTCCTCGAGACGCAACTGAACCGTGTTCCGCCCCTGCCATGTGTTGATCTCCAAACGCCCGGCCAGGTGAAAGCGCGCGCCGCCATGTCCCTCGAGCGCGGGGCCGATGGGGCCGTCGAACGCGCCGAAACAGATGGCATTCAGCCGCCCCTGCATCCCGTCCGACAGCGTCAGGCGCAGGTGGCTGTCGCCGACGCGCTTGGCATAGCTGATCGCGATGTCGGGAAAGGCAAAGCGCGGGGCAGGTGCCCCGGCACCGTAGGGTCCGGCGGCGTCGAGCTGTTCGATCAGTTCCACCGTGGCAGCCCCCGGCATCAGCACCCCGTCGAGCACCAGGTCTGACGGTCCGAGGGCGCCCGCGCCCTGCCGGTCTAGCAGTTCGGCCAGGCGGTTCATCGCAGGCTCCAGCCGGTCGCGCGCCACGGTGAGGCCTGCGGCCATGCGATGCCCGCCGCCCTTCAACAGCAGGCCTTCGGCGGCGACCTTCTGCACCGAAGCGCCGAGGTCGATGCCCGACACCGACCGGCCCGAGCCCTTGCCCTCGTCCCCATCGAAGCCGATCACCACCGCCGGGCGGCCCGTCGCCTCCTTCAGCCGAGCCGCGACGATACCGACCACGCCGGGGTGCCAGCCCTCTCCGGCGGCCCAGACAAGCGGCGCGTCGAGCCCGCGTTCCTCTGCCTGCTCGAGCGCGGCAGCGCGCACCTGCGCCTCGATCTCGCGCCGCTCGGTGTTGAGCTGGTCCAGCCGTTCCGCCAGGGCCTGCGCCTCGTGCGGGTCCGTCGTCGCCAGTAGCCGCGCGCCCAGATCCGCCTGGCCGATGCGCCCGCCGGCATTCACCCGCGGTCCCAGAACGAAGCCCAGATGATGGCTGCTGGGCGCGGTGTCCAGCCGGGCGGTATCGCACAGCGCCACAAGGCCCGGCCGATCCCGCCGGGCCATGATCTTGAGCCCTTGGCGCACAAGCGCCCGGTTTACGCCGATCAAAGGCGCCACATCGGCCACCGTGGCCAGCGCCACGAGGTCAAGCAATGCCATCAGGTCCGGGTCTTGTGCTCCGGCCTCGCGCATCTGCCGCCCGGCCTCGACCAGGGCCAGGAACACGACCGACGCAGCGCACAGATGCCCCAGACCGCCATCCTCGTCCTGCCGGTTCGGGTTCACCACGGCAAGCGCCGGCGGCAGCGTCTCGCCGCCCAGGTGGTGGTCCAGCACCACCACGTCCGCGCCCTGCGCCGCCGCGATCGGCTCGTGGCTGAGTGTCCCGCAATCGACGCAGACGATCAAGTCATGGTCCCGCGCGAGCGCTTCCATGGCGGGTACGTTGGGGCCGTAGCCCTCGTGGATCCGGTCGGGGATATACAGCGTCGCCTGCCGCCCCAGCGCGCGCAGCCAGTGGATCAGAAGCGCTGCCGAGGCACCGCCATCCACGTCGTAATCCGCGAAGATCGCGATGCGCTGGCGGTCGCGCACGGCGACAAGCAATCGCGCCGCCGCGCGCTCCATGTCCAACAGGCTGCGCGGGTCGGGCAGCAGGTCGCGCAATTGCGGCTCCAGAAACCGCGCCGCGTCTTCGGGGGCCACACCGCGCCGCACGAGCGTCGCGCAAAGTGCACGGGGCAGGCCCGTCGCTTGGCCCATCGCCTCGCTGAGCCGGTCGGCCTCTACCGTCGGGCCGACCCAGCGCCGCCCGGTCAGGGACGCCTGCACCCCCAGAAAGCTCATCGCCCGGGCCTTTCTTTCCGCGTCCCTGGCTTCATCTTTCCGAAAATACTCACATCCCGCCGGCTCAACCGTCGCCAAGTCCAGGCAGCGAGGACACCGGCGTCCGGTAGCTCATGCGCCGGACCGACCCGGTCCGCGACCGCATCAGCAGGGTCTCGGTGGTCAGCCAGCCCACCTCGTCGCGCTTGATCCCGGGAAGAAGCGACCCGCTCGTCACGCCGGTCGCGGAAAAGATGACGTTGTCGGTGACCATCTCGTCGCGGGCATAGATCTTGTCCATTTCCGTGATCCCGGCCTTCTCGGCGCGGCCGCGTTCGTCGTCGTTGCGGAACAGAAGCCGGCCGAAGATCTGCCCGCCCATGCATTTCAGCGCCGCTGCGGCCAGCACGCCCTCGGGCGCGCCGCCCGATCCCATATACATGTCGATCCCGGTGATATGGGGCTCGGCGCAATGCATGACACCGGCCACGTCACCATCGGTGATCAAACGGATCGCGGCCCCCGTCCCGCGGACCTCGGCGATCATCCGTTCGTGACGGGGGCGTTCGAGGATGCAGACCGTGATGTCCGCGGCGGAACAGCCCTTCGCCGCGGCAAGCGCGCGCACACGCTCGGTCGGGCTCATGTCGAGCGTGACCACGCCCTCGTCGTAGCCCGGACCGATCGCCAGCTTTTCCATGTAGACATCGGGTGCATGCAGCATCGACCCGCGCGGGCCTATGGCGATCACGGCCAGCGCGTTGGGCATGTCCTTGGCGGTCAGCGTCGTACCTTCCAGCGGGTCAAGCGCGATGTCCACGCCGGGCCCGTCGCCGGTGCCCACCTCTTCGCCGATATAGAGCATCGGGGCCTCGTCCCGCTCGCCCTCGCCGATCACAACGACACCGGCGATGTCCAGCTTGTTCAGCTGGGTGCGCATCGCGTCAACGGCGGCCTGGTCGGCGGCTTTCTCGTCGCCCCGTCCGATCAGCTTGGCCGAGGCGAGCGCGGCGGCCTCGGACACGCGGGCCAGGCCCAGGGACAGCATGCGGTCATTGAAATCGACGGGCTTGGACATTCGGATATTTCCTTGTGACAATACGTGCGCTCGGTCTAGCGCCATGTCCCGCGGGGGGGCAAGGCCGGTGGCGCTAACGCGGCCCCGGTCTTGCCAAGACGCCCAGCAGCGGGCGGATGCGCGCTCAGACGCTTTCGATGCGGATGGCGACGGGCGCTTCTGCCACCACGTCGAGGCCCTCCATCGCCGTCAGCGCCTCGTCGAGCGCGGCGCGCGGGGTGGTGTGGGTCACGATCAGGATCGGTGCGGTGGTGTCGTCGTGACGATACTGGCGCATGCGGTCGATCGAGATGCCCGACTGTCCCAGGATCGTGGCGATCTTCGCCAACGCGCCGGGCTTGTCCAAAAGTTTCATGCGCAGGTAGAAGGGGGCGGGCATCGCGGCCTTGGCCGGCTTTGCCGCAGCCAGTTCTGCTGCGGGCTGGCCAAAGGTGGACAGCCGCACGCCGCGCGCGATATCCATCACGTCGCCCATCACGGCGCTCGCGGTCGGGCCCTCGCCCGCACCCGCGCCGCGCAGCACGATCTGGCCCACGTGATCGCCTTCCAGAACCACCATGTTGGTGCCGCCCTCGAGTTGGCCCAGGGGCGATTGGGCTGGCACGAGACAGGGTGCCATACGCTGCTCCAGCCCCCGTCCGGTCATCTGTGCGACGCCCAGAAGCTTGATGCGAAAGCCCATGTCGGCCGCGCGGCGGATGTCCTCGATCGTCACGTCGCCGATGCCCTCAAGCTCGACATCGTCGAAGGCGACCTGCGTGCCGAAGGCGATGGAGGCCAGAAGCGAAAGTTTGTGGCCCGCATCGATGCCGCCGACGTCAAGCTGCGGATCGGCTTCGAGGTATCCCAGCGCATTGGCCTCTTCGAAGACCTCCTCGTAGGGAAGGCCCGCGCTTTCCATCCGGGTCAGGATGTAGTTGCAGGTGCCGTTCATCACGCCCATCACGCGGGTGATCTCATTGCCTGCCAGCCCCTCGGTCAGGGCCTTGATGACCGGAATGCCGCCTGCGACCGCCGCCTCGAAGCGGATCACGCGACCCTCGGCCTCGGCCTGCGCGGCCAGCGCCTGACCATGGATGGCCAGCATCGCCTTGTTGGCGGTCACCACGTCCTTGCCCGCCGCAAGCGCGGCCTCGGTCGCGGCCTTGGCAGGTCCGTCCGAGCCGCCCATGAGTTCCACGAAAACGTCCACGTCGTCGCGGGTGGCCAGCCGCACGGGGTCGTCTTCCCAGGCGTAGGGATCGAGCGGCACGCCGCGGTCCTTGTCGCGGGTGCGGGCCGACACGGCCACGATCTCGATCGGGCGGCCGCTTCGGGCGGCCAGGAGGTTGGCCTTTTGCCGCACGATACGCAGCACACCGGTGCCGACCGTGCCGAGACCGGCCACGCCAAGGCGCAAGGGGGTGGGGCTCATGCGGGAGTTCCTTCTATCGCTCAGGCTTTGGCGGCGCGTGTAGCCCGATCCGGCGGGCCGTGCAACGTGGCGATACCTTTCGCGGGCGCGTTACGGTTCTGCCGTGCGCGATCGGGCAAGCCGGGCGGCGCCGTGCCACGTGCCGGGGATTGGCGACCCGGCCTAATCCTCTGCGCCTTGTGCCGCTTGAAGCGCGCCGGGCCGCGTCACGCCCGCGTCCATGCGGTCGCGGTCTTCCGAGGCGATCACCGTGCGGCCCAACCGGTTCGCGCGCGCGGTCAGCGCGGCGGCCCGCGCGGCCAGCGCCGCCTGATCCGCAGGCGTCGTGCGGGGGGCGGGGCCCGTCCCGGTCACCGTCTCTAACGGGACGAGCGCGGGATAGTCCGTATCGAACACCGCAGGATCCACCGCCCGGTCGAGCGACGGGAATTCCGTGCAGGCGCCCAGAATGGGCAGGATCAGGGCGAAAAAGGCGGGCCGCATCGGTCCTTGTCTCCCGGGGATGGCTCCGTCATGCCCGAGCCGCCGCCCTTGGGCAAGCCGCGCGTCGCGGGATGGGCGGATATGGGCTTGGATATGAACGCCCGTTCAGTTTATCTGGACCCATGGCCCGGACCCAAGGATCGCATTCCGACATCACCGGCCCGCGGATCCGCGCCGCGGCGGAGCGGCTATTCGCGCGCCACGGCTATGCCGCCGTGTCCATGCGCCAGATCGCAAGCGAGGTGGGCGTGCAGGCGGGCGCGCTTTACAACTACACGCCCGACAAGCAATCGCTTCTGTCCGACTTGATGCAGGGGCACATGGACGATCTGCTCGCGGCGTGGCGGGCGGCGGACCGGCCGGGGCCCGCGCTGGAGCGTCTCGAGCGGTTCACGCGGTTTCACATCGCGTTTCACCTCGAACGGCCCGATGCCGTCTTCATCGCCTATATGGAACTGCGCAATCTCGAGCCGGAAAACTTCCGCCGGATCGAGGCGTTGCGCCGGGACTACGAAGACGGGCTCGAAGCGATCCTGCGCCAGGGCCGGGACGAGGGCGACGTGTCGGTGCCCGATACCAAGATTGCGACCCTGGCGGTGATCGCAATGCTCACGGGTGTGAACACCTGGTACCGCGCGGGCGGCCGGCTGAGTGCGACGGAAGTGGCCGATATCTACTGGAACATGGTCCGCGGCGCGGTCACGCTGCCCCGATAGGCCCCTTACGTCCCCGTGCCGGATCGGGTAATCGGCGCCGGGCGGGGTCATGTCAGACAAGGGGGAGGCCAAAGGCCATGGCGGACAAGGTTTTGGCGGAGATCACGCCCTCATTTGGGCGGAGGGCCTTTGCGCTCTTCTCGATGATCGTGCTGGGGGCGCTGTGTCTTTACATCGCCTTCGCACACCCGCCCCGGGATCTTTGGGCGCAGGCCTTCCTGATCGGTGTGGGCCTCGTGGTGCTGTGGGGCGCCGAGATGATGCGCCGCGCGACGCGGCTGAGCCTTGAACTGACCGAGGAGGGGCTGCGCGACAGTTCGGGGGTCATGGTCGCGCCGATGGAGCGGATCGTGGGGCTGGATCGCGGAATGTTCGCATTCAAGCCGTCGAACGGGTTCATCGTGCGACTGGACCGGCCGCACGCGCGGTGCTGGCGGCCGGGTCTTTACTGGCGGTTGGGGCGCAGCGTGGGTGTAGGCGGTGTCACCGTTGCGTCACAGGCCAAGATGATGGCAGACCTGCTGACCATCAAGTTGGCCGAGCGCGAGGGCCCCTAATCAGGTATCGCTCCAAACGATCTGGGGCGAAAAGCGCGGCCGCGTGAACACGAAGCTCGAGATGTCACGCGCTGCCAGGCCGACGTTCAAGGGCGGTTCGTAGTCTGTCCAGGTCTCGACGACGATGATCTGTTCGTTGTTGACCATGATCGGCAGCCTGTCGGACCATGATTTGACATTGTCGGTTTGCAGCGCGGTCTTGTTGCCCACGGTCTCGGACCAGACCGTCTCGAACTCTTGGTTGGCGGCCTTCCAGCGCAGGAGCGACACGCGAAGGCTGGTGTCCGACCCGTCCGAGATCGTGAGGTAGTCGAGGAACTTCTTGGCGTTCTCCAGGTATTGCGGGTTCATCGGCTGGGTCTCGCGCGAGATCATGTCGGAAATCGTGTACGCGGCCTTGTTGTTGACGCTGGTCTGGCGATAGGCGTCGAAAAAGACGACCATCGCGCAGAAGGCCCAGAAGAGCGCGGGAAAGATCATCACCGCTTCGATCGAGACCGACCCCTCGACATCGTCGCGGAAGGCTTTCAGGTGTGTTTTCAGATACCTAAACATAACGCTTACCTCGGTTCCTGGACAAAGCCGTTCATGGCCACGATGGACAACTGACCGGCGGCGTCCTTGCTGAGCGACCGGCCCAGACCGGCGATCGGGAAGAACGGGTCGAACTTGGCGCAGGCGCGCACGAGTACCATTTCGTTGTCGATCCCGTTCTTGAATTGGCGCACGGGCTGCACCTCGAAATTCGTGTCGCCGCCGCCGACGGTGCAATCGATGGACGCGGGCAGGCCGCTCCAGTTGCGCATGTCGACCTTGGTCATCTCGAGCCGCAGGTTGTTGCGGCAATCGGGGACCATCGTCGCGCTGGTGCAGATCAGGTCGACGATATCGTCATGTTGCGGTGCCTGACCGGTGCCCAGGCGCACCTCGCGCATCGCCTCGTCGAGGCTGCGTTCGAGAAGGGTGTGCCGGATATTGACCAGGCCAAGCTCGATGCCGGAGGCCATGAAGATCAGGAACATGGGCACCACGATCGCGAATTCGACAGTCGCGTTGCCGTCCTCGTTCGCGCGGAAACGCTTGAGGGCTTTCAGGATGCGCAGGGTCATTGGGTCAGCCTCAACTGGTTGATCTGGCGGGCAATCGCCTCGAACGCTTCTGTAATTTCAACGCCTTCCACCCGGAAGAAATGGGCGGGCGAAGAGGCGCAATCGCGCATCACGTCGGCGCCATGATCGTTGACCTCGAAACCGACCGACCAGATCACGATGCCGCGGTCCTTTGCAGCGTCGCAGATATCGTCGAGCAGGCGGTCGCCTTCGCTGGACGTGTACTTGGTGTAGTAGAACTGGTTGTGCTGCCAGTGGTTCACGTAACGGTTCAGGTAGTAATAAACCGGGAAGCGGTCCCAATGGACGTAGTGGCTTTCGACGCTGTAGGCCCAGTCTGCGACCCGGCGTGTGGTCACATTGACGCCGTCAGTCATCAGGATCACGGTCTTCAGCGTTTCGGGATCGTCATACTCGGCCGGACGGCCCGAGAACGTCGCATCGATGTCGCCCTTGGTGACCAGGCTGTCCACGATCGGGCGGAAGGACGGGTCCAGCAGGCTCACCGCCCACTTCATCCCGAGAAATATCGACGTGTTCGCACGGGCCCGCAGGTTTCCGATCTGGCTCTTGAGCGCAGAGGCGTTCTGGCTGAAGGGAGAGATCCGCTCGTAGCTTCTTTGCGGGCAGCCTGGATTGGTGATGTCGCCGGAGCTGCGGCTCGAAAACTCCACGTGCTGGCCCTGCTCGTATGTGCGGTTCGTGTTGAAGACCGTTGTGGAAAACTCGTGATCTTCGAATTCCACGCAATGGGAGAAGTTGTGCTTCTGCGCGGTGTTCAGCTCGTCGAAGATCATGGGCCCGGCATTGACATGGCTCGTGTAGGGAACGACCGAGACCGAGATCAGGTCCTGCGTTTCCGGCGTGATGACCGTGTCCACGAACGTTCGGGCCGCGTCGCGCAGGTTCCCCATCTTGTTGTTCGACCCCATCGAGCCCGAGATATCGAGCACCATGGAGATCTCGACTTTGGCGATCCGCTCTTCCGCGGTGGCAGAGGCGCTGGCGACCAACGTGTCGCGACCCACGAATTGCAGGTATTCCGCAGGCTGGGTGGCCTGCGCCTTGGCCGACACGGTGCGGAAGTTGAGACCTTCGTCGACGTTGACCTCGGCGAGGAAGTCGCCCATGCCCGGCTTTTCGAAATAACTGTTCACCACCTGCGTCGGGTCCAGTGACTGGTCGAGATCCGCCGCGGCAAGAACGGCACGGTCCAGCGTGTGCTGCAGCATTGTGCGGTTCTGTTCATTGCGCATGTAGTCGACGGCGATCCCGCCGGTCATCAGGATGATCAGGAAGATGAACATGCCCAGAAAGACCATGACGCCGCTTTCGTCGTCGCGGAAACGGCGGAGTCGGTTGCGGACCGATGTCGTCTTGCATGCGTCGCTGTCGGAGGCGGTCGCCGGGACCTGTCTGTCAAACGCAGTCATTGTCGTTACCTTTCGCCCGGGTTGACGGGCACCACGCCCGTGGTCCGGGCAATATTACCTGCGTCCTTTATGCTCCGGGCCTGTGGCGGAAATTGGGCGGGTTAAGAAAGGATTAGGGGCGATTTTGCGCGGGTTTGTGGCTGATCCGGGCGTCGGCATCGGCATTGTTTTCAATGACATGACAATCAGCCCTCAAGCACCGCGATTCGCCAGGGCTGCGCTCGTTTGATACGCAGAACCGTGAAAACAATTCGGCAACCGGTCCGGGTCGGCACCGATGTTGCCGAGGGGGCACTGGCGGGCGGGTCCGTGTCGGACAGGGACCTGCAAATGTCGAAAAGCGCCCCGCGCGTCCCGGGCGCCGCTTGCTAAGCTGAGGCCGAAGTGCTGGGGTGGCCCCGGCACGAACGGAGAGGTGGCATGGGCTTTTCAGGCTGGCGGGTCCTGCGCGAGGGGCTAAGCGGCAACCGGGGCTGGACGCCCCAGTGGCGCGACCCCGAACCGAAATCCGAGTATGACATCGTCATCATCGGTGGCGGCGGCCATGGCCTCTCGACCGCCTACTACCTGGCCAAGGAGCACGGCCTGACCAACGTGGCGGTGCTGGAAAAGGGCTACCTGGGCGGCGGCAACGTGGGGCGCAACACCACCATCGTGCGCGCCAATTACTTCCTGCCCGGCAATTCGGAATTCTACAGCCATTCCCTGAAGCTCTGGGAGGGGCTGGAGGAAGACCTGAACTATAACGTGATGCATTCCCAACGGGGCCTGATCAACCTGTTCCATTCCGACGGGCAGCGCGATGCCTTTGCCCGGCGCGGCAATGCGATGATCAACCAGGGCGACGACGCGATCCTTCTGGACCGCGAGGGCGTGCGCAAGCATCTGCCCTATCTCGATTTCGACAACCTGCGCTTTCCGGTCTATGGCGGGCTCTTGCATCCGCGGGGCGGCACCGCGCGGCACGACGCGGTCGCCTGGGGCTATGCGCGGGGCGCCGACAGCCGGGGCGTGGACCTGATCCAGAATTGCGAGGTCACGGGGATCGACATCGAGAACGGCCGCGTAACCGGCGTGCAGACCACGCGCGGACCCATTAGGGCCAAGAAGGTGGGGATGGTCGTCGCCGGACGCTCGTCGCAGGTGGCGGCGATGGCGGGGATGCGCCTGCCCATCGAGAGCCACGTGCTCCAGGCCTTTGTCACCGAGGGCCTGAAACCGGTGATCGACCATGTGGTCAGCTTCGGCATGGGGCATTTCTATATCAGCCAGTCGGACAAGGGCGGGCTGGTGTTCGGCGGTGATCTGGATTTCTACGCGTCCTATGCGGCGCGGGGCAACCTGCCGATGGTCGAGCATGTTATGGAGGCCGGCATGGCGCTGATGCCGATGATCGGCCGCGCCAGGGTGCTGCGCAGCTGGGGCGGGATCATGGACATGACCCCCGATGGCAGCCCGATCATCGACAAGACCGGGATCGACGGGCTCTACCTGAATTGCGGCTGGTGCTATGGCGGGTTCAAGGCGGTGCCGGGGTCGGGCTTTTCCTTCGCCCATCTGATCGCACGGGATGAACACCACGCGCCCGCCGCGCGCTACCGGCTGGACCGGTTCCGCGATGGCATCGGGCTCATGGACGAGGAAGGCACCGGTGCGCAGCATAACCTGCACTAGGCACGCGCGGAGAGGGCGGAAGTGAGTATTTCTGGAAAGATGAAGCCGGGGGTGGCGCGATGAGGATCCGCTGTCCGATCTGCGGAGACCGGGATCTGCGCGAGTTCACATACAAGGGGGACGCCGTGGCGCTCAACCGGCCGGGGCCCGAGGCCGCCGCGCAGGCCTGGGACGACTACCTGCACCTGCGCCGCAACCCCGCGGGCGCGACGCGCGAGTTGTGGTATCACGGCGGCGGCTGCGGGGCCTGGATCGTCGTGACCCGCGATACGGTCACTCACGAGATTCTGGGCGCGGTTCTGGCCGAGGAGGCCGAGGCATGAGGATCGCGGGCAAGGGGCTGATCGACCGGGACACGCCGGTGCATTTCCGCTTTGACGGCGTGGCGCATCAGGGCTTTGCGGGCGACACGCTGGCCTCGGCGCTTCTGGCGCAGGGTGTGCGGCTGATGGGCCGGTCCTTCAAGTATCACCGTCCGCGCGGCGTGCTGACCGCCGGATCGGAAGAGCCCAACGCGCTGGTCACCGTGGGACAGGGCGCCCATGCGGACCCGAATGTGCGGGCCACGGTGCAGGAGATCTACGACGGGCTCGAGGCCCATCCGCAGAACGCCTGGCCGTCCTTGCGGTATGACCTCCTGTCGCTCAACGACCTGGCCGCGCCATTCTTGAGCGCCGGGTTCTACTACAAGACCTTCATGTGGCCGCGCGCGTTCTGGGAAAAGCTCTATGAGCCCGTGATCCGCCGCGCCGCAGGCCTGGGCGCGCTGAGCGGGCAGCCTGACCCGGATGCCTATGAAAAAGCCTATGCGTTCTGCGATCTTCTGGTGATCGGGGCGGGGCCTGCGGGGCTGATGGCGGCGCTGACGGCGGCGGAAGCCGGGGCCGATGTGATCCTGTGCGACGAGGACACGCGCAGCGGCGGGCGGCTTCTGGCCGAGGACGAAGAGGTGGACGGTCAGCCGGGGCACGCCTGGGCGCAGGCGCTGACTGACCGGCTGCGCGCCATGCCCAATGTGCGGGTGATGCGCCGCACCACCGTGACCGGCGTCTACGACCAGGGCACCTACGGCGCGCTCGAGCGGGTGGGCCAGCATCTGCCCCATCGCGCCAGCCTGCCGCGGGCGTGTTTCTGGCGGATCGTGGCGAAACGCGCGGTGCTGGCGTCGGGCGCGATCGAGCGGCCGGTGGCCTTTCCCAACAATGACCGGCCGGGTATCATGACGGCGGGCGCGGTGCGTGCCTATCTCAACCGCTGGGGCGTGGCGCCGGGGCGGCGAGTGGTGGTTTTCGGCAACAATGACGACGCCCACCGCACGGCGCGCGACCTGGTGGCGGCGGGGGTGCATGTGGCCGCACTGGTGGACAGCCGGCACGAGGCGCAGGCGTCGGACGCCTATCCGGTCCATGCCGGGGCGGTGTTGTGCAACACCCAGGGACGGCTGGGCCTGGAGAGCGTGACGATCCGCACCGCGAAGGGCGAGGAACGCATCGCTGCCGACACGCTCGCCATGTCGGGCGGCTGGAACCCCAGCCTACACCTGACCTGCCACATGAACGGCCGGCCCGTCTGGCGGGACGACATCGCGGCCTTTGTGCCGAAACCCGACATGGTGCCTGGGCTGATCCCGGCGGGGGCGTGCCACGGCGCGTTCTCGACCCATGCCTGCCTGGAGGAGGGCCGCGCTGCGGCGCTGCGGGCGCTGTCGGAGCTTGGGATGACCGCGAAGGATGTGCCGCTGGCCGAGGCCGAGGACGCGCCCGTATCGCTCAGACCGCTCTGGCAGGTGCTGGGCAAGGGGCGCGCCTGGCTCGATTTCCAGAACGATGTGACGGCCAAGGACGTGGCGTTGGCCGCGCAGGAAAACTTCTGCTCGGTCGAGCACATGAAGCGCTACACGACCCAGGGCATGGCACCGGACCAGGGCAAGAACTCGAACGTGGCCGCGCTGGCGGTGCTGGCCGATGCGACGGGCCGCTCGATCCCCGAGACGGGCACGACGACCTTCCGCCCGCCCTATACACCCGTCGCCATCGCCGCGATGGGAGCCGGGGCCGAGGGCAAGGGATTCGCGCCCGAGCGCAAGACGACAAGCCACGCGGCAACCGTAGAGCGCGGCGCGCCGATGATCGAAGCGGGGCTGTGGTACCGCCCGAGCTACTTCCCCGATCCGGGCGAAAGCCATTGGCGGCAATCCTGCGACCGCGAGGTGCGGATGGTGCGCGAGAGCGTCGGCATTTGCGACGTGTCCACGCTGGGCAAGATCGACGTGCAGGGGCCCGATGCAGGCCGCTTCCTCGACCTCGTCTACACCAACATGATGTCGACGGTGAAACCCGGTCGCGTGCGTTATGGCCTGATGCTGCGCGAGGACGGGCATGTGATGGATGACGGCACCGCCGCGCGTCTGTCCGAGGGTCAATACCTGATCACCACGACAACCGCTGCGGCGGGGCAGGTGATGGCGCATTTGGATTTCGTGGCCCAAGGGCTGCGGCCCGATCTTGACGTGCGGCTGGCGTCGGTGACCGAGCAATGGGCGCAATTCGCCGTGGCGGGGCCGCAATCGCGCGCGTTGCTGGACGGGCTGTTGGATGCGCCGCTCGACCCCGAGGCGTGGCCGTTCATGGCCTGCGGGCCGGTTAAGGTGATGGGGATTGCCGCGCGGCTCTTCCGCATCTCGTTCTCGGGCGAGCATGCCTATGAGATCGCGGTGCCTGCGCGCTATGGCGACAGCCTGTTCCGGCTGCTCGTCGCCCGGGCCGAGGCGCTGGGCGGCGGGCCCTACGGGATGGAGGCGCTGAATGTGCTGCGGATTGAAAAGGGTTTTATCACCCATGCCGAGATCCATGGCCGCACCACCGCCTTCGACATCGGGATGGACCGCATGGTGAGCGCCAAGAAGGACTGTATTGGCAAGGTCATGGCCGACCGTCCTGGGCTCAAGGGGCCGGAGCGCGAGCAACTCGTGGGTCTGCGCCCGGTCGGCGAGAGCAAGGAGATGACCGCGGGCGCGCATCTGTTCGAGCCGGGGACAGAGCCGGTGCGGGTGAATGCCCAGGGCTATGTCACCTCGGTCGGGTTCTCGCCCACGCTGGGCACGATGCTGGCGCTGGGGTTCCTGCGCAACGGGCGCGCGCGCCATGGCGAGCGGGTCAAGCTCAAGGATCACCTGCGGCAGGTGGAAACCCTGTGCGAGGTGTGCGACCCGGTCTTCTTTGACCCGGACGGAGGGCGGTTGCGTGGCTGACCTGATTGCACGATCCCCCTGCATGGGGCTTTTGCCGCTGGAACAGGGCGGCGTGTCGGTGACCGAGCTGGACCCGGGTCCGATGACGCTGGTGGCGCCTTACAAGGGGCAGGCCGCGGCGCTGTCCAAGGCAATGAAGGTGGCCCATGGCGTGGGGTTCCCGGCGGCGAACACCACGGAGACGGGCAAGGGCGTTGAGGCCGCTTGGTTCGGACGAGACCAGGCGCTGCTGATCGGGGCGGTGCCGGATGCCGCGCTGGCCGACCACGCGGCCCTGAGCGATCAAGGCGATGCGTGGGCGGTCGTCCGGGTGGCGGGCGAAGGGGCGGAGGATGTGCTGGCGCGGCTGATCCCCGTTGACCTGCGCGACAGCGCCTTTCCGCCGGGGCGCTCGATCCGCACGCAGATCGGGCATATGGCCGGGGCGGTCACGCGGCTGCCCGATGGCGCGGTGCGGTTGATGGTGTTCCGTTCCATGGCCGGGACGCTGGTTCACGATCTCGACCGCGCAATGACCCATTGCGCCGCGCGCGGGACTGGATGACGGACCGGGTTGTGCCTATGTCCACGGGGTCTGCTACTAGAAAAGGAGGCCGCTCGTGACAAGACTGGCCCTGATCCCGCTGCTGTTCGCCTGCGCTGTCCCGGCGTATGCCCAGCAAATGTCCGACGCCGACTGTGACCAGATGGGTGTGATCCTGCAAGAGGTGGCCGATTTGCGCAAAACAGGCGCCGAGGCAGAGGCAGTCATCCTGCAAATTCAGGGCGACCTCGATGGTGACGCGGCCGAGTTCGCGCCCGTGGTCCCCGATCTGGTCACCTTTATCTACGCCCAGCCCGAGGACGGGTTGACCGACGATCTGGGCGCACGCAACGCCGCCGCCTGCAAGGGCGGCTGAGCGCGGCTGCCCTTCCAGAATCTTGGGCGATTGCCCATACTGCCCCCATGAGCTTGCCCCCCGGTTTCCTGGATGAACTGCGCACCCGCCTGAGCCTTGCCCAGGTCGTGGGGCGCAAGGTCATGTGGGACACCCGCAAATCGAACCAGGGCAAGGGGGATATGTGGGCGCCTTGCCCCTTTCACCATGAGAAAACTGCCAGTTTCCACGTCGACGACCGCAAGGGGTATTACTACTGCTTCGGCTGCCACGCGAAGGGTGACGCGATTTCCTTCGTGCGCGAGACCGAAAATGTGAGTTTCATGGAGGCGGTCGAGATCCTCGCCGGCGAGGCCGGGATGCAGATGCCTGCGCGCGACCCCAAGGCGCAGGAAAAGGCCGACCGTCGCACGCAACTGATCGAGGTGATGGAGCAGGCGGTGCAGTTCTACCGGCTGCAATTGCGCACCGGGGCGGCGGCCGAGGCGCGCGCCTATCTCGACCGCCGCGGCCTGACCGAGGCGGTGCTGGAGCGGTGGGAAATCGGCTTTGCCCCGCCCGGCTGGCAAAACCTGCGCGACCACCTCAAGGGCAAGGGTGTGCCCGACGACCTGATCCTGGCGGCGGGGCTGGCCAAGACATCGGACAAGGGGCGCGACCCCTACGACACCTTCCGCCACCGCATCATGTTCCCGATCCGCGATGCACGGGGGCGGGCCATCGCCTTTGGCGGGCGGGCGATGGACCCGTCGGACAATGCGAAATACCTCAACTCGCCCGAGACCGAGCTCTTCGACAAGGGACGGTCGCTTTACAACCATGGCCCCGCGCGCGAGGCCGCCGGAAAGGGGCATCCACTGATCGTGGCCGAGGGCTATATGGACGTGATCGCGCTGTCCGAGGGTGGCTTTCCCGCCGCCGTGGCGCCGCTGGGGACGGCCGTGACCGAACACCAGCTGGCCCATCTGTGGCGCATCGCGGACGAACCCATCGTGGCGCTGGATGGCGACAGGGCGGGTCTGCGCGCGGCTTACCGGGTGATCGACCTGGCGCTGCCGCTGCTCGAAGCAGGCAAATCCCTGCGCTTTGCCCTCATGCCCGAAGGCAAGGACCCCGATGACCTGTTGCGGGCCGAAGGGGCCGGGGCGCTCAAGTCCGTTCTGGATGCCGCGCTGCCCATGGTGCGTCTCTTGTGGCGGCGTGAGACAGAGGGCGGTGTTTTTGACAGCCCCGAGCGTAAGGCCGCGCTCGACAAGGCGCTGCGCGAGCGGCTTACGACCATCCGCGACCCGTCTATCCGCAGCCATTACGGCGCCGAGATCAAGAACCTGCGTTGGGAGCTGTTCAATCCTCGCCGCCCGCGCGGAGCCTGGAAGGGGAAGCTGCCCGAACCGGTGCGCGCCACGACCCGGGCCTCGCCGCTGGCCATGCCCGAAGGCGACGCGCAGGACCGGATGCGCCGCGAGGTGATCCTGGCCGTGCTGCTGGCGCGCCCCGAGATCGCCGAAGAGTTCGAGACGGGGCTCGAAAACCTCGACTGCGCCGATCCGGTGCAGGCCAGCCTGCGTGACCTGATCCTGGCCCATGCCGATGAAGGGGCCGATGCATTGCGCGCCCGTGCGGATGCCGCACTTGGACAAGAGACCCTTGAAAAGCTCTTTGCGGCGCGCCATGTGGCGGTGACGCCGTGCCTTCGGCGCCCGCAAGACGTTGAAATGGCCCGCATGACCGTGGCCGAAGAGCTTGCCAAGCTGGACGCGCGGCGCGGATTGGAGGCAGAGGTGCGAGAAGCGGCCGAGGATCTGGACGCGCTGGCAGACGAGGCTGTGACCTGGCGGTTGGGCCAGGCGGTGCGCGCTGTCCACGATGTGACCCGCGGTCAGAATGAGGATAAAGCGGAATATGACACTGCGCCGAACGGCTTGTCGCTCAGCCGAGACGAAAGAGATGCCTTCGACGCGCTGATGAAACATATCGGCTTTGCCAAGCGTCCCTAGCGTTTCCTGCGGGGATTTTGGGGCGCAATGGTGAGCGAATCGTAAAGAATTAAGGGCTAGACGGGTGTTCGAATCAGCTTATCACGCTATTGATTCGATTTAACCGAATCGCCCGCTCGAAACAGGAGCACTGCATGGCCGCCAAAGACACCGAAGACAGCAAGCCCGACGATCAGGAAGCGGACATCTCGCTCGACATGAGCCAAGCTGCCGTCAAGAAGATGATCGGCGAGGCGCGCGAACGCGGCTACATCACCTATGACCAGCTGAACCAGGTCCTGCCCCCCGACCAGGTGTCGTCGGAACAGATCGAAGACGTGATGTCGATGCTCTCGGAGATGGGAATCAACATCATCGAAGAGGAAGAGGCCGAGGACGACGACCAGGGCTCGACCGAACTGGTGCAGACCTCGACCTCGAAAGAGGTGGCGGTGTCGGCGGGCGAGACCGAAAAGCTCGACCGCACCGATGACCCCGTACGCATGTATCTGCGCGAGATGGGCAGCGTCGAACTGCTCAGCCGCGAGGGCGAGATCGCCATCGCGAAACGGATCGAGGCCGGGCGCAACACGATGATCGCAGGGCTGTGCGAAAGCCCGCTGACCTTCCAAGCGATCACCATCTGGCGCGACGAACTTCTGTCCGAAGACATCCTTTTGCGCGATGTGATCGACCTCGAGGCGACCTTTGGCAACCAGCTGGACGAGGACGGGGACGAACCCGTCGTCGATCCAACGGCCGTCAGCGAGACAAGCGAAAAGCCCAAGGACGACCAGCCCGAGCTGGATGCCGACGGCAACCCGATCGCCCGCGAAAACGACGATGACGACGACGAGGACGAGCAGGCCAACATGTCGCTTGCCGCGATGGAGGCTGCGCTCAAGCCACGGGTGCTCGAGACGCTTGACCGCATCGCAGAGGATTACATCAACCTCTCGGAAATGCAGGACAGCCGCATCTCGGCCACGCTGAACGAAGACGGCAGTTTCTCCGAAGCGGACGAGGCCACCTACCAAAAGCTGCGCTCGGAAATCGTCGAGCTGGTGAACGAACTGCACCTGCACAACAACCGCATCGAGGCGCTGATCGACCAGCTTTACGGCATCAACCGCCGCATCATGTCGATCGACAGCGCGATGGTGAAGCTGGCCGACCAAGCCCGCATCAACCGCCGCGAATTCATCGACGAATACCGCGGCTACGAGCTTGACCCGACCTGGCTTGACCGGATGGCGGAAAAGCCCGGGCGCGGCTGGCAGATGTTCATCGAACGCTCCACCGGCAAGGTCGAGGAACTGCGCGCGGACATGGCCCAGGTGGGCCAGTATGTCGGCTTGGATATCAGTGAGTTCCGCCGCATTGTTCAACAAGTGCAGAAAGGCGAGAAAGAGGCCCGCCAGGCGAAAAAGGAAATGGTCGAGGCCAACCTGCGCCTCGTGATTTCCATCGCCAAGAAATACACGAACCGCGGCCTGCAATTCCTTGATCTCATTCAGGAAGGCAATATCGGCCTGATGAAGGCCGTGGACAAGTTCGAGTATCGCCG
>CAJXWO010000053.1 GCA_913062865.1 uncultured Paracoccaceae bacterium | reverse complement strand
GTGCCGATGCTGCTTTGGGCCTTGCTGGCTTCCGGTCAAATCACCATGCGCAAGGTCGACGGATGGCAAACCCTCGACAAACCGATCGAGACCATGCCCCTTGACCTTGCCGCTTGATCAGGCGCAAATCAAACCGCTCGGAGGACGACGCCGGAGAATTTCCACCACTTTCGAGACACAACCGCACGTCCGGTTCCGATAACCTATTCACAAGTTTGCCGGAGCCTTACGTCATCCGCGGCTTGGCCGGCGATGACTCCATCCTTGGCGGTGACAAGGCCGACTCGCTCGAAGTGAATATGGGCAACGACACCATTTCCGGTGGCCTTGGCGCCGACACGATCTCTGGCAGCTTTGGCGATGACCAGTTGTTCGGCAACGACGGCGCGGATGTGATCGACGGGGATGACGGCAACGACCTGATCGAAGGCGGCAATGGCCAGGACAAGCTGCGCGGCCGTGACGGTGACGACACCATCTTTGGCGGCAACGGCAACGACACCCTGCAAGGCCATGACGGGGATGATGATCTGAACGGCGGCGACGGTGCGGATCTGATCCTTGGCCAGGCCGGGGCCGACTTCATTTTCGGCGGTGGCGGCAGCGACAGCCTGCATGGCGACGATGGTGACGACACGATCCAGGCCGACACCGGGGCTGACGAGATCTTCGGCGGCGGCGGTGACGATTTCCTCGATGGCTGGATCGGCAACGACTTCATCGACGGCAGTATGGGCAATGACACCCTCCTTGGCTTTGACGGGCGCGACACGGTCCTCGGCGGGCACGGCAATGACTCGATCCTTGGAGAAGACGGCAATGACCTGTTGAGAGGCGAACAGGGCAACGACATCGTTGAAGGCGGCGAAGGACGCGACAAGGTCCAGGGCGGCGATGGCGATGATTTTGTCACCGGCGGCAACGGCGCTGACTCGGTCCAGGGCAACGACGGCGATGACGCGGTCTTTGGCGACGCCGGCAACGACCTCGTGCTCGGCGGCAAGGGCAACGACGTGATCAACGGCGGCACCGGCGATGACGAGCTGCGCGGCAACCCGGGCGACGATCTGTTCGTCTTCGATCTGAACAGCGGTCAGGACGTGATCACCGACTTCACGCTGGGCGAGGATCAGATCGACCTGAGCGCCTATGGACTGACCGATTTCAGCACGCTGAGCTTCTCGCAGGTCGGTGCCGACACGGTGGTCGAGTTGGTGCCCGGCAGCGACACCATCACCCTGACCGGCATCACCGCCACCGATCTGAGCGCGGGCGACTTCGTGCTCTGAGGACGGCCCTGAAACCAGGCGGGACAGCGTCCGCGCTGCCCGCCGATCCCGGTTTTGGGTGAGGGGTCAGCCCGTTGCCCGGGCGGATGTAGGGCGGGTGGCTAACCTCCCATAGATTTGGGCGCAGCAATGCGATCCTCACCTGGACCCGTCCGCGTGTCGCTTGGCCTCAATATCCGCCAGGATCCGGTCGGATTTCTCGATGTAGTACGTGGCCCCCGCCGCGTCATAGACCTCCCGCGCCGCCCGCACCGCCGACAGCGCCTTGTCCAGCCACGCCTGGTCGCCGGTTTTGTCGAAGAGCGACGCGTAGGCCAGCCCGAGGTTCAGCGTGGTCGCTGCCCAGTTCAGCGGCACGCGGTCCTGGGTGCGTTCCTCGAGCGCGGCGCGAAAGGCGGTCACGGCCTCCTCCAGCCGCGCCGTGCCGCTTTCCCGTTCGCCAAGGGTCTGGAGCGCGTTGCCAAGGTTGTTCTGGGTCGCGCCGCGCTCATCCGCGTCTTGCGCCCGGTCAAGGCTGGCCAGGGCGAGGGCGATGCTGACCTCTAGATCGAAGGCCAGCCCCTTGTCGCGTCCGCTTTCGTACCATTCGTCCTGAACCGTGCGCAGGGCGTTGAAGCGCTGCGCGGGGTCTGCCGTCTCGCGGTCGGTCTTTTCCACCAGGAACGCCGCCGCATCGTCGACCGAGCGGGTCAGGATCGCCTGCCGGATGCCGGTGTCGAGCAGTTTCAGACGCGCCGCCGCGCGGCGTTCCTCTTCCGCCCGGTCGGCCTCCAGCGCCGCCTTGAGCGCCGCCATGCCCGCATCGGGGCTGTCTTACCGCGTCAGCCGGTCCACCTCGGCCACGATGGCATCCACCTCGGCCGAGATGTTCGACGCCTGCGGCCGCTCCGCCGCCACTTCAAGGGCGCGTTCGAGGCCGCGATAGGCGCTGTCGAAATCGCCGTGATCGCCCCCCGCGTATCGCCGGGCTAGGCCGATCACCAAACCTTCGTTCACGCCCAGCTTTCGTGCCGTGGCTTCGGACCGTTCCAGCAGCAGGTCGAGCTTTCGGTTTGCCTCTGCCAGACCATGCATGACAACGGTCTGAAAGGCGGCCGACAACTGGTCGGCATAGGCCGGATCGTCCAAGAGCGTTTCGAGCGGCCCGCGCAGGACTGCGCGGAAGTTGTCCTGTAGCAGGGCCGGTTGGTGTGAGGGGTCTGTCAGCTTGCCGATCATTGTGTCGATCAGGGGCTCGACCCGTTTGCCCGCCGCCATGACCTCATTGGCATCGGGTACCGACATCTCGATCATCTGCGGGATCAGTGTGCGGTGTGCGTCGGGCAGATGGTTTGCGGTCAGTTCTTTCTGCAGCCGGGAAGCAATTTCATCGGCCAGAGGCTGAATCTGAGGCGGCAATCGTCTGGAGATTTCCCTGAGCGACAGCAACCCGCCGATTCCGGCCCCGGCGCCTGCCACCAGTCCCGTTGCCGTTGCCACGCCAGCCACACAGACCAGCAGATTGGCACCGTGCGTCACCTTATCGATCAGAACCATGTCACTCGCCCCACGCCTCTTGGGCCAAAGCCTAGCGGTGGGGTGTTTTCCGCGCAACCGAGGCGTGCGTGGGGTTTGGCGAAGGTGGGTTGGCAACCCACCCTACGTGAAGCGGTGACGGATCCGCATGGTGGGTTGGAAACCCACCCTACATGGCGTGGTCGCGAGGGTGTCCGCGCTCCGTCAGAGCCCCAGCTTCGCCGTCACGATCTCGTTCACGGCCTTGGGGTTGGCCTTGCCGCCGGTGGCTTTCATCACCTGGCCCACGAACCAGCCCGCGAGCTTGGGGTTGGCCTTGGCCTTTTCCACCTGAGCGGGGTTCGCGGCGATCACCTCGTCCACCGCGGCCTCGATGGCGCCGGTGTCGGTGACCTGTTTCATGCCGCGTTTCTCAACGATTTCAACGGGATCGCCGCCCTCGGTATAGACGATCTCGAAGAGGTCCTTGGCGATCTTGCCCGAGATGTCGCCCTTGGCGATCAGCTGGATGATCCCGGCCAGCTGGGCGGGGCTCACCGGGCTGTCCTCGATCCCGTGATCCTCTTTCTTGAGCCGCCCGAACAGCTCGTTGATGACCCAGTTGGCGGCCAGCTTGCCGTCGCCTGCCTGGGCGGCGACCTCCTCGAAATAGGCGGCATTCGCTGTCTCGGCGGTCAGCACGCTGGCATCGTATTCCGAGAGACCGAAGTCATTGACGAAGCGCGCCTTTTTCTCGTCGGGCAGTTCGGGGAGCGACGCCGCGATCTCGTCGACCCACGCCTGCTCGATCTCGAGCGGGAGCAGATCGGGATCGGGGAAGTAGCGGTAATCATGCGCCTCTTCCTTGGACCGCATCGACCGCGTCTCGCCCTTGTCGGGGTCGTAGAGCCGGGTTTCCTGCACGATCTCGCCGCCCGCCTCGAGGATGCCGATCTGGCGGCGCGCCTCGTAGTCGATGGCCTGCTGAATGAACCGCATGGAGTTCATGTTCTTGATCTCGCAGCGGGTGCCCAGGTGGCTGAAATCCTGCGTCTCCTGGTACTTTTCGTACTGGCCCGGGGCGCAGACCGACACGTTGACGTCGGCCCGCAGGTTCCCGTTCTGCATGTTGCCGTCGCAGGTGCCGAGATAGCGCAGGATCTGGCGCAGCTTGGTGATGTAGGCGGCGGCCTCTTCGGGGCCGCGAATGTCGGGGCGGCTGACGATCTCCATCAGCGCGACGCCGGTGCGGTTGAGATCGACAAAGGACATGGCCGGGTCCATGTCGTGGATCGACTTTCCCGCGTCCTGTTCCAGGTGAATGCGTTCGATCCGGACCCTGCGGGCGATCCCGGGCTCCATGTCCACGATGATCTCGCCCTCGCCCACGATGGGGTGATACAGCTGGCTGATCTGGTAGCCCTGGGGCAGGTCGGGGTAGAAGTAGTTCTTGCGATCGAACGCCGACCACAGGTTGATTTCCGCCTTCAGACCAAGCCCGGTGCGCACGGCTTGCGCGACGCAGAATTCGTTGATGACGGGCAGCATGCCGGGCATGGCCGCGTCGACGAAGGACACGTTGGAATTGGGTTCGGCCCCGAATTGCGTGGAGGCGCCGGAAAACAGCTTGGCCTTGGAGGCGACCTGCGCGTGCACCTCCATCCCGATGACCAGTTCCCAGTCCTGCTTGGCCCCTGCGATGACCTTGGGTTTTGGCGCTTCGTAAGTGAGGTCGAGCATCGGTCGCGTCCCTTGTCCCAAATCTAAGAGTGCCTTCTAGGACAGGGCGGGGAAGGGGGCAAGAGGCGCGCGTCAGGCACCCCGCTGCAACTGCCAGCCCCGGTCGCTCACGACGATGGTACAGCCCTTGGCCAGCTCTTTCTCGAACTGCCGACCGATGACCCAGAACGCCTGGTCTGCCCCGCGCACGGTCTGCTGGTCGGGCGTGGGAGCGTAGGGCGCGCCTGCCGCAGGGGCGGGCCCAAGTGACCCGGACTGGTGCCACAGCTGGGGGTGCAGCTTGCGCAGGTGGCGGCGCATGAGCGGCCCGGCATGGGCGTGAAGGTCCGCGCGCACGGCCTCGGCGGCGGGCGGCAGGGCGGACCAGCCCGTGCGTGGCGCCATGGCTACGCCCAGGTAGGAGGTCCAGAGATTGGCGAGGAACTGGCGCGGGTGACGATCGAGGAT
The DNA here is from genome assembly GCA_913062865.1 of uncultured Paracoccaceae bacterium. Taxonomy (GTDB): domain Bacteria; phylum Pseudomonadota; class Alphaproteobacteria; order Rhodobacterales; family Rhodobacteraceae; genus CAJXWO01. The sequence goes on along the minus strand of CAJXWO010000053.1, from coordinate 13,894 downwards.
GTCGTTGATCCCCTGCAGGAACAGGTCCGCATCCAGGGTCGCCAGTGTGGCGGGCTCCTCCTGGAGCGCCTCCATGAATACCCACGCGTATCCGCCGCGTCCCCAGAAACGGCGGCTTGTCCGCATCGCGTCCCGCGCGACCCCGGGCAGACGCGACAGGTCCCCGTTCTTGCCGGGCAGCAGGGCGATGCAAAGGGCGGAATGGGCGGTCGCGTAGCCCGGCGCGATTGCGATGGCCTGTCGCAGATGTGTCTCGGCCGATCCACCCAGATCCGCCGACCCGAGCGCCAGCCGTGCGCGGGCAAGCAGCAGGGCCGGTGCCGGGTCGTCCGAGGGGGCGCAAGTGTCGAGCAGGGCCGCGGCGCGTTCTTGTGCGTGGGCCACGAAAGCGGCGGTGGTGTCCGCCGCGCGGCGCTGGCGCGCGGAGCGGGCAACTTGGCGGGCCACGGCCATGTGCGCCTCGGCGGCGATCACCGCGCGGGCCCAGTCGTCGGGCTGTTCGCGATGCATGTCCTCGTAGGACGAGAGGGCATAGCGTAGATCGTCGACCGTGGTGCGGCCCGGGGTGCCGCCCGATCCGCAAGCCGAGATCGCGGTGCCCAGATCATGCGCAGCGCCGTCCAGGATCAGGTCCGTCACCGCGCGACCCGACGGTGTGATGCTGCGGCGGCCGTCATGGAGCCGCAGCAGCTCGGCCAGACGGGTCCAGTCATCCTGCCGTGTCAGCGTGAGGGCCATGTCGAAATGCGCCGCCCGTGCGCTGTCTTCGGCGGTGTCGTTGTCCACGTCGATCCGAATGGTACGCCGCAGATGATCCAGGGCGCGGGCGGCCCGGGGCGAATGGTGCAGATCCATGTTCGCCGGCACCTCGATCGGGTCGGGCACGCGGTCGGACCGGAGCCGTCCGGCGAGAGTGGCGAGAAACCCGCCGAGTTTTCGGGTCATAGTTGTCATATGTCGCAGCCTGGGCGGTGTTCCGGGCGAAAACCGGGCAGGGCGTGGGAATTGCGGTGCCGTGCCTCGGATATTGCCGGGGCAGGTTTATGAGCGGTAGAAAGTGGACATGCGATATGCCGTATTGTTTCTTGTGCTGTGCATGATGCCGTGGCCTCTTGCGGCTTCGGAGCCGGGCGTGGACGGGCCCCGGGCGTCGGGGCTTGCGCCGTCGTCCAGTCCGCGCCCCGCGGCGCGCATGCAGGAAATCCCGGCCGCGCGTTGGGATCACCGGCCTGGCAGCACCCGATGGACCCGGGCCAGCCTGACGGCTTTGCGGACCCATGGCCGGGTCCTGACCGAGGTCGAGCCCAGCGATATCGCCGAGTGGTGCCCGGGGTATTCCGGGGGCGGTCCCGAAACCCGGCGCGCCTTCTGGGTGGGGTTCCTGTCGGCCCTGTCGAAACATGAAAGCACCTACCGCGCCGACGCCGTGGGCGGTGGCGGCCTCTGGTACGGGTTGTTGCAGATCCTGCCCGCGACGGCGCGTGGCTATGGCTGCCGCGCGCGGAGCGGACCTGCGCTGAAGGACGGTGCCGACAACCTGTCCTGCGCGATCCGCATCATGGCCGTGACCGTGCCGCGCGACCGGGCCATCGCGGTCAAGGACAGCCGCTGGCGCGGTGTCGCCGCGGATTGGGGCCCCCTGCGCAGCGACGCCAAGACGCGGGACATGAAGCGCTGGTTGCGGCAGCAGGACTATTGCCACATGACACGCTCATTGCGGCCGATGCCGCGCCCCGCGACATTGCCTCTACCGAAAGGCTAGAGCGGGAAGGGTGGGGCCGTGACCCTAGGGCAGGTAGGCCGAAAGCGGCTTTTTCGCCCAGCTGGGCCGCCGGGTCATGTCGACCAGTGACACGGCGGGCGCGTAACGGCCTCCCAGCGCCAGCGTCGCGTCACGCAGCATTTCAATCCCGTCTTCCGACTTCGCGGGCAGAGCCGAGGGCGAAATCGGCTCGCCCACGGTGATGCGGAATGGCTGGCGGGCCTTGTTCAGCGTCTCGTGGAACAGCGTGATGTCGCGCAGGGACGGGTGGATCAGATCGAACAGGTAGAAGAGCGCAGAATTGCGCGCGCGGATGTTGATCGGGATCACCGGAAGGTCGAACTTGCGTGCGATCATCGCAGCCGAGGCCATCCAGGGCCGTTCGTGCAGCGACAGGCCCCGCCGCTTGGCCAGGCGGCCCGAGGGAAAGATGACGCCCAGACGGCCCTCTTCCACGGCCGCGCGGGTATAGGCCATGGTCTCGCGCGTCTTGCCGTGGCTGCGTTTTTCCTGCCGCCATTCCACCGGCGCGATCATGTCGGCCATCTGGGGCAGAACGCGCAGGATGTCGTGATTGGCGAAGTAGTAGCTGTCGGGCCGCAACTGCGAAAGCGCGGCATGCAAAATGATCCCGTCCGCGATGCCCGTGGGGTGGTTCGCCACGACAAGCGCCGCGCCCTGCCGCGGGATGTTCTCGAGCCCCACGGCCTGTACGTCGCGCGCCAGGATCGCGCCCATGGTCGACATGATCTCGGACGAGGGCATGTCACGCAGCACTTCGCCCAGGGCCAGTGTCTTCTGGTAGCCGAGCAGTCGGTTCAGCGCAGCACGCGCCGGTGCCACGCCCAGCCGGTCGGAGAACAACCAAGGCGCGCGTTCCGCGATAAGGGGGTCGATCCGGTCCTGCATGCGGGCAAAAGCTCACAAATCTACAACATTTCTATGACACTATACGCTCGACGCCGGCGATTCCGGCACTGATCCATGTCAAGGGCCTAGGGTAGGCGGTAAACCGCAAATCACAAGGGGGGCTATGGGGCCGTTGCGCATGGATCCGCGGGTCGGGACTTGTGCGGGGGCAAGGGGGTAGAGTGTGGAGCCGGGCTGGTGCGGGGCGTGACCTTGTATCGAAGAAGCACTGCGACAGGCGTTGGCTTGGTAGAAACGTCGCCGCGCGTTGAAGGCGAGACAAACGGCCGTTCGGCGGGACAAAGCGGCCTTAGCGACAGATAGACTCAATGTCTGCTTGAATCTTGATTGTCTCGAAGTTCTTCCAAGCTTGGCAGCAGAAGGACATGTTGTCGATCCTTAGTTGCGATATTAATCCGTTTAGTTCGCGCCAGCTTTATCTCAAAAAGAGCCGAAAGCGCTGCTCCCATTACAACTGACAAAAAAATTGCAAGAACCTCACGAAGAGCCTTCAGTTGATGATGTTCGAAAGAAGCCGATACTTCGAATGAAGGAAACCGCTGCTCCAGCGTGAACATCCCGGTTTCTAAAGCTCTAGTGTCCACACTCCGGTGCTCTGGGAACGTTATTTTGCCCGTCGTACCGATTGGTGACGGAATAGCATTGATCAATTGCCTATCAATTGACCCAAGGTGAACGTGCATTTGTATCGTGTTGGAAAACGGTCGTTGATCAGGATACCAAACTCTTACGTCAAAGACTTCTTCGCCTAGCGCTCGTGATTGAGCTAACGTATCAAACGCAAGAACAACTTGAAACGTATCAAACGCTAACTCGCTTGGTTTTAGCTCAATTTCCCAGGTGAAGCGTCCACCCTCTCGATATTGTCTCTCCGGCTCAACACCTTTATCTGCGACCGGATTGTCCGTCGAATGACTACGCCCCCCCCCAACTCTGGTTGAACAAATGAGTTCCAGCGATTTCAAACCTTCTGTCTGACCCAAGGTGAACGTTTGCACATCTTGGATCGACAGGACCCTCAAGACCTTCAGTCGCGGGCATAATAAAATCAACCTGAACAGTGTTGGCATCTAAGTTAGTCGTTATTTCAATCCTTCTAGGGTCTTCACAACCTTCATAGACCCAAAGGTTCAACATTTCCTTTCCTTCAAATGGATTAGGCCCAACCGTTATTGCGACCAGTAAGTAACCCGCAGCAAGCATACTAGTCGTAGCGATCAGCTTTGTTTTGTTGAGCTTATTATCTGATCTCAGTTGGGCAAATGTATCTACTTTTCTCACGTGTGGTTTTCCATTTAATAGCGCCAAACATCGCGCGATCCTTGTATCGCAGGTCTTCTAGTAGCGCTACGTCGAAGAAGTTATTCATGTTAGACGCAGCATCATGCAGTTTGGGCTCGATGGCGCCGCTCGCTGCGGTGGGTCGGCGTGACCGCTTTCGGCCGACACCCCCCAACGTCCCCCGCATCCTACATCAGCGAGAAATGGTGCCGTTCGGTCCGGACCCCGAGGGTCTGCAGCTCGGCTTCGAGCCGTTTGTGCGGCGGGCAGGATTCCTGCGGCAGGCGGGTCTTTTCCCCGCCCGACATCACCAGCGTGACCCGCACCGACAGGTCGAGCCGCGTGTCAAAGCGGACATGGTCGATCTCGTCCAGCCGTGCGGTGCCGGTGTAGCGCCCCGAATGCCAGTTGAGCGTGCCGTCATCGAGGCTCAACCCCGCATCGCGCCCCGAGGCGAGATCCCACAGCGCGGGCAAGGTGAACGCGCCCAGCACCGCCGCGATGCCCCAGGCCATCTCGAGCGCCACGAGCCCGTAGCCCAGCCCGCCATAGACCAGGGCCAGCACGCCCACCGTGCGCGGGCTGCGCCCCGGGTTCAGATAGGCATACCGCCCGCTCATGCGGCCAGGATGCGCGACACCATCTCGGTCGTGTCGCGGCTGAGATCGGGCTGGGCGAGGATCCGCTCGAGCGCGGCGCGCATCCGGGCCTGCCTGTCCGCGTCATAGCGTTTCCACGTCTGGAAGGCCGTGCACATCCGCGCCGTGGTCTGCGGGTTCACCGGATCGAGCCAGATCAGCCAATCGGCCAAGAGGTCGTAGCCCGCGCCATCGGCCCGGTGAAAGCCCGCGTGGTTCATCGCAAGGCTGCCCAGCACCGCGCGGAAGCGGTTGGGGTTCTTCCAGTTGAACTGCGGATGCTCGGTCAGGGTCCGGCAGCGCTCCACGGCCTCGGAGGGTTCGGCGGCCGAGATCTGCAGGCCGAACCATTTGTCCATCACCAGACGGTCATCCTTCCACTGGTCGTAAAAACGCTTCAAGGCATCCTCGGCGGCGCCGGCGCGGATCAGACCTGCGAGCGCGGCCAGTTGCAGGGTCATGTTGTCGGCCCTGTCGAACTGCGCCCGGGCGGCCGCCCCGCCATCGATATGGCTCAGCAGGCCCAGCACCATGTTGCCCAGGGCCCGTTTGCCCGCCTGTTCGGCATCGGGGGCATAGGGGGCGGTCACGCGCGCTTCTTCGGCCAGTTGCGGCAGCAGGTCCGACCACCGCTCGGCCATGAAGATGCGCAGCCGCTTTGTCGCGTCGTAGATGGCATCGGGGTCCGGCGTGTGGCCACGCTCGAACAGGGCCTGGGCCAGGTCCTTTTGACTGGGCAAAACGGTCAACATCTGGCGGAAATCGGGGTCTAGGTCGGTGTCGCGCAGCACGCGCTCGACCGCGTCCAGCCAGGCGGTGTCGGGCGCGGCTCCCTCGGCGATCATGGCCAGCAGACAATCGCGGGCCAGCACATTGCCCGCCTCCCAGCGGCAAAACGGGTCGGTGTCATGGGCCAGCAGAAACGCGCGTTCCTCGGCGCTGGTGTCCCGTTCGAGCTCTACCGGGGCGGAAAAGCCCCGCAGGATCGAGGGGACCGGACGCGCGGACAACCCGTCGAAGGTGAAGGACTGCGTGGCCTCGGTCATTTCGAGCACGGTGGTCGGCACCACCTCGTCGCCATTGGGGCCCAGAAGCCCCACGGCGATGGGGATCACCTGGGGCTGCTTTTCGTCCTGGCCCGGCGTGGGCGGGGTGTGCTGTTCGAAGGTCAGGGTGAACCGCCCGCCTGCCGAGGCGTCCGCGCCCCGGGCCTGACCCGGGACCTCTTCGGTGGCCCCATGAGGCCCCGGCGCGGGGGCCGGGGCGGGAGAGCCTGCGGGTGTCCAGCTTTCGCACACCGTAAGCCGTGGCGTGCCGGATTGCGTGTACCAGCGTTTGAACTGGCTCAGGTCGCGGCCGGTGGTGTCTTCGAAGACCTTCAGCCAATCCTCGATCGTGGCCGCATCGCCATCGTGCCGCTCGAAATAGAGGTCGAGCGCCTTGGCATAGGCCTCATCGCCCACGAGCCGTTTGAGCATGCCGATCAGCTCGGCGCCCTTTTCGTAGACGGTCGCGGTGTAGAAGTTGTTGATTTCCTGAAAGCTCGCAGGCCGGACCGGGTGGGACAGCGGGCCCTGATCCTCTGGGAACTGCCGCGCGCGCAGGTCGATCACGTCGCCGATCCGCTTGACCGCCGCGCCGCGCATGTCGGACGTGAACTGGGCGTCGCGAAACACGGTCAGCCCCTCCTTGAGGCACAGCTGGAACCAGTCGCGGCAGGTGATGCGGTTGCCGGTCCAGTTGTGGAAATATTCATGCGCGATGATCGCCTCGATGCGCTCGAAATTGGCGTCGGTCGAGGTGTCGGGGCTTGCCAGCACGGCGGCGGAGTTGAAGATGTTCAGCCCCTTGTTCTCCATCGCGCCCATGTTGAAATCGTCCACGGCCACGATGTTGAAAACGTCCAGATCGTATTCGCGGCCATAGACCTCTTCGTCCCACGCCATGGATTTCTTGAGCGCCTCCATCCCCCAGGCGCATTTGTGCGCGTCGCCGGGGCGGACCCAGATGTTCAACGCGACGGGCTTGCCCGACGCGGTGGTGAAGCTGTCGGCATGGGCCACAAGGTCGCCCGCAACGAGCGCGAACAGATAGGCGGGCTTGGGCCAGGGGTCGTGCCATTCGGCAAAGCCGTCCCCGGACGTGCCCGGATTGCCGTTCGACAAAAGCACCGGCAGGTCGCTTTCGATGCGCACCTCGAACGGGGCCATCACGTCAGGGCGGTCGGGGTAGTAGGTGATCTTGCGAAAGCCCTGCGCCTCGCATTGGGTGCAATACATGCCGTTCGACATATAAAGCCCCTCAAGCGCGGTGTTCGTCGCGGGGCTGATCTCGACCTCGGCGGTCCAGGTAAAGGGCGCGTCGGGCACGTCGCAGGTCAGGCCCTCGGCGGTGATCGCGGGCGTGACCTCGGTCCCATCGATGCTGGCCCGGATCAGCGTCAGGTCTTCGCCGTCCAGCCAGAAGCGGCGGTCTTCCGTGGAAGGGTTCGGCTTGAAGCGGATCTCGCTTATCACGCGGGTCGCGGTCGGGTGCAGGCGAAAGGTCAGGCTGACACGGTCCACAAGGTAGGCGGGCGGGGTGTAATCGCTCAGGTAGACGGTCTTGGCGGCGGCGTCTTTCATCGGCACTCCTCGGAACGGGTTGGGCGGGTCGGAATTTGTCTGCCGGGGCAGGGGCTCTACTGTCTTAGGTAACGCGGCCAAGCGCCACAACCAATGCCAGTGACCCGAAAGGAAGGACCATGTCCGCACCCGATACCAATGTCGACAAGCAAAAAAAACGTCACAAGCCCGCGCTTCTGGGGATCCGGGGGGTCGTGATTTTCGCGCTTGTGCTGCTTGTGGGGCTGATCGGCTGGATCGCGCTCAGAGCGGATGGCCCCGAAGGCGCCGACACCCAGATCGACGGCCGGACCGGCGAAATCGAGGCGACCGAGTAAAAGGATTCCGCCATGGGCGCAAAGGCGCCTGTTTCGACCACCCTGCTGTGGTTCAAACGCGACCTGCGGGTCGCAGACCACCCGGCGCTGGCCCAGGCCATTGCGCCGGGTGAACCGGTATTGCCCCTCTACATCGTTGAGCCCGACTACTGGACCCTGCCAGAGCATTCCGAGCGGCAATGGCTTTTTATCCGAGACTGTCTTGATGCGCTTGCACAGGACCTTGTTGCGCTCGGTGCGCCGCTTGTCATTCGGGTGGGCGATGCGGTCGAGGTGCTGGAAGGGCTGCGGCGCAGCCATGCCGTGCGCAGGATGGTCAGCCACGAAGAGACCGGTAATGCCTGGACCTATGCCCGCGACCGGGACGTGGCCGATTGGGCGCGTACCCAGGGCGTGCGCTGGGAAGAGGTGCCGCAATCCGGCGTCATGCGCCGTCTGCCCAGCCGCGACGGGTGGGCCAAGCAGCGCGATGCGTTCATGCAAAGGCCCCTGGTGCCTGCGCCAAAGGCAATCCGCGCCACCACCGCCTCGTCCGATCCGCTGCCCAGTGCTGCTGCGCTGGGCCTTGCACCCGACGGCTGCACCGACCGTCAGCCCGGCGGGCGCGCGGAGGCCGAGGCGCTCTTGCACAGCTTCCTGCACACCCGCGGCCAGAGCTATCGCAGCGCCATGTCCTCACCGCTCGAAGGGGCCAAGGCCTGTTCGCGCCTCTCGCCCCATTTCGCCTTCGGGACGATGACCGTGCGCGAGGCGATGCAGGCCACCATGGCCCGCCAGCGCGCGGTCCGTGGCACCCGGGATGGCTGGGTGGGCAGCCTGAAGTCGTTCCAATCGCGGCTCGCGTGGCGCGATCACTTCACCCAGAAGCTCGAGGATGAACCGGCGCTCGAACATCGTTGCCTGCATCCCGCCTACGAAGGTTTGCGGCCGAAGACGCCGGATGCCACGCGCCTCGCGGCCTGGGAGGCCGGTGAGACCGGCCTGCCCTTTGTCGATGCCTGCATGCGGTCCCTGCGCGCCACGGGCTGGCTCAATTTCCGGATGCGGTCGATGCTGATGGCAGTGGCGTCCTATCATCTCTGGCTCGACTGGCGGGCGACCGGCCCGCATCTGGCGCGCATGTTCACGGACTATGAGCCGGGCATCCACTGGCCCCAGGTTCAGATGCAATCGGGCACCACGGGCATGAATACCGTGCGCATCTACAACCCGGTCAAACAGGGATATGACCAGGATGCGCAAGGCGTGTTCACCCGCCGCTGGGTGCCGGAACTGGCCGAGGTGCCCGACCGGTATCTGCAAGAGCCCTGGCTGTGGGAAGGGGCGGGGCGTCTTCTGGGCCGCACCTATCCCGAGCCCATTGTCGACGTAAAGGCCGCCGCGCGCGCCGCGCGCGACAAGGTCTGGGGCGTGCGCAAGGGCGACGCCTTTCGCAAGACCGCGGCCCGGGTCGTTGAAAAGCACGCCAGCCGCAAGGACAGCGCGGGCCGCTTCGTGAACGACCGCGCACCCAGGCGCGCGCGCAGATCGGCCAAGGCCAAGCCGGACACCGGCCAGATGGGGTTCGATTTCTGATGGCCAAGATGCGGCGCAAGGGCGATCTGCCCACCAAGATCTGTGCAACCTGCGGGCGGCCGTTCACCTGGCGCAAGAGGTGGGAAAAGGTCTGGGACGAGGTGCGCTATTGCTCGGACCGGTGTCGCCGGGAAAAGCCGGGCTCGGCTGCGGCAACTGGTCAGAAAACCTGACCAGAGCTTGTTGCCGATAGGAAACTTTTTCTCTAATCGTGTCACCCGGGGAGAAACAGGGAGACATGACCGATGCCAGAGCGCGTGGATCGTGACGGCTTGCAAGTGGCCGCCGAACTTGCCGAATTTCTGGAGACCCGGGCCTTGCCCGGTACAGGGGTGGCGCCTGCGGCGTTCTGGACGGGCCTGTCGGATCTGCTGCACGGCTTCGGGCCTGAAAACCGGGCGCTTCTCGAGACGCGTGCCGAGATCCAGCGCCGGATCGACGACTGGCACAAGGCGCGCCGAAATCAGCCCCACGATCACACTGCCTATCGCGCCTTCCTGTCCGAGATCGGGTATCTGAAGCCGGATGGCCCCGCCTTCGAAATCGACACCGCAAATGTAGATCCCGAGATCGCGCAGGTGCCCGGCCCGCAGCTCGTGGTGCCGATCACCAATGCGCGCTATGCGCTCAATGCCGCCAATGCGCGCTGGGGCAGCCTGTACGATGGGTTCTACGGCACCGACGCCATGGGCACGCCCCCTGCGGGTGGCGGCTATGATCGGGGCCGCGGCGCGCGGGTCGTGGCCCGGGCGCGGGTGTTCCTGGACGAGGCGTTTCCGCTGCAGGGCACCTCTCATGCCGACGCCCGGCGCTACCACGTCCATGACGGCGCGCTGCTGGTCGATGATCTGCCGCTGATGGAGCCTGAAAAATTCGTGGGTTATCGCGGCCATCCCCGCGCGCCCGAGGCGGTGCTGCTGCGCAACAACGGGTTGCACGTGGAGCTGGTGTTCGACCGCACTCACCCGATCGGCGCGCGCGACCAGGCGGGCTTGGCCGATGTGGTGCTGGAAAGCGCGGTGTCGGCCATCATGGATTGCGAGGATTCCGTGGCCTGCGTCGATGCGGCGGACAAGGTTCAGGCCTATGCCAACTGGCTGGGCCTGATGGACGGCACGCTGGAAGAGACCTTTGAAAAGGGCGGCAAAAGCCTGACCCGGCGGCTCAACCCCGACAAGACCTACACCGCGCCCGATGGCGGCACGGTGACGGTAAAGGGCCGCGCGCTGATGCTGGTGCGCAATGTGGGCCACCTGATGACCACCCCCGCGATCTTGGACCGGGTCGGCAACGAGGTGTTCGAAGGTCTGATGGATGCGATGGTGACCACGCTGATCGCCATGCATGACCTGAAACGCGACGGGGGCAATTCGGTCCATGGCTCGGTCTACGTGGTCAAGCCCAAGATGCATGGCCCGGACGAGGTGGCCTTTGCCGACCGTACCTTCGATCACGTGGAACAGGTGCTGGGCCTGCCGCGTCACACGGTCAAGCTGGGCATCATGGACGAGGAACGCCGCACCAGCGTCAACCTCAAGGAATGCATCCGCGCGGCCAGGCACCGCGTGGCCTTCATCAACACCGGCTTCCTTGACCGGACGGGCGACGAGATCCACACCTCAATGGAGGCCGGGCCCTTCAGCCGCAAGGATTTCATCAAGCGCAAGGGCTGGATCGGCGCCTACGAGAACCTGAACGTGGATATCGGGCTGGAATGCGGCCTGTCGGGCCGCGCGCAGATCGGCAAGGGCATGTGGGCCATGCCCGACAAGATGGCCGCGATGATCGAGACCAAGATCGAGCATCCCAAGGCGGGCGCGAACTGCGCCTGGGTGCCGTCGCCCACGGCAGCCACGCTCCATGCGCTGCACTACCACAAGGTCGATGTCTTCGCCGTGCAGGACCGGCTGCGCAAGGACGGGCGGCGCGCCCATGTGGATGGCATCCTGGATATTCCGCTGGCCAGTTTCCGCAAATGGTCCGAGGCCGAGATCGTTCAGGAGGTCGAGAACAACGCCCAGGGCATCCTGGGCTATGTCGTGCGCTGGATCGACCACGGCGTGGGCTGCTCCAAGGTGCCCGATATCCACGATGTGGGCCTGATGGAGGACCGCGCGACCTGCCGCATCTCGTCCCAGCACATTGCCAACTGGCTGCATCACGAGGTCATCGACCGGGATGCGGTGATGGACATCATGCAGCGTATGGCCGAGGTGGTCGATCGCCAGAATGCCGACGATCCGGGCTACACGCCGATGGCACCCGGATATGACGGCATCGCGTTCCGCGCGGCCTGCGATCTGGTGTTCGAGGGGCGGGTCCAGCCTTCGGGCTATACCGAGCCCGTTTTGCACGCACGCAGGCTGGAAAAGAAAGCGGCGCAGTCGCAAGCGTAATTGCGCAAAGCGGCCGGGACCGGCCCGGCCGTTTTTGCTGCAGGCCTATTGTCCGTAGAAGGGCGTGCCGAAGCCGCTGTTCACGTGCGTGTAGCCGTGACCGTAGCTCTTGTGCCCGTAGGTCTTGTGACCGTGCCCGTACCCGTGTCCACCGGAATAATGGTCCACGTAGCTGTGCGAGCGCCGTTCCGAAACATAGGTCTTGGTGGTGTAGGTGCGGGTCACCACGGTCTTCTTGGCCGGGGCCTTGCAGATGGTGTGGCCACCGTGGCTGACCGGTGTCGTGCCTGCGGGGCAGTGGTACTCGACATAGGATTTCGAATGGGTCGAGACGTTGCAGACACTGCCATAGCCAGAGCCGTTGCAACCCCAGGCGAGGGCGGTGCCGGCATTCGCGGCCATCAGGCCGGCGGCGGCGAGAACGGGAAGGATACGCATGTTGAACTCCTGGTAAATCGCATCGCATCGGGATCGGCGGGATCCGTCTCTCAACAGGACAGCCGCCCAAGTGCCACCAGTAAACCTCAGGAATTGGAAACAATTTTGTGGTAAAGCTGGCAAAATCGAGACGACTGCAGGTTGAGGCCGAATTGCCCGCAAAACAGCCAGATCGCGCCAGCCATCGGGTAGAACGCCAGATGACGTCTTTTGAATCTGCCCAACCCACTCTATCTTGTCTTCAGGCAAAGGCTGAGGAGTGACATGTCCCGACCCGTCATCGGTATCATCGGCAACCAGTACCTGGTGAACGACCAGTACCCCACCCATGCAGGGGGCACGATGAACTCCGAAGCTGTGGCAAGCGTGGCACAGTGCCTTCCGCTCGTGGTGCCGGCCGACCCGCGTTTTGTTTCCGTTTCGGAACTGATGCAGGTGTGCGATGGGTTTTTGTTGACCGGCGGCCGGCCCAACGTCCATCCCGAAGAGTACGGCGAACCCCCGACCGAGGCCCATGGTGACTTTGACCGCGCCCGCGATGCGATCACACTGCCGCTGGTGCGTGCCTGCGTGGAGCGTGGCCAGCCCTTCCTTGGCATCTGCCGCGGGTTTCAGGAGGTCAACGTGGCCATGGGCGGCACGCTTCATCCCGAAATTCGCGATCTGCCCGGCCGCATGAACCACCGTATGCCGCCCGATGGCACGCTCGAGGAAAAGTTCGAATTGCGTCACACGGTGACCTTTTCCGAGGGCGGGGTGTTTCACCGGCTCATGGGCGCGCAAGAGGTGATGACCAACACGCTGCACGGCCAGGGGGTCAAGACGCCGGGTGCGCGCTTCGTGATCGACGGCACGGCACCCGACGGCACACCCGAGGCGGCCTATATCGACGGCGCGCCGGGCTTTACCCTGGCGGTCCAGTGGCACCCCGAATGGAACGCGGCCAGCGATCCGGTCTCGCGCCCGCTGTTCACGGCCTTCGGCGATGCAGTCCGCGCCTGGGCAGCCGGGCAGTCGGCCCCTGTTCTGCGCAGCGCGTGACACCGCACAGGACCGACCCCGCCGGGCGTTTGATCTGACACAAGGTGCCCGGGCGCATCGACAGGCAGACTTGTCGCACCATTCCCGCAAGGAAGGACGACATGCGCATTCTTATCGCCTATGCCTCGACTGAGGGGCAGACCCGCAAGATCTGTCGCGCCGCAGCCGATACGCTGATCGACCTGCACCATTCGGTCGAGCTTCTGCCGGTCTCCGAGGCCGAGGGCGTGGACCCGCTGCGCTTTGACGGGGTCATCCTGGGGGCTTCGGTGCATGTGGGCGCCTACCAGCCAGAGGTCATCGCGTTCGGTACGGCGCATGCGGCTGCGCTGGCGCAGCGGCCCACGCTGTTTCTGGCGGTGTCGTTGGCGGCGGCGGGCACGGACCGGGACGAACATGACGATCTTGACCGCATCGCGCGCAAGGCCTTTGCCACGATGGGCTGGACCCCCGACAGGACCGAACAGGTGGCGGGCGCCTTCCGCTTTACCGAGTATGATTTCTTCAAGGGGTGGGCCATGCGCTATATCGCGGCCCAGCACGGGCAGACGGTCGATCCGCATACGGACACCGAATATACCGACTGGGCGGCGCTTGAGGCCATTGTCACGGACTGGGCCGCGCGACTTCCCGGGTCAGGCGGCCAGTAGCCGCGCCTCGCGTCCGCGCAGGCAGGCCCGCGCGGTGGGTCCGTAGGCCGATATATCCGCGCGCAGATCGGGGAACAGGGCAAAGACCTCTTCGCGCGCCTCGGGCCCGATGGCCGACAGGCCCATATCGGCAAGGTGAAAGCTCTCGGTCGCCGCGCCGTTGACACAGGGCAATCGCGCTTCAGAAGCCTTCGATGAGTGTTTGCAGGAAGTCATTGCTCCATCCTGCCTTTTTGAACTTC
>CAJXWO010000052.1 GCA_913062865.1 uncultured Paracoccaceae bacterium | reverse complement strand
CAGTTGTCATACGGCTTGAGGAACTCGCTGCCGGTGGCGGCATAGAACTGCTCGCGGGCGGCATTGAGCGAGGGCACGCCGGTATCCCGACCGCGCGCGATGTTCAGCGCGGCAAGGTCCAGAGGCAGACCCACGAGGTTGTCGCGCAGCGCGCTGGTGATGAACTCGTCGATATTGGCGCCGGTCTCGCGGGACATGCCACGGGCCACGGCACCTGCTGCCTGGTTCGATGTGAGGGTCTGATCCTGATCGAAAGCGACCGGGTTGAGGAAGGCCTCGATCAGGCCGTTCGAGGTGTTCACGCCGTTGGGGTCCATCGTGTGAACGTTCTCGGTCAGCATCGAGTGACCGAAGCGGTACACCACATGGGCGAACTCGGCAAAGATCGAGCCGTCGATCTCGGCACTGGCATTCATGCCGAAGCCCGCGATCTGGGGCTGCACGGTGCGGCCGAACTCTTCGAAAGCGAGGTGCTGGTACTGCATCTCGGTGGTGAACTTGGCGGCCTGGAACAGGCGCCCGCCATCCCATTCGACGGTGTCGACGGTCGCGGTGGCCAGGTCGGCCTCGGTGATCGGGGTGGCCAGCCATTCGTTGATGAAGGCCAACTCGCCACTGTCGAGGATGGTCTGCTTCATCTCGGTTGTCTGGCGGTTGTGTTCGGTGTGGAACACGTGGTGCACCGCTGTAAGGCCGAAGTTTTCGTTGCCACGGCCATCACCGGCGATGAAGTGACGATCCAGCAACTCGTTGTCGTAGGTTTCGTTCTGGCCGAACTGGTTGGGGATGATCGCGTTACCAGTGTCGGTGTCGGCATCCGCCTGCTTGACAGCCGTTTCTCCGGTCAAGCGGTCGACCACATAAGTGCCGGGCACCGCGTTATGGGCGATGTCTTCGAGGAAGGCATGGCCGTTGCGGATCGCCTGGCTTGCATCGACCGGGTTGGTCAGATCGCCTTCGACCAGGATGTGCAGCGGTTCGGTGCCACCTTCGACATAGGCCGGGTTGGGCACGACAAGCTGCGGCAGGCCGTTGGCGCCGGGGATGAAGTTGCCGTAGGGATCCGTGGCCAGAAGCGGGCCATCGAGCACGTCGCTATCGTTGAGCTGGATGCCCAGCTTGGTCGCTGCCTGCGCCTTGACGTCGCCCCAGGTGGACATGCCACCGGTCTGGCCATGCAGAAGGTAGCCGTTGGAAACGGGCACACCATCGGCGTTCAGGTCATATTCGCGCAGGAACACCTGATGCGAGGGGTGCGAGGTGTAGGTCTGGTTCTGATCAACCCAAGGTGTGGTCTTGTTGAAGTGTTCGCGGATGTCATCGGCGGTGCCAAGGATTCCATCCGGGCCGGGCTGGTTGGTGGCGCGGGTCAGCACCATGAAGTTGGTGGGCGAGCCTTCGACATAGAGCGGATCATCGGGCTGCAGCGGGATGTAGACCGTGCCGCTGCCGCCTTTGCCCACGAGATCGAGACCGTGGTCGAAGAACTGACCGAACAGGGTCATCCACGAGTTATAGGGCGCCGACAGACCTTCATCGGGCGTCACGTCGGGCAGCAGCACGTTGTTGCCGTCCATTTCGACGCCATGGGTGGTGAGCAACGTATCAAGCGTAGTCTGCGCTTCGGCCGCGATGGCCTCAGCGGCGGCGAGGGCGGCTTCGGCCGCGCCGGGTGCGGTCAGGGCCGCAAGATCAGTCGTCGCGGTGTCGACGGCGGCCTGCTTTGTGGCTTCCACGCCTTCGGCCGCAGTCAGGTCGGACGCGGCTTGAGCGGCTGTCGCTTTCGCTGCAGAAAGTGTAACGGTAGCATCTGCAATCACGTCGAGCTGCGTGAGGATGGCAGCATCGGCCATCTGCGCCGCGGCAAGATTCTGCTGAGCCGTGGTCACACCACCTGCAGCCGTTTCCAGATCGGTAGTTTCGGTCTGCACTACGCCTTGGAGACGGATGACTTCGTTATCTGCACCTGTGAGGCTATTGTTGAGCGTGGCGAGCTCGCCTTCGACAACCCCCAGTTGGGCCACAAGACCGTCAACCACACCCTGAGCCGCATCAACATCAGCCTGCGCCAGATCGACAGCGTTCTGCGCCTCAACATAGGCCTGATTGTTTGCCTGCGCGGTCTGAAGTGTTTGCTCAGCGGTTGCCAGAGTGCCCTGTGCGGTGGACAGCGCAGTGTTGGCCTCACCCAGCTGGGTATTCAAGCCGTCACGCGTGGTCAAAGCGTTATCGCGCTGCGTGGTCAGAGTGCTAACCCGAGACTGCGCCGTAGTGAGAGTGGCGGTTTCGTCGATAACCGCCTGATCGGCCTCGTCATCCGCGTCGATCGCATTATTCAGCGCCGTTTCGGCAGCCAGTTTTTCTTCGCGGGCAGCGGAATAGGCAGCAGACGCAACCGAGAAATCGGCAAGCGATCCACCGGTGAGATACGTCGTGAGGGCGCTGAGCATCTCGGCCTGTGCGGTGGCAAGCTCGCTCACCTCTGTGTCAAAGATAGCCTGAGCGTCGTCGCGGTCCGCCTGGGTTGCCGCGGCGGCCTCCTGAGCGGCCGTAACACGTGTCTGAGCCGCATCGCGGGTCTGCTCTGCGGTCTGAAGTTGCGTGTTCAGATCAGCAAGATCCGCCTCAGCCTGCGTGAGCTGTGCGTCAAGCTCGTTCACCCGCGTCTGCGCATTGCTAACCGCGGTGGTGGCGTTTTCAACCGCCGTCTGGGCCTCGGTGACCGCACCGGCTGCGTCGGTTTCCAGAGCCAAGGCAGTCTGGGCGTCGGACAGCAGGCCCTCGGCGGTGGCCAGTTCCTGATCAGCCGTTGCCTTTTCCCCCTGCAGGTTGGTGACGGTGGTCTGTTTTGCATTGCGCATGGTCAGCATGGATGCGGCCGCGCTTTCGGCTTGTGTCAGCTCATCCTGCGCCGCCTTGAGATCAGCCTCGGCCTGCGTATGCGCCGCGACAGCGGCATTCAACGCCGTCTGCATTTCGGCAACCTGGCCCTGACCTTGCAGCGTGACCATCGTGGCGGCTGCATTGTCGAGCGCGTCCTGAGCCTGCGTCACGGCCTGATCGGCCTCATTCTTGGCAGTTGTCTTGGCTGCAACATCGTCTTGTGCAGCGGTCAGTTCAGCAGTGGCAGCGTCCAGCGCCGTCTGCAGCTCCTGGCGCTGCAGCTCGAGCGCCTGATCGACGTTGCCAGCAGCAGCCTGCGTGTCGAGGACACGCTGATAGGCCTGGACAATTTCATTGGCCGTGGTCAGCATCGCCTGTCCGGTCATGCCCGCATGGCTGAGGGCTGCGGCGATGACGGCGGGGTTGGCCAGGGTCTGATCGGCGATCAGGTTCGAGATCACACGAGGCTCGGCGTCATAGACGGAGCCGGAGGTCTGGGTGTAGGAGGTCGGGCCGGCCTGCGGCGCGCGCGGGTTGGGATCGGCCAGGTGCGCGGCATCAGGCTGCGTCAGGTAGGTCGACTCGAGCAGGCGCGGCATCACCTGATCGGCAGAGCCCCAGGTTTCGCGGCCCGGGGTCAGGTTGTTGAGCGTGCCATCCACCAGACGCAGGCCATAGGGCAGCAGGGGGTTGGCGACCAGATCGGTCAAGGGTGTCCCGTCCGCATGCTGTTCCGCGATGCGGATCTGGTCGAGGATGTGCTTGAGGTCGTTTGTGTTGACGAAAACCATATTGGTTTCTCCTGCTGTGGTATCTGTGGAACGCCCGACGGAAAAAGGGCAAGAATCTTCTGGAACCACAGGTAGCAAGCGAAACTGCGGACCGGAGGCGCTCAAGGTCCGGTGAAAAACCCTACGAAGGTAGGATAGGCGTCAGACCAAGGTCGGAGTTTGGGGTGTTTGGAGACACTACATGTAAAATGACTTGGCGAGCAGTGCCGGCCCCCAGCCGACAACACCCGGACATTTGGCTGAAGATGTCTCGCACAAGGGGGCGCACCAGAGCGGTCAGCACCTTACAGCAGTACTTGGTTGGCCCGTCGAGATGTTTACGATGTTAGTAAACGCGGTATTTGTCATTGATCGACACTCCTTGTCGCGCTCCATAAGAGCAGAAATGTCTGATCAATTCGTGTGCTTTACACTTCAGGAGATTCTTCTTGTCGCACCTCTTCGCCTCCCCAAAAAAGTTAGATAGGCGCGTTTGATCCGTTCGTTTTCCCCATTCACTTTGCGGGGCATGTCCTATCCTCTCGAAGTGATGGTTTGAACAGGGGGGCGGGGTATCCTTTAGGCGCCGGTCTCGTTCGCTTCGCTTTCGCTCCTGCTTTAATTGACCAGGATCGTTGCCCGCAGCAAGAATGACGCGCGCCTCGTCCCGCATCTGGCGCGCTCGGGCTAGCGCTGACCGTCGGATAGGTACCAAAGGACAAGCGCTTTTCACGTCCCGCGATGCGATACTTCATATGCCAAAGCCGCGAGCCAGTCGGGTTAGCGGTTACATAAAGCCCGTCAAAGTCTCCAACCTTGTAGGGTTTCTCGCGCGGCTTGAGATTAAGAATCTGAACATTCGACAGAGGCAGGCTGGGGGCATCCTGATCTGACTATTCTTGCGAAGCCCCCGAAGCCGTCCCCAAATTGGGGGCATTCACTCGCACACTCCTGTACCATCTTGGACAAAAGAAGCTCGCAAAACCCTTGTAAATCAGGGATAATCATATGTGATCGACTGATTTTGGATAGGAAAGTGGTGCCGCTGAAGGGACTCGAACCCCCGACCCCATCATTACGAATGACGTGCTCTACCAGCTGAGCTACAGCGGCCCCGTGGGGCGTGCTGATAGCACCGTGCCCAGGCGGGGGGAAGCCTATTTTTCCGTCGTCTCCGCCGGTTTCCCGGTCTCTTCATCCGGTTCCGGCGCGTCCACGGTTTCAGCATCCAGCACTTCGGCGTCAGTGGGGGCCGTATCCTCGGTGGGGGCAGCGTCCGGTGTCTTGCGCTTGTCCTCGATCGTGCCGACGATGAGCGGCAGCATCTCGGCCCCTGCGGGCAGGCTGACCTCGCCCTCGGGCGGGATGGTCCAGCTGAGGGTGTCGAAGCTTTCGCAATTCTTGCAGACCGGCGACCACTCCGCCTGGATATTGTGGCAGTTCTCGCAAACCCATTGCGGGCCGCGCTTGGCGGTCAGCGCGCGGGCCAGCCAGCCGCGCACGATGGCGTCGTCGCTGCCTTCGCCCCGTTCGATCGCAGCCATAAGCGTCAGCACGCGGGCATCGGGGTCACTGTCGGGCAGATCGCCCAGCGCGCGCCGCGCACCGGGGAAATCCTCGGCGGCGATATGCAGCTCGGCGTTCAACAACTTCGTCTCGCGGTGTTCGGGCTTCAGCCGCAAGATCTGCTGGAAGCGTTTGAGCCGGGCCTCGGGGGTTTCGCCCGGTTCAATCTCGGCAAAGGCGCGCGCTAGGTCCGGGTGCGGATGCGCCTCCCATGCCTTTTTCACGATGCGCAGCGCGTTCCGCTTCTTGCCCTGCTCGATATAGCTGCGCGCGGCCAGAACGGCCGCTGGGATCAGGTCGGGCGACAGGCGGTTGGCCTCGATCGCGGCCTCGCGCATCTCGATCGTGCTGTTCTCGCCGATCACGGCCTGAGCCTTTGATAGTCCCAGAACAGCCTCGCGCCGCTTGTGCAGGTCGCGGGGCATATTGCCCGCCTTGAGCTTGGCATTCAGCGTCTTGCGCGCGCCGGTCCAATCCTCGGTACGGGTCTGCAGCTTGAGCAGGGTATCCTGCGTTTCTTCATGCTTGGGCCGCAGGGTAAACGCCTTTTCCGCCAGTTTCAGCGCGGTGTCGGTGTCCCCATCGGCCAGCTTCTGGCGCAGGATGCCACGGACGCCGACGAACTTGGTCTCGTCCCGCTTGATGAGCCGCTTGTAGGCCTCTTCGGCTTTCTTTCGGTCACCGGTCATTTCGGCGGCCTGGGCGGTGACCAGATCGGTCAGCTCGGGCCGGTCCAACAGCTTGCCCGCCTTCTGAGCCTTGGTCATCGCCGTGCGCCCTTCGCCCGAGGCAAGCGCCATGAGGCCCTCGCTCAGCGCCTGGAAGCCCTTGCGTTCTCGGTTGCGGTCGAAATAGCGCGACAGGGCGGTTTCATCCCCGTTGATGAAGCGCAAGAGCGCCACCAGGAACGACGCGCCCTTGAGCAGCAGCCAGACCGTGATGACCATCAGCACAAGTGCGATCACCATTTGCAGTGCGCTCAGCGTGATTTCGTTGCCGTTGAAGGTCAGGCGCAGACCGGCGCCGTCGTATTCCATGAGCCAGCCCGCGCCGAGCGCGACCACGCCCACGATGGCGACGAAGATCAGGATCTTGATGATAGACCAAAGCATGACGGGTTCCTTACTCCTGATCCAGGGCCTGGGCCACGGCGGCGGCATCGGCCACGGCGGCACTGCGGGCGGCGGCATCGGTCTGCCAATCGGCCAGCTCGGCCTGCGCCACATCCGGCAGCGCGGCTATCTCCTTCAATGCGGCGTCCAGATCGCCATTGCGCACGGCGGCCTCGGCGCGGGACAGGACCGCGTCGGGGTCATCGCCTTCGCGCGGGGTGACTGACCGGGTCTGCAACTGGTCACGCAGGAAATTGGCCAGGCGGCTGCCCTCGGCCTCGCCTGCGGGCGTCGCCTCTCGCACGGCGCGCAGGGCAGCGCGGGCCGCATCGGGGAAACGTTCGCGCAGGGCGCCTTCGGTTGAGACACCATCGGCGGCCACGCTGCGCAGCCCGTCGCCGATCTGGGCATCGGTGTTGGCCTCCAGCGTCGCCAGGGCCGGAGCGAATGGCGCCCCGGTCTCAAGCGCGGTCTGGATCTCGTTCAGCGCGCCACGGGCATTGGCCAGACGCGCGGCGGCCTCGGCCTTTTCCTCGATCTGGGTCGCGGCATCGGCAATCGCCTGGATCTCCGCCTTTTCGGCGGCGATGGTTTCCTCGATCTCGGCGCGCTGTGCCTCGATGGTGCCGCGCAGGCGGGCCAGTTCATCCTCGTAGGCGGCAATCGCCTCTCGCGAGACGGTATCGGCGATGGGCCGCTTGGCCAGGTCGGTCAGACGGGTGTCAATCTCGGACAGATCGGTGCGCAGTCCGTCCAGATCCCCCTGCACGGTGTCGACGCTGCCCTGCACTTCAGACAGACGACGATCCAGATCCGACAGCCCCTGTTCAAGCGGCGCAAGGTCGATGGCCGCAACCGTGTCGCCAAGCGACGACAGCTGCTCGCCCTGTTCGCTCAACCGGCTGTCTAGAGCGCCCAGCGCGGTTTTGGTATCGCTGCGGAACGTGTCCTGTGTACCTGCCCCGAAAGGCCATTGGTCAGGATAGCGCGCGGCGGCAAAGCCCACAGCGGCGCTGACGATGCCCCCCAGAAGCAGCGGAAAGAAGCCGCCCTTGCGCACCACGACCGTCTGTTGCGGCGGCGCGGCTGGGGCGGGTTCACTCGGCTCGGGCGTCGGATCGGGGTGCTGGCCCACAGCATCGACGGTATCGACGGTTTCGGCCGCTTCCTCATCGACAATGTCTGGACGGGTTTCGTCCGAGGGGCTGTCCGCGGGATCGATCTCTGGGTCGGTCCCCTCCTGAGCGGGCTCCGGCGTGGGCTGTGCCTCGGTTTCAGGCTCGTCGGCCTCTTGGGCATCGGCGTCCGACAGGGCTGTTTCCTCGGCTTGGTCCTCCTGGGGTGCTTCGGGTGATAGGTCGCCGTCGGGTGCCGCACGGTCCGTGTCGGTCTGGGCTTCGGGCTCGATACTGTCTTCGACCTTGGCCTTGGACGTGGCTTTGTCCTCGGTCGCCTTCTTGGTCGTGTCGTCGGTCTTGGATTTGTCCGATTTCGCCAACAGTCCACCCTTTCGAATCCGAGGCTTGGCCCCTCACGGTCGCACCGACCTTACTGCGCGCCTTCTGGTCCCTCAAGGCGAGAGACTGCGTCCAACAGTCCGGCAACGGCCTGCGCCATCTCAACTGCATTCGGATGCGGCACCGTCACCGCCCCGGTGCGCGCCAGTTGCGCCGCAGCTGACGCGGTTGCGGCACTGATCGACACCACATGGAGCGGTGCCCGGCCCTGCACCACCTCAGAGGCAAGCATGGCGCTGCGGGGCGAGAACAGGGGAAGGATCACCGGCGCGTCCCCGTTCAGCGCCGCCTGCGCCGTTTCGCTCAGCGGCTCGGCGATCTGGTCATAGACCACCTGTTCCACCGTCTCTATCCCGGCGGCAGTCAGTCGCGCCGCCACATCGCCGCGACTGTGGCGGCCATGCAGATGGACCAAGGGCCCTTTGACGGCCCGGGTGATCAGCCTATCGACCAGTGCCGCCGCATCACCGCCCATGGCATGGGCTGGGAACCCGGACCGCTCGGCTGCCGCAGCGGTCGCAGCGCCCACGGCGAAGACCGTGCACCGCCTGTCCGGATCAGCCGCCTCGAGCGCAGGCAGCGCATGGACAGATGTCAGGATCACCCCGGTCGCGCCGCCCAGCTCCACCCGCCCCTCGATTGGCGCAATGCGCATCAATGGTGAAATGACCGTCTCAAACCCCGTCCGTGTCATCGCAGCCACTTGCCCGGCAAAGCGCTGCGCCGCCGCCTCGGGGCGGGTCAAAAGCAGGACAGGACGCAGATCGGACATAAGGTGCCAGGATTGTTTGCAGGCTCATCCGGTGGTACCTGCCGGGTCACCTCCTTGCAACGGGCGCGACCATGGCCAGTGTCACCCATATCCTCGGGATCGAAAGCAGCTGCGACGACACCGCCGCCGCTGTTCTGCGCATCCACGACGGGCGCGCGTCTGTTCTGTCCTCTGTGGTCGAAGGTCAATCGGGCCTGCACGCGGCCTTTGGTGGCGTCGTGCCCGAGATCGCCGCGCGGGCCCATGCGGAAAAGATCGACCTGTGCGTGGAAGAGGCCCTGGCGCAGGCGGATTTGCCCCTGAGCCAGATCGACGCCATCGCCGTGACCGCAGGCCCCGGCCTGATCGGCGGCGTCCTGTCGGGCGTCATGTGCGCCAAGGGGCTGGCGGCGGCCACGGGCAAGCCCCTGATCGGGGTCAATCACCTGGCCGGTCATGCCCTGACCCCGCGCCTGACCGATGGGCTGGCCTATCCGTATCTCATGCTTCTGGTTTCGGGCGGGCATTGCCAGCTCTTGATCGTGCAAAGCCATGACCGCTTCACCCGCCTGGGCGGCACCATCGACGACGCACCGGGCGAGGCCTTCGACAAGACCGCACGCCTGCTAGGCCTGCCCCAGCCCGGCGGCCCATCGGTCGAGGCCGAGGCCAAGGCAGGCGATCCAAAGCGTTTCACCTTTCCCCGCCCGCTCATGGACCGGCCCGGTTGCGACATGTCCTTTTCCGGACTGAAAACCGCGGTGTTGCGCGCGCGGGATCAGATCGTTGCCGAAAAGGCCGGGCTGACCACGCAGGACCGCGCCGATCTGTGCGCCGGGTTCCAGGCCGCCGTGACCGATGTGCTGCGCGGCAAGACAGCCCGCGCGCTGGAGCAGTATCTGGCGGTCAATCCAGAAGCGCCCGCCATCGCCGTCGCGGGCGGTGTCGCAGCCAACAGGTCAATTCGGGCCGGGTTAGAGACGATTGCATCTGATTACGGCGTGGCCTTCACCGCGCCGCCCTTGCGGCTGTGTACCGACAACGCCGCAATGATCGCCTATGCGGGCTGGGAACGTTGGCAAGCGGCTCAGGTGGACGACATGACCCTGGCCGCCCGTCCCCGCTGGCCCCTCGACAACCGCGCGCCCGCGCTTGTGGGGTCGGGCAAGAAAGGAGCCAAGTCATGAGCATCGGCATCGTCGGCGCGGGTGCCTTCGGTACGGCGCTGGCCATCGCGCTGGCCCAGGCCGGGCAGAGCGTCCTGCTCTGGACCCATCGCGACGCGCAAGCCACCGCCATGGCCGAGACGCACGAGAACGCCGACCGCCTGCCCGGTATCGCCCTGCCCGACAGCATCACACCCACGTCCGAGGCGTCGCGCTTGGCGACCTGCGACCTGATCCTGATGGCCGTGCCCCTGCAACAGCTGCGCGGGGTCGTGACCGACCTGAAGGCCGATATCGAAGGCAAACCCTGCATCGCCTGCTGCAAGGGGATCGAGATCGAGACGGGCTTGGGCCCTGTCGCGATCCTGTCCGATATCCTGCCCGGTACGCCGGTTGCGCTGCTGACAGGCCCAAGCTTTGCCCGCGACATCGCCATGGGTCTGCCCACCGCCCTGACGCTTGCATGTCAGAATGTCAGCGCGGGCGAGGTGCTTCAGGCGCAGCTCAGCACGCCCACTCTTCGGATCTACCGCACCAGCGATACGGTCGGTGCCGAGCTGGGCGGGGCGCTGAAGAACGTGATCGCCATCGGCTGCGGCGCGGCCATTGGGCATGGCATGGGCGACAGCGCGCGCGCGGCCCTTCTGACCCGTGGATTTGCCGAGATGCAGCGCCTGTCCGCCACGCTGGGTGCCAAGCCAGAGACGCTCATGGGCCTCTCTGGGCTGGGCGATCTGGTGCTGACCTGCACCTCTGACCTGTCGCGCAACTACCGCTATGGTCTGGCCATTGGCCGCGGTGACCCGTTCCTCGAGACCGCCACGGTCGAGGGCACTGCCACCGCCCAAGCCATCGCGCGAATGGCCGCGGCGCAATCGCTCGACCTGCCCATCTGCACCACGATCGCCGCGCTTTGCGCTGGACAAACCAACGTGGCCGACGCCATCGGGGCGCTTCTGTCCCGCCCGCTCAAGGAGGAATGACATGCTCATCGCACTGATCGCCCGGGACAAACCCGGTGCTTTGGACATCCGCAAGGCCAACCGCGACGCACACCTGGCCTATATTGAGGCGACGGGCGTCGTGGCCCAGGCCGGCCCGCTTCTCGACGACGCGGGCGAGATGTGCGGCTCGCTCGTGATCCTCGACGTGGTCGATATGGACGCCGCCCGCGCCTGGGCCGAGCTTGACCCCTATGCCAAGGCGGGGCTTTTCGACAGTGTCGAGCTGATCCAATGGAAAAAGGTGATCGGCTGATGCGGTATTGGCTTTTTAAATCGGAACCCTCGACCTGGAGCTGGGACGACCAGGTCGCCAAGGGCGACGCAGGCGAGGAATGGGATGGCGTTCGCAACTACCAGGCGCGCAATTTCATGCGCGAGATGGCGGTGGGCGACCGGGGCTTTTTCTACCACTCGCAAAAGGAAAAGGCGGTGGTCGGCACGGTCGAGGTCATCGCCGAGGCGCATCCCGACAGCACGACCGATGACGACCGGTGGGAGTGCGTGGATATCAAGGCGCTTGAGACAGCGAAAACCCCCGTCACGCTTGATGACATCAAGGCCGATGAACGTCTGGCCGACATGGTGCTGGTCAAGAACTCGCGCCTGTCGGTCCAGCCCGTGACCAAAGAGGAGTGGCAGATCGTCTGCGCCATGGCGGGCCTCGATCCGTAGGGTGGTTTCCAACCCACCACCACTCACAACACCCGGATCACATCCTTGTCGATGGCCAGCATGTAGCCCTTGCGCGCCACGGTCTTGACCATCAGCTCCGACACCAACTGGTTGCCCAGCGTGTCGCGCAGCCGCTTGATGCGTGTGGCGCCCGCGGCCTCGTCGCACTCGGCCTCGCCCTTGCCCGAGATCATCGCCTCGATCTGTGCACCGGACAGCACGTCATCATCCATCCGCGCCTCTGCCAGCACCGCCAGCGTCTCCATCGCCGCGGCGGTGAGCGTGAACCCCATATTGTTCAGATAGACCGTGTTCTCATCCCGCGAGATGAGAAGCGACGATACCTGGATGCCCGACCGCTCGATCTGCGCCATGCGGCGGTTAAGCGTGACCAGCATCACCAGGAACACCAGCGCGGCAATCAGCATGGCCGTGGCAAAGACCAGCAGAACGAAAATCACCACCCGGTAGCTGGCCAGCGTGTCGGAAAAGGCCGTGCCGGACTGGGCAAGGATCTCAAGCAACTTGATCTCGGCCTGGCCGGTCAGATCGTCGTTTTCGACAAAGATCCGCTCCACCCGGGCATTGAACGCGTTGGCGTCGGGCAGAGTCAGGAACAACAGAACCGCCGCGACCAGCAGGATCGCCACGATGGCGACGATGCCGAAGATCACGACCCGTCCGCCCGAGCGGCGCATGTCAGAAGCGGAGGAAGTAGGGACCTGCACTGTCCTGCCTTTCATCAAGCCCGCGTTCGTCAAAGACCGACACCACGTTCAGCAGCGTCCAACCCGCCCGCGCCAGACGGCTGCGCAATTCCTGCGCGGCGGCCTCGGCAGAGCACGTCCCGCCAATCTCGGCCACACCGTAATGCAGGCGCAGTGGATCGTCCTGCTTGGCCTTGTAATCGGCATAGCAGGCCGCCTGCGCGGTGCCGGCAAAGGCCACCAGGGCCAGGGAAAGGAGCATCTTTTTCATGCGCTCTACCCTGAGCCTGCGGGCACGGTCATGCAATATCCACGGCGTCAAACCCGGCTGTTATCCCATAACGGCTCGGTGAAATTGCCTGTCAGGCGCAGGTCGGTCGACGGTCGGGTCACGCCACCCGGGCCATCCCGTCCGGATACTGACCCAGACCCGCATGACAGGAGACCTCCCATGCTGAAACGCCTCACCGCCACGGTCCTTGCCGGGGCCATCGCCCTCACCGCGATACCCGCCAGCCCCGCCCGCGCGGGCGACGACGACCTTGCCAAGCTGCTTGTCGGCACCACCGCGCTGATCGTGATCGGCTCCGCGCTGGCCAAGAACGGCAAATCCGACAACAACAACAAGCAGGTGCATGTCTATCATCCGCCCAAGCAGCAGTATCGGCAGCACCGCCATGGTCACCAGGTCCAGCGTCACCACCGCGTCAGCAAGGCCCTGCCGGGCTACTGCATGACCCGGCTGGACACGCGGGATGGGCCGGTGCGCATCTTTAACGCGCGCTGTCTGCAGCGGAACTACGATCATGCCCATCGCCTGCCGCAGCACTGCAAACGCGAAATCCGGAGCCACAACGGCCCGCGCCGCGGCTACAGCGCCTACTGCCTGCGACAGAACGGCTACTATCTGGCTGGCCGCTAAGCACCGGCCCGAGCAGGGCGCGGCCGGGCAGGGCCGCGCCACGGCGGGCGGGGGAGGGGGACATGGCCCTTTCCCGCCCGATTTGTCATACCAAGGCCATGACAACCCCGGATTTCACCTTCGAAACTACCGCCCGCCAGGCCGGTGCCACACGCATCGCCGGTGTGGACGAGGTCGGACGCGGGCCCCTCGCCGGGCCTGTCGTGGCCGCTGCGGTGGTGCTGGACCCGACACAGATCCCCGAGGGCCTTAACGATTCCAAGCGGCTGACCGGTGCGCGCCGCGACGCGCTGACCGATGCTCTGATGGACATGGCTCAGGTCTCGATCGCGCAGGCCAGCGTGGAAGAAATCGACCGGCTCAACATTCTCCAGGCCAGTCTTCTGGCCATGCGTCGCGCCATCGACGGTCTGCCCCAGCCGCCCGATCACCTGCTGATCGACGGCAACCGCCTGCCCCGGGATCTGCCCTGCCCGGCCCAGGCCGTGGTTAAGGGCGACGCCCGCTGCCTGTCGATTTCAGCGGCCTCAATTGTGGCAAAAACATGGCGTGACAAGCACATGCGGGATTTGGCGCAACAGTTTCCCGGCTACGGCTGGGAGACGAACGCAGGCTATCCGTCAAAATCCCATCTCGAGGCGCTTCGAAATATCGGTGTCAGCCCACACCATAGACGATCCTTTAAACCGGTACACAATATCTTGTATCAAGAAAAATCTGTAAGTGACTGATTCAAAAAAGAAATTGACCGCGAATCAGCTTTGACTCATCTTTTGCTTGTAACCAAGAGCGCACCAAAGCGCCGGGGACAGAGGCAGAGAATGACGACGATGACCAAAGCGACGAGCGCGCAGGCGCTCCCTCTCAACAAGATTCTGGGTGGCGACTGCATCGAGGTGATGAACAGTCTGCCCGAGGCGTCGGTCGACCTGATCTTTGCCGATCCCCCCTACAATCTGCAGCTTCGGGGCGATCTACACCGCCCGGACAATTCGCGCGTCGATGCGGTGGATGACCACTGGGACGCGTTCGACAGTTTCGCCGCCTATGACAGGTTCACCCAAGACTGGCTTACCGCGGCGCGCCGATTGCTCAAACCCCACGGGGCGATTTGGGTAATCGGCTCTTATCACAACATCTTTCGGGTGGGCGCCGCGTTGCAGAACGCGGGCTATTGGATCCTGAACGATGTGGTCTGGCGCAAATCGAACCCGATGCCGAATTTCCGGGGCAAGCGCCTGACCAACGCCCATGAGACGATGATCTGGGCCTCTAAGTCCGAAGGCGCGAAATACACCTTCAACTACGAAGCTCTCAAACAGCTGAACGACGGCATCCAGATGCGGTCGGACTGGGCACTGCCTATCTGTACCGGTCACGAACGGCTGAAAGACGCCCAGGGCGACAAGGCGCATCCGACGCAGAAACCCCAGTCACTCCTGCACCGGGTGCTGGTGGCGTCGACCAACCCGGGCGACGTGGTGCTGGACCCGTTCTTTGGCACCGGCACCACCGGCGCCGTGGCCAAGATGCTGGGCCGCGACTGGGTCGGGATCGAACGCGAGGAAAGCTACCGCGCCATCGCCCAGAAACGTCTCGCCGACACCCGCCGTTTTGACAGCACCGCCCTTGAGGTCAGCACCGGCAAACGGGCCGAGCCGCGCGTGCCCTTCGGCCAGCTGGTCGAGCGCGGGATGCTGCGCCCGGGCGAGATGCTGGTGTCGCCCAAGGGACAGATGGCCAAGGTCCGCGCAGATGGCACGCTGATCGCGGACGATGTGAAGGGGTCCATCCACCAGGTCGGTGCCGCCCTGGAAGGCGCGCCCAGCTGCAACGGCTGGACCTATTGGCATTTCAAGCGCGACGGTCGGCAGATCCCCATCGACCTACTGCGCCAGCAGATCCGCGCCGAGATGCGCGAAAACCCCAGCTAAGTTTTTCGGACACCGCCGCATGTCCCGGACCCGCCCGCGGACATGCAACTGCCCCGCCTGATTGGCGGGGCTTCTTTTTTGCGCGGCATGGTGAGAGGCTATGCCATGGCCCATGTGAACACGGTGATCCGGTCGATCAATCTTGATGGCGAGACCATCTGCGTCGACATCTTCAAGCGTCCCGATGGCAGCTTCGGTTTCGACGAGTTCCGCCGAGATCCCGAGGACGGGCGCGGCTGGTACAGCATCGGACACCATGGCGACCGGGAGTTCGAGACCGCAGAAGCCGCGTTGACGGCCGCAAGAGACAGCGTTGGCTGGCTCGCGGACACCCTCGATCGCTGAGCGGTGCCGACTTCTTCAAAAGAAATCGGGCCGGAAACCTTCAAAGTTTCCGGTCCCGCCGGACGCTTATTCCGGTGTCCAGCCGCTCACGGCCTTCACCTCGAGGAAATCCTCGATACCCCAGACGCCGCCCTCGCGCCCGTTGCCGGACTGTTTCATCCCGCCAAAGGGCGATCCGGCCGCGCGCGACGTGCCGTTCATCTCGACCATGCCCGACCGCAGCTGCCGCGCCAGGCGGTTAGCCCGTGCACCATCCTGGGTCTGGACATAGTTGGTCAGGCCATAGGGCGTGTCATTGGCGATCTGCACCGCCTCTTCCTCGGTCTCGAAGGGCAAAATCGACAGGACGGGGCCAAAGATCTCTTCGCGCGCGATGGTCATGTCGTTGGTCACGTCGGCAAAGACCGTGGGCCGGACAAAGAAACCGCGGTTGAAGCCCTCGGGCCGCCCGGGCCCACCGGCAACCAGACGCGCGCCTTCCTCGATGCCTTTTTCGATCAGGGCCTGGATCTTGTCGTACTGGGTCTGGTTCACCACAGGGCCGATATGGCGCCCCTCGGCGCTGGCGGGCCCGACCTCGACCTTCTGGGCGATGGCGGCGGCCTCTTCCACGGTCCGGTCATAGATCTCGCGCTGCACCAGCATGCGGCTGGGCGCGTTGCAGGACTGGCCGGTGTTGTTCATCATGTGGAGCACGCCGCGCTTGACAGCTTTCTCGTCGGCATCGGCGAACAGGATATTGGCCCCTTTGCCGCCCAGCTCCAGGTGCACACGCTTGAGCGTGTCGGCGGCATTGATGGAAATCAGCCGCCCCGCTCGGGTCGATCCCGTGAAGCTCACCATATCGACGTCGGGGTGACCCGACAGCTGACTGCCCACGCCGGCACCATCGCCGTTGATCAGGTTGAAAACGCCCGGCGGGAACCCGGCCGCATCCACGATCTCGGCAAAGATCATCGCGCTCAGCGGGCTTTCCTCGGAGGGTTTCAACACCATGGTGCAGCCCGCCACCGCGGCCGCGCCGACCTTGAGCGTGATCTGGTTCATGGGCCAGTTCCACGGCGTGATGAGCGCGGTCACCCCCACGGCTTCGTAGATGATCCGGTCATTGGGCGCATGGTCGCCAAGGGGCTGGTCGAAGGCAAAACCCTTGGCGGCGCGAATGAAGTTCTTCAGGTGCCACGACCCCGCCCCGGCCTGGGACGACCGCGCCATGTCGATGGGAGCCCCCATTTCACGGCTCATGGCCTGGGCCAGATCCTCGGTCCGGGCATTATAGGCCTCGAGCAGACGCTCGACCGCCGCAATCCGCTCTTCCGGCGGGGTGGCCATCCAGGCGGGAAAGGCCGTCTTGGCCGCGGCGACGGCCGCATCGGTATCGGCCTGACCGCCCAGCGAGATGACCGCGCAGGGGTCTTCTGTCGACGGGTCGATGACATGGTGATCGGTTCCGTCCTGCGGATCGGCCCACTGGCCGTTGATATAGAATTGACGCTTTTCGATCATGCGATCTCTCCCCGGTTTCGCAGAATTTCCGACCGCTTGGTCGGTGCTTTCGCGACACTCTGTCACTCTGCCCACATCGGTGCAAGCCGAGGGGTGTACAACCTGACTTTAGAATATATCTAAAAGTCGGAATTTGTTTTCCGACGGATTTACAAAGGAAAGGAAGCGACCATGGGTCTGCGCATCAACGACATCGTCCCGAACTTCACCGCCGAAACCGATCAGGGCACCATCACCTTTCATGACTGGATCGGTGACAGCTGGGCGATCCTGTTCTCTCACCCCAAGGATTTCACCCCCGTCTGCACCACCGAATTCGGTGCCGTCGCCCAGCTGGCCGACGAATGGGAAAAGCGCAACACAAAGGTGATCGGCCTGTCGGTCGACGGCGTGGACGAGCACGTTCAGTGGAAATCCGACATCGAAGGCTATGCCGATGCCAAGGCCGGGTTCCCGATCATCGCCGATACCTCGCTCGAGGTGTCCAAGGCCTTCGACATGCTGCCCGCCGAGGCTTATCTGCCCGATGGCCGGACAGCCGCGGATTCGGCCAGCGTGCGGTCGGTCTTCATCATCTCGCCCGACAAAAAGGTGCAGCTGATCATGACCTACCCGATGTCCGTGGGCCGCAACTTTGCCGAGGTGTTGCGCGCGCTCGATGCGCTTCAGGCGACCTTCGGCAACCCCATCGCCACCGGCGCCAACTGGACCGTGGGCCAAGACGTGATCGTCGCGCTGACGCTCTCGGACGACGAGGCGCGCGAGAAATTCGGCGAGATCGACGTCAAACTGCCCTATCTGCGCACGACCAAGCATAGCGCCTGACACGGCCCGATCGTGGTATTCGAAAGGCCCCGCCCTGCGCGGGGCCTTTTGCGTTCGGCTGTGGACAGGCCGCTGCCCACGGCCTATCCCGAAGCAATTCAGACGGAGGCTGAAATGCCGGAGACCCGCAGCCCGTTTCACATGGCAGGCGAAACCATCGCCCCCGGCAGCCGAAAAACCGTGGATCTGCCCGTTTCGGTCCTGTCAGACCACACGCCAGTGACCATGTCCGTGCACGTAGTGCATGGCAAAAGGCCCGGGCCGGTGATGTTCGTCTCGGCCGCCATTCACGGCGACGAGGTGATCGGGGTCGAGATCGTGCGACGCCTGTTGCGGGCGCGCCCCCTGTCTCGTCTCGAGGGCACGCTGCTGGCGGTGCCCATCGTGAACAGCTTTGGCTTCGTCAACCATTCCCGATACCTGCCCGATCGCCGCGATCTGAACCGCTGTTTTCCCGGTCATGCCTCGGGGTCTCTGGCATCGCGTCTGGCCAATCTCTTCATGAACGAGATCGTGCACCGCTCCGATATCGGTATCGACCTGCATTCCGCCGCGATCCGGCGCACCAACCTGCCGCAGATCCGACTGACCCCGGGCAACGACCGCCTGCGTGCGCTGGGCGAGGCCTTTGCCGCCCCGGTCATGCTGACCTCGGGCCTGCGCGAAGGCTCCTTGCGCGAAGCGGCCGAGGCGCAAGGGGTGGATGTGCTTTTGTACGAGGCAGGCGAAGGTCTGCGGTTCGACGAATACGCCGCGCGGGCCGGGGTGTCCGGCATCCTGCGGGTGATGGCCCATTTGGGCATGATCTCGCCCCGCGGCGTGCCCAAACCGCGGTCGACGCCGTTGCTCTGCAGCCGGTCGTCCTGGGTGCGGGCGCCGTCGGGCGGGCTGCTGCGGACGCTCAAGGCGACCGGAGACCTGGTCGAGGAAAGCACGGTTCTGGGCCTGATCGCGGACCCGTTCGGCGAAAGCGAAACCGAGGTGCTGGCCGAGGAATCCGGTATCATCATCGGCCGGTCGATCTTTCCCGCGGTCTACGAAGGCGACGCGCTGTTCCACATCGCGGTCATCCCGCGCCGGGTCCAGGCCGAGGCCGCGGTCGAGCATATCGCCGGCGAACGCGAGGCCGCGCCACTCTTCGACGAAGACGAGATCATCTGAGGTCACAAACGGTGACCTGAAAGAAAAAAAGCCCCGGCGCTTGGCCGGGGCTTTCCGTTTTCATGGAAGGGCGCGGATCACTCCGCGTCTTCCTCTTCCTTCTTGATCTCTTCGCCGGTCTCCTGGTCGACGACCTTCATCGACAGGCGGACCTTGCCGCGGTCGTCGAAGCCCAAGAGCTTGACCCAGACCTCCTGGCCTTCCTTCAGCACATCCGACGGATGGTTCAGGCGGCGGTTCTCGATCTGGCTGACATGCACCAGGCCGTCACGCTTGCCAAAGAAGTTCACAAAGGCGCCGAAATCGACGATCTTGACCACGGTGCCTTTGTAAACAGCGCCCTCTTCGGGTTCGGCCACAATGGCGTGGATCATGTCATAGGCCTTCTGGATGGCTTCGCCGTTGGGCGAGGCAATCTTGATCACGCCCTCGTCGTTGATATCGACCTTGGCGCCCGACACTTCGACGATTTCGCGGATGACCTTGCCGCCGGACCCGATCACTTCGCGGATCTTGTCGGTGGGGATGTTCATCGTCTCGATGCGCGGGGCATGAACGCTGAACTCACCGGCTTCGGTCAGGGCCTTGGACATCTCGTTCAGGATGTGCATCCGGCCGTCCTTGGCCTGGGCCAATGCCTGCTTCATGATCTCGGGCGTGATGCCCGCAACCTTGATGTCCATCTGCAGCGACGTGATGCCGTTCTCGGTACCCGCCACCTTGAAGTCCATGTCGCCCAGGTGATCCTCGTCACCCAGAATGTCGGTCAGGATGCCAAAGGATCCGTCCTCTTCCAGAACAAGACCCATGGCCACACCGGCCACCGGTGCCTTGAGCGGAACGCCCGCATCCATCATCGACAGCGACCCGCCACAGACTGACGCCATCGAGGACGAGCCGTTCGATTCCGTGATCTCGGACACCACGCGGATGGTGTAGGGGAAATCGGTGGGTGC
>CAJXWO010000051.1 GCA_913062865.1 uncultured Paracoccaceae bacterium | reverse complement strand
GGGTTCAGGATGGGCGAGGACATGAGCGAGCCGTAGACGCCGCCGTTCGAGATGGTGAAGGTACCCCCCTGCATTTCGGCCATGCTGAGCTTGCCGTCGCGGGCGCGTTTGCCCTTTTCGTTGATCGCCTTCTCAATCTCGGCAAAGGACATCGCATCCGCGTCGCGGATCACAGGCACCACGAGGCCCTGGGGCGTGCCTGCGGCGATGCCCATATGGACGAAGTTCTTGTAGACGATGTCGGTGCCGTCGATCTCGGCGTTGACCTCGGGAACCTCTTTCAGCGCGTGGCAGCAGGCCTTGGTGAAGAAGGACATGAAGCCCAGGCGCACGCCGTGCTTCTTCTCGAAGAGATCCTTGTACTCGGACCGCAGGGCCATGACCTCGGTCATGTCCACCTCGTTATAGGTGGTCAGGATCGCGGCGGTGTTCTGCGCGTCCTTGAGGCGGCGGGCGATGGTCTGGCGCAGGCGGGTCATCTTGACCCGTTCCTCGCGCGCGGCGTCCTCGGCCGCGACGGGTGCGCGCGGGGCCGATGCCGGGGCCGCCGGGGCGGCGGATGGTGCCGGTTGCGCGGTCGCGCTGGCGGCCTTGGCCACGTCATCCTTCATGATCCGGCCGTCGCGGCCCGATCCCTGTACCTGGTCACGGCTGAGCCCGGCCTCGGCCATGGCTTTCTTCGCTGCAGGCGCGTCTTCGACATCCTTGCCGTCTGAGCTCTCGGCAGGTGCAGCCGCGGCCGGCGCTGCGGCGTCGGTCTGGCCCGCGGCGGCGGGTGCACCGCCCGTCGTGGACATGATGGCAAGCTTGCCACCCGCCTCGACCGTGTCGCCCTCGTTCGCGAGTATCTCTGTCAGCGTGCCGGAGGCCGGGGCCGGGACTTCGACCGACACCTTGTCGGTTTCCAGCTCGCAAAGCATCTCGTCCTGCTCGACGGCGCCGCCCGCTTTCTTGAACCAGGTCGAAACGGTGGCTTCGCTGACCGACTCGCCCAGGGTTGGCACCATCACGTCGACGCCCGCGCCATCGTCGGTCTCGGGCGCCTGTTTGGGTGCGGTGGTCTGGGGTGCCTCAGCGGCCGCTCCGGCGCTGTCGCCCGCACCTTCGGAGATATTGGCGAGGAGCGCATCGACGCCCACGGTATCGCCCTCGTTGGCGACGATGTCGGCCAGGGTTCCGGCGGCGGGGCTGGGAACCTCGACAGTGACCTTGTCGGTTTCCAGCTCGCAGAGCATCTCGTCCACGGCCACCGTGTCGCCGGGCTTCTTGAACCAGGTCGCGACGGTCGCTTCTGTCACGGATTCGCCCAGCGTGGGCACACGCACTTCGGTGGTCATCAGATCACTTTCCTTCGATGGTCAGCGCCGCGTCGATCAGCGCCTCTTGTTGTCTCTTGTGTTCCTTGGCCAGCCCCGTCGCGGGCGAGGCCGAGGCGGCCCGACCGGCATAGACCGGGCGGCCGTGCTTGGCCTTGATGCGGCCGAGCACCCATTCGAGGTTCGGCTCGATGAAGCTCCAGGCGCCCTGGTTCTTGGGCTCTTCCTGGCACCAGACCATTTCGGCCTGCGAAAAGCGCTCGAGTTCCTTGACCAGCGAATGCGCCGGGAACGGGTAGAACTGCTCGATCCGCAGCAGGTAGACGTCGTCCAGCCCGCGCGCGTCGCGCTCTTCCAGAAGGTCGAAATACACCTTTCCCGAACACATCACGACGCGCTTGATCTCGTTGTCGGGTTTCAGCTGCGTGTCGGAATGGCCCTTTTCGGCATCATCCCAGAGCACACGGTGGAAGCTGGACCCGGTGGTGAAATCCTCGGCATTCGAAATGCAGAGCTTGTGCCGCAGAAGCGACTTCGGCGTCATCAGGATCAACGGCTTGCGGAAACTGCGGTGCAACTGTCGGCGAAGGATGTGGAAATAGTTTGCCGGCGTGGAGCAGTTGGCGACGATCCAGTTGTCGCCGCCGCACATCTGCAGGAAACGTTCGAGCCGGGCCGACGAGTGTTCAGGCCCCTGACCTTCGTAGCCGTGGGGCAGCAGGCAGACGAGACCCGACATGCGCAGCCACTTGGATTCGCCCGAGCTGATGAACTGGTCGAACATGATCTGCGCGCCGTTGGCGAAATCACCGAACTGCGCCTCCCACAGGGTCAGCGCGTTGGGTTCTGCCAGCGAATAGCCGTATTCAAAGCCCAGAACCGCGTATTCCGACAGCATCGAATCGATGACCTCGTAACGCGACTGCCCCTCGCGGATGTGGTTGAGCGGGTAGTAGCGTTCCTCGGTCTCCTGATCGACAAGGCCTGAATGGCGCTGCGAGAAGGTGCCGCGTGTGCTGTCCTGTCCCGACAGGCGCACCGGGTAGCCTTCGACCTGAAGCGAGCCGAAGGCCAGCGCCTCGGCCGTGGCCCAGTCGAACCCCTTGCCCGTCTCGAACATCTTGGCCTTGGTCTCGAGCAGGCGGGCAACGGTTCTGTGCAGCGTGAAGCCCTCGGGCGCGCGGGTCAGCGCGGTACCGATATCGCTGAGCGTCTCTTCGGTGATAGCGGTCTGGCCGCGCTGGTATTTCTCGCCCTGCCGATTGAGATGCGACCAGCGGCCGTCCAGCCAGTCGGCCTTGTTCGGGCGGTATTCCTTGCCCGCTTCGAATTCGTCGGCCAGATGCGCCTGGAAGG
Source organism: uncultured Paracoccaceae bacterium (assembly GCA_913062865.1). Classification (GTDB taxonomy): domain Bacteria; phylum Pseudomonadota; class Alphaproteobacteria; order Rhodobacterales; family Rhodobacteraceae; genus CAJXWO01. The sequence goes on along the minus strand of CAJXWO010000051.1, from coordinate 17,352 downwards.
CGGCTTTCATGTCCTCGATTTCGCCCTCGGGGATCAGGCCGTCCTTGACCAGCCGCTCGGTATAGAGCGACAGGGTCGTCTTGTGGCCCTTGATCCTGTTGTACATCTGCGGGTTCGTGAACATGGGCTCGTCGCCTTCGTTATGGCCGAACCGGCGGTAGCAGATGATGTCGATCACCACGTCCTTGTGGAATTTCTGTCGGAATTCCGTGGCCACCTTGGCGGCGTGCACCACCGCCTCGGGATCGTCGCCGTTCACGTGGAAGATCGGCGCCTCCACCATCAGCGCGATATCGGTCGGATAGGGCGAAGAGCGCGAGAAATGCGGTGCCGTGGTAAAGCCGATCTGGTTGTTCACGACGATATGCATGGTGCCGCCGGTGCGGTGCCCGCGCAGGCCCGACAGGCCAAAGCACTCGGCAACGACGCCCTGACCGGCAAAGGCGGCATCGCCGTGGAGCAGTACGGGCAGAACCCCGGTGCGGTCGGGGTCGTTCAGTTGGTCCTGTTTCGCGCGGGCCTTGCCCAGGACAACCGGGTTCACAGCCTCCAGGTGGCTTGGGTTCGCGGTCAGCGACAGGTGCACTTTGTTGCCATCGAACTCGCGGTCTGACGATGCGCCGAGGTGGTATTTCACGTCGCCCGAACCGTCCACGTCCTCGGGCTTGAAGCTGCCACCCTGGAATTCATTAAAGATGGCGCGGTAGGGCTTGCCCATCACGTTGGCCAGGATGTTGAGACGGCCCCGGTGGGGCATGCCGATCACGATCTCCTTGATCCCCAGGGCGCCGCCGCGCTTGATCACCTGTTCCATCGCCGGGATCAGCGCCTCGCCCCCGTCAAGGCCAAAGCGCTTGGTGCCCATGTATTTGACATGCAGGTATTTCTCGAACCCTTCGGCCTCGACCATCTTGTTCAGGATGGCCTTGCGGCCCTCACGGGTGAACTTGACCTCCTTGCCGTATCCTTCGATCCGCTCCTTGAGCCAAGAGGATTGCTCGGGGTCCGAGATGTGCATGTACTGCAGGGCGAAGGTGCCGCAATAGGTGCGCTGAACGAGGTCGACGATTTCGCGGATGGAGGCGACCTGCAACCCAAGCACGTTGTCGATGAAGATGGGGCGGTCCATGTCGGCCTCGGTGAAGCCGTAGGATTTCGGGTCGAGCTCGGGGTGCTTGGAGGTGTCGCGCATGCCCAGCGGGTCCAGGTCGGCGGCCAGGTGACCCCGGATCCGGTAGGCGCGGATCAGCATGAGCGCGCGGACCGAATCCAACACAGCGCGCTTGACCTGGTCATCGGTGACCGCGACGCCTTTTTCGGCCGCCTTGGCGCGAATCTTGTCGCCTGCGCCCTTTGCCTCGGCCGCGACTTCGGGCCAATGGCCGTCAAGCGCGTGGGTCAGATCGTCATTCGGCGCGGGCGGCCAGTCGGCCCGGGCCCAGGAGGGGCCTTGCGCCTCTTTGCGTACGTCCTGGTCCGCATCCCCCAGCTCGCGGAAGAACGCCTGCCATGCCTCGTCGACCGCATTGGGGTCGGCGGCGTAACGGGCATAAAGCTGTTCGAGATATTCCGCATTGTGCCCCTGCATGAAGCTCGAGGCGTGGAATTGGTCGTTGGGGGATTGATCGGTCATTTCTCTACTCTCCCGGGGCGCGCCCTCTGTGGCGTCCCGGTGGCACCGGACCCGCCCTTGATATGTGGCGTAGGGTGGGTTTCAAACCCACCCTACTTTGGCTTCAGCCGATCGCCTTCACCACGGCCTCGCCCAGGGTGGCGGGGCTGTCTGCGACCACGATACCGGCCGATTTCATCGCTTCGATCTTGTCCTCGGCACCGCCCTTGCCGCCGGCGACGATGGCGCCTGCGTGGCCCATGCGACGGCCCGGAGGCGCGGTGCGGCCGGCGATGAAGCCCGCGGTGGGTTTCCAGCGGCCCTTCTTCTTTTCGTCGGCCAGGAATTGCGCGGCCTCTTCCTCGGCCGAGCCGCCGATTTCACCGATCATGATGATCGCCTCGGTTTCGTCATCGGCCAGGAACCATTCGAGCACGTCGATATGCTCGGTGCCCTTGATCGGGTCACCGCCGATGCCCACGCAGGTGGACTGGCCCAGTCCGACGTCGGTTGTCTGTTTCACGGCTTCATAGGTAAGCGTGCCCGAGCGGCTCACAACCCCGACCTTGCCGCGCTTGTGAATGTGGCCGGGCATGATGCCGATCTTGCAGGCATCGGGCGTGATGACACCGGGGCAGTTCGGCCCGATCAGGACCGATGTGCTGTCCACCAGCGCGCGCTTGACCTTCATCATGTCGAGCACGGGAATGCCTTCGGTGATGCAGACAATGAGCTCCATCTCGGCGTCGATCGCCTCGAGAATCGAGTCGGCCGCAAAGGGCGGCGGGACGTAGATGACAGAGGCATTCGCCTCGGTCACGGATTTGGCTTCATGCACCGAATTGAAGACGGGCAGGTCCAGATGGGTCTGGCCCCCTTTGCCCGGGGTGACGCCGCCGACCATCTTGGTGCCATAGGCGATGGCCTGTTCGGTGTGAAACGTGCCCTGCGAGCCGGTGAGGCCCTGGCAGATGACTTTGGTGTTTTCGTCTACGAGGACGGCCATAATTTGTGGCTCCTTTGTAGGGTGCGTGATCCCACGCACCTGTTATTCGGGACGGTGCGTGAGATCACGCACCCTACAGTTCAGCCCTTAACGGCCTTCACGATCTTCTGCGCGCCGTCCTTGAGATCATCGGCGGCGATCACGTCGAGGCCGCTTTCGTTGATGATCTTCTTGCCCAGCTCCACGTTCGTGCCTTCCAGGCGCACGACGAGCGGGACCTGAAGGCCCACTTCCTTCACCGCGGCGATCACGCCTTCGGCGATCACGTCGCAGCGCATGATGCCGCCGAAGATGTTCACGAGGATGCCTTTGACGTTCGCATCCGAGGTGATGATCTTGAAGGCCTCGGTCACTTTTTCCTTGGTCGCGCCGCCGCCCACGTCGAGAAAGTTGGCCGGCTCGGCCCCGTAAAGCTTGATGATGTCCATCGTCGCCATCGCGAGGCCCGCACCGTTGACCATGCAGCCGATCTCGCCATCAAGCGCAATGTAGTTCAGGTCGTACTTGGACGCGGCCAGTTCCTTTGGGTCTTCCTCGGTCTCGTCGCGCAGGGCGGCGATGTCGGCGTGGCGGTAGATCGCGTTGCCGTCAAAGCCCACCTTGGCGTCCAGCACCTTGAGGTTGCCCGTGTCGGTCACGATCAGCGGGTTGATCTCGAGCATCTCCATGTCCTTCTCGGTGAAGGCCTTGTAGAGGATGCCCATCAGCGCCACGCATTCCTTGACCTGCTTGCCTTCGAGGCCCAGTGCGAACGCGATGCGGCGGCCGTGGAAGGGCTGGTAGCCAGTGGCGGGATCGACGCTGAACGACAGGATCTTGTCCGGGGTCGACGCGGCGACCTCTTCGATGTCCATGCCGCCCTCGGTCGAGCAGACGAAAGAGATGCGGCTGGTCACGCGATCGACGAGCAGGGCGAGATACAGCTCGCGCTCGATGTCGCTGCCATCCTCGATATAGATGCGGTTGACCTGCTTGCCCGCCGGGCCGGTCTGATGGGTCACGAGCGTGCGGCCCAGCATCTTCTTGGCTTCGGCTTCGGCCTCTTCGACCGACTTGGCCAGGCGCACACCGCCTTTTTCGCCCGCGTCGGCCTCTTTGAAGCTGCCCTTGCCGCGGCCGCCTGCGTGGATCTGGGCCTTCACAACCCAGAGCGGGCCGTCGAGTTCGCCGGCGGCGGTTTTGGCTTCGTCCGCCTTGAGCACGACGCGGCCATCCGATACCGGGGCCCCGTAGTCGCGCAGCAGCGCCTTTGCCTGATATTCATGAATGTTCATGAAACACTGTCCCGTCTTGCTACAATTGGCAGGTGTTAAGGCATAGGACCGGTGGCCGAAGAAACGCTTTTTTCCGGCAGGTAGGGGTTTTGTGGCCGTTTTCCGCAATTTGTGATCACACGATTTCAAGCTGTGATCACAAGTCTGGGGCCTTGCGCCGTCAATCGGATTCGGCTCATCTGGCAGGGCATCGTTCAACCGAAGGACACCCGACATGGCCGCACCCAGCTGGGGCATCGTCATGACCGTGGACGAACCCGCGCCTCTGGTGTTGGCGAATGTCGCCTGGCACCTGTCCAAGGGCGCGGCGGAAGTCCACGTTTTTCTAGACCGGCCGGACGATCCGGTGGCCGAGACGCTCTCTACCTGGCCGGGATGCCATGTCACACGGTGCGACGCGGCCCATTGGGCCGGTCTGACCCATCGAGGGACGCGCCCGGACAGCCAAATGCGACGACAATCGCTGAATGCCAACGCAGCTTATGCGATGGCAGGCGTGGACTGGCTGATCCATCTGGATGCCAACGAGTTTCTTCATCAGTCCAGGCCGCTGGAGGACGAGTTGGCCCGGATCGCGGAATTCGATTGCGAACTGAACATCCCCGTCGCCGAACGCTTCTACACCGGCGGCCCGCCACCAAGGGATATCTTCGAGGGGTGCTTCCGTCTGTCGACAAAAGGACGGGACAGGTTCGATGCGGCCATCTTCGGAGCGGACCTGCCGTTATACATCCACGGGATGCTCGGCCATTCGGCGGGCAAATGCGCGGTGCCCACGGGCGGTGACTATATCATCGGCATTCATTGGTCTTTCCGGGGGGTGCGCGGCAAGGACACCCGTGCCGCCCAATACCGGTCGACAGCAGCGCATATCCTGCATTTCGACGGGCTGACCGGGCGGCACTGGTTGTTGAAGATGCTGCGCTATGCAGATGCCGATCCCGAATTGCTCGAACGTTTGGTTTCGTCCAATCGCCACGCCCAGATCGCGGCGCTGCAAGCGTGCGATGGGGAGCTTCGGAAGATGCTGGAGCTGCACGACCGGCTACGTGTGCTGGACGCCGAGGCACATGCGCGGCTGACGGCGCTTGGGCTGATCCTGGAGGCGGACTGCGATCCGCTGCCTGCGCTGAACACGCGCAGCGCGCCCACCGATGGGCTGACGGTCGCGGCTTTCGACGTAGCACTTGCCGAACGGTATCCCGATTTGGCGAGACGGTTCTTTCAATGAAAAACGCCCCGGAAGGACCGGGGCGTTTTCTTGTCCGACAAGAACGCGTGGTCAGGCCAGCGTTTCGTCGATGTCCTTGCAGGCCTTGACCAGACCCTTCACCGCGTCGACCGATTTGTCGAACATGGCCTGTTCATCCTTGGTCATCTTGATGTCGATGACCTTTTCTATGCCGCCGGCGCCGATCACGGTCGGTACGCCCACATACATGCCCTTGAGCCCGAATTCGCCGTCACAATAGGCGGCGGAGGGCAGAACGCGCTTCTGGTCCTTCAGATAGGCCTCGGCCATCTCGATGGCGCTGGTTGCGGGCGCGTAGAAGGCCGAGCCGGTCTTCAGCAGACCCACGATCTCGGCGCCGCCGTCACGGGTACGCTGCACGATCGCGTCCAGCTTTTCCTGGCTGGTCCAGCCCATCGATACCAGATCGGGCAGGGGAATGCCCGCCACGGTCGAATAGCGCACCAGCGGCACCATGGTATCACCATGGCCGCCCAGCACGAAGGCGGTCACGTCCTTCATAGACACGTCGAATTCAAGGCTCAGGAAATGGCGGAAGCGGGCGCTGTCCAGCACACCGGCCATGCCGCAGACCTTGTTCGCGGGCAGACCCGAGAATTGCTGCAGCGCCCAGACCATCGCGTCGAGCGGGTTGGTGATGCATATGACGAACGCGTCGGGTGCGTTGTCGCGGATGCCTTCGCCGACAGCCTTCATGACCTTGAGGTTGATGCCCAGAAGATCGTCGCGGCTCATCCCCGGTTTGCGCGGCACACCGGCGGTGACGATGCACACATCCGCACCGGCAATATCGGCATAGTCCTGCGTGCCCTTGAGCGCGGCATCGAAGCCTTCGGACGGGCCGGATTCCGCGATGTCGAGCGCCTTGCCCTCGGGTGTGCCTTCGGCAATGTCGAAAAGGACGATATCGCCAAGTTCCTTGAGCGCGGCGAGGTGGGCGAGCGTGCCCCCGATCTGTCCGGCGCCGATCAGGGCAATCTTCGGTCTGGCCATGGATAGTGTCTCCGGTCCGTTGAATTTGCGCCGTGGGGTAGACCCGAATGGGCCCGCGCGCAAGTGCGCTGCATCGCGGCACGCCATGGCGGTCGTGCCGGGCATGTGTTTATGTGAGCGGTAAATGGCCCGGTTTCCCGGGCGCTTAGGCCGGATGCAGCATGCTGGAATTGACCCCTTCGTTTTTTGCCGTGGCCGTGCCGGCTGTCATTTTCGCGGGCATTTCCAAGGGCGGGTTCGGGTCCGGCGCGGCCTTTGCCAGCTCCACGATTCTGGCGCTGTTCCTGCCGCCGGGGATCGCGCTGGGCGTCATGCTGCCGCTTCTGATGCTGATCGACGTGGCCAGCCTGCGCCCCTATTGGCGGCGTTGGTCCTGGCCCGATGCGCGGGTGCTGCTGCTGGGCGGCGTGCCCGGCGTGATCCTTGGGGGGCTTTTGTATCAGGTGACCAATGATGATGTGCTGCGGTTCATCATCGGCATGGTCGCGCTGGCCTTTGTGGCCTGGCAGGCCGCGCTCGCGCGGGGGTGGGTGAAGCTGGGGCAACAGCCTTTGCCGACCGGCATGGGCTATGTGCTGGGGGTGCTCGTGGGGTTCACCAGCTTCGTCAGCCATGCCGGCGGACCGCCGGCCGCCGTCTACCTGTTGGGCCGGAAGCTTGACAAGACGACATATCAGGCCAGCACGGTGCTGATCTTCTGGATTATCAATATCCTGAAATTCGTGCCCTATGCGTTTCTGGGCATTTTCACCTGGCAGACGCTGCTGGCCGACCTGTTTCTGGTGCCTGCCGCGCTGATCGGGACCTGGCTGGGCGTGAAGGCGCACCGCATGATCCCGGAACGCTTGTTCTTTGCCGTCACCTATGTGCTTCTGACAGCGACCGGCGTGAAACTGATCTGGGAGGCCCTGGCATGACCGTCCGTGCGCTCACGATGGACGACTGGCCGGGGGCCGAGATCCTGTACTGGCAACTCACCCGGAGCGGCGCCGTTGCCGGGCGCGCCCAGTTCGGCAGCGTGCTGGCGCATCCCGGCACCAGCGTGTTCGGCAAGGTCGAGCGCGGGCAGCTCCTGTCGATGGCCACGCTGCATGTGTTGCCCAACATGACATATGGCGGGCGGCCCTACGGGCTGATCGAAAACGTCGTCACCGAAAAGGACCATCGCGGGCAGGGCCATGGACGTGCCGTAATCGGTCGGCTCGCCGAGGCCGCCCGCGCCGCAGGGTGCTACAAGCTGATGCTGCTGACAGGGCAGGCCCGGAATGCGCGCGGCTTCTACGAGGCGGTCGGGTTCAGCGCCGACGCGAAATGGGGGATGATGATGCGCTTTGTCGAGCCCGCTCAGGCATCCGGATCCGAGACGGGCAGCGGGTCGGTCCGGGCCTGAAACGCCTCGCCCGCCGCCACAAGGCAGGTCAGCCCGTTGGGCAGGGTCACCGTGATCGACCAGCTTACGGTCTCGTCCGAGGCATAGGTTTCCACCACCGTGTTGTTGCTGGCTATGCCGATCATGCGGCGCGCTTCGCCGAACCGGTCGGCCAGGCGTTCGGTGACCACGTCGCGCGGGGCGCAATTGGCGGGCGTCTGGGCCTGTGCCAGGACGGGTGCGCAGGTCGAGAGAGGGGCGAGAAGGGCGACAAGGCAGATCGGGCGCATGGGCGGCATCCTTTGGCTGAAACCCGAAAACCGGGCAGGTAAAGATGGCGCCAAGGCTGCGGCGCGGGGCTGAAATCACGGTTAATGCTGCGGTCGGACGGGGCGCGCAGGCGCCGGGGCCAAGGGCATATTTTCTGCGTTGCGGCAAAATTGACCTTGAACAATCCGGTAAAAAATGCCCCCTTCGGCGCAATAAAATTGCGGGAGAGACTCATGGACCACAGCGCACGCCCCTACCGATCCGTCCTTTATATTCCCGGGTCCAAGGACCGGGCGATGGACAAGGCCCGCACCCTGCCGGTCGACGCGATCATCTTCGATCTCGAGGACGCGGTCGCGCCCGAGGAAAAGGTGAACGCCCGCGCCACACTCGCCGCGGCCCTGGCCCAAGGTGGGTATGGCAGCCGCATGCGGATTGTCCGGATCAACGGTCTGGATACCGAATGGGGGGCTGAGGACGCGCGCGCCGTGCGGGACATGGATTGCGACGCGGTGCTCTTGCCCAAGGTGGACGGGCCTGCGCAGCTCGATGCCTTGGCCGAAATCACCGGCGATTTGCCGATCTGGGCCATGATGGAAACCCCCAAGGGCATCCTGAACGCCGCTGCCATTGCCGCGCATCCCCTGATGGCGGGGTTTGTCATGGGCACCAATGACCTCGCCAAGGAGCTGAAGTGCCGCTTCACCCCCGACCGCGGTCCGCTGCAGGCGTCGCTTCAGATGTGCCTGCTGGCCGCGCGGGCCGAGGGGATCGTGGCCGTCGATGGCGTCTACAACGCTTTCAAGGATGACGAGGGCCTTGCCGCCGAATGCGCGCAGGGCCGCGACATGGGATTTGACGGCAAGACCCTGATCCACCCCGCGCAGATCGAGATCGCCAACGCGGCCTTTGCGCCCTCCGAGGCCGAGATCGACCTGGCCCGCCGCCAGATCGCCGCGTTCGAAGAGATCGAGGCGCAGGGGGGCGGCGTTGCGGTGGTCGACGGCCGCATCGTCGAGAACCTGCATGTTGCGACCGCACGGGAAACTCTGGCAAAAGCCGAGGCAATCGAAGCCCTCGCAGCGGAGTGATCCCATGGCCCTCTTGATTCTCGGTGTTCTTCTCTGGACCGCCGCCCATCTGTTCAAACGTGTCGCCCCCGATGCCCGCGCCCGGATGGGCAATGCCGGCAAAGGTGTCGCGACCGTCGCCATCCTGGCCAGCATCGTGTTGATGTATGTGGGCTACGGCCGGGCCGATGGCGCGTTCTTCTGGGGGCGTCACCCGGCAACAGTGGGGATCAACAACCTGTTGATGATCTTCTCGGTCTACCTGTTCGCGGCCTCGGGCATGAAGACGCGGATGGGGCAGAAGATGCGCCACCCACAGCTGATTGCGGTCAAGACCTGGGCACTGGCACACCTGTTGGTCAACGGCGATGTGGCGTCCTTCATCCTCTTCGGCGGGCTTCTGGCCTGGGCCGTGGTCGAGGTGATCGTGATCAACAAGCAGACCGAATGGTCGAAACCCGCCCATGTCCTGACCGAGCCGAAGAAAGAGATCACCGCGATCGTCGCGACCCTGGTGGTCTATGGCGTGATCGTCGGCATCCACTACTGGGCCGGCTACCCGACCTTCGGATAAGACCATGAAACTCTACCGTTTTCTGACTGAAGAGGACACATCGGCCTTCTGTCACAAGGTCAGCGCGGCGCTGGACAAGGGGTGGGAGCTTTATGGCAACCCGACCTATGCCTGGGATGATGCCAATGGTGTGATGCGCTGCGGACAGGCCGTGGTGAAAGAGGTTGATGGCACCTATGCGCCCGACCTCAAACTTGGAGAGCAGTGAATGACCAAGACGAACCCGGGCCGGTTTTTCGAGGATTACAGCGTGGGCCAGGTGATCCAGCACGCCGTGCCGCGCACCGTGGGGGCAGGGGAGCGCGCTCTTTACCACGCGCTCTATCCGGCGCGGCACGCGCTTTATTCCTCCGACGCCTTCGCCCAGTCCTGCGGTCTGCCGGCCAGTCCGCTCGATAATCTGGCAGCCTTCCATGTGGTCTTTGGCAAAACCGTGCCGGACGTGTCCCTGAACGCGGTCGCCAACCTGGGCTATGCCGAGGGGCGCTGGCTGAAACCCGTCTGGCCCGGCGACACGCTGCGCTCGGTGTCCGAGGTGATCGGGCTCAAGCAGAACTCGAACGGCAAGACCGGGGTCGTCTGGGTGCGGACCACGGGCCTCAACCAGACCGATGAGCCGGTGATGGAATACGTCCGCTGGGTCATGGTGCGCAAACGCGATGCAGACGCGGCCGCGCCTGAAACGGTCGTGCCGGATCTGGCCCGTGCCGTCGCGCCCGAGGATCTGATGATCCCCGAGGGACTGAGCTTTGCCGGGTACGACTATGCCCTTGCGGGCGAGCCGCATCGCTGGGGCAACTACGAGGTGGGCGAAACCATCGACCATGTGGACGGCGTGACCATCGAAGAGGCCGAGCATATGCTGGCCACGCGCCTGTGGCAGAACACCGCCAAAGTGCATTTCGACCTGACCTTCCGCCCCGAGGGCCGCCTGATCTATGGCGGTCACGTGATTTCCATGGCGCGCGCCCTGTCCTTCAATGGGTTGGCCAATGCCCAGATGATTGTGGGGCTGAACGGCGGGGCCCATGCGAACCCCTGTTTCGCTGGCGACACGGTCAAGGCCTGGTCCGAAGTGCTCGACAAGGCCGAGACGGCGGCACCGGGCGTCGGTGCGATCCGGCTGCGGCTGGTGGCCACAAAGGGCGGTGCCCCCTTTGAGCTGAAGGGCGAGGATGGTAAATACCTGCCTCATGTATTGCTGGATCTGGACTATTGGGCGCTGATGCCCGTCTGATCGCCGCCGCGGCGGCGCTGGGGCTGGCCTGCGGGCCGGCCTGGGCGAACGAGCGCACGGCGTTCGTCGAGGCCAATATCCTTGGCATCTTCTATCACGAGCTGGGCCATGCCCTGATCGACCTGTTGGAAATGCCCGTATACGGCCAGGAGGAAGACGCCGCCGATGTGCTGTCCATCCTGTTGATCGACCTGCTTTACGAAGAAGACGCGGCGCTCGACCTAGCCTACCATGTGTCCGACGGCTTCTGGACCGAGGCGATTGAACGCGCCGAGGACGGAGACGAGATCGCCTTTTGGGGGGTGCACGGCCCGGACGAACAGCGGTTCTACAACACGGTCTGCCTGTTCTACGGAGGCAATCCCGACAGCCGCGATGATTTCGCAGCGGATATGGGCTTGCCGGAAGAGCGGGCCGAGACCTGCCCGGATGAATACGATCTGGCCTATGATAGCTGGGGTGTGGTTCTGGACGAGATCACCGGCAGCGGCGACAGTTTCGAGCTGGTCATCGACCCCGACCATGCGGACACCCTGACCGCGCAACTGATGATCGAAGAGATCGCGGCGATGAACGACGATTTCATCTTGCCCGAAACGCTCTTGGTGCGGATCGAATCCTGTGGCGAGGCAAATGCGTTCTACGATCCGTATTATGCCGAAATCATAATGTGTGCGGAATTCGAACCTTATCTTGCCGAGATCGCAGAGCAGTGGTGACAGCCGTTACCGCCGAACTTTGTGATCACAGCTTGGCGGGCAGTGATCACAAATGGCACGAATTGCTTGGGATGCGCCAAAAAACCATACCCTTGCGCTGGAACGGCGACGTGACAGCGTGCCAAAAACGATTAGAACACTGCCTCAGGGAACCGAAAGGGATGTACCAATGGCCGACGTGAACAGGGGCAATCGCCCGCTATCGCCCCATCTGCAAATCTACCGTCCGCAAATCACCTCGATCAGCTCGATCCTGACCCGGATTACCGGCAACGCGATCCTGGTCGCGGCCTTGTTGATCGTCTGGTGGTTCCTGGCCGCTGCCAGTTCGGCCGAGTATTTCGCGGTGGCCAATGGTGTGCTGACCAGCTGGTTCGGCGATCTGGTGCTGGTCCTGTCGCTCTGGGGGCTTTGGTACCATACCTTGGCCGGGATCCGTCACCTGATCTGGGACCAGGCCAAGATGCTTGAGCTTGAGACGGCAGAAAAGCTGGGCTGGGCGGTGATCGGCGGGTCGGCCGTGATGACCGTGCTGACTATCCTCGTGATCTGAGAAGGAATCCAAGATGCGTTATCTCACTGACCGCAAGCGGGTGATCGGCCTTGGGTCCGCCAAATCAGGGACCGAGCATCACTGGTCCATGACCCTCAGCTCCTATGCGCTGTTGATCCTGATCCCGATGTTCCTGCTGACCTTTGGACCCATGCTGGGAGCCTCGTATGAAGAGGTCACCTCCTATTTCGCCCGTCCCTTCCCGGCGATCGTGGCCGCGCTGACCATCGCGGTCAGCTTCATGCATTTCAAGAACGGTGTTCAGGCCCTGATCGAGGACTATGTCCACGGTCCGATGGAGAAATTCCTGATCATCGCGATGATCTGCCTTTCCTACGCTGCCGCCGCGACGGGCATTTTCGCCGTCGCGAAGCTGGCGCTGTAAACCGGAGCAGTTTTGATGGCTGAATACGAATACGAAACCCACGAATACGATGTGGTGGTGGTCGGGGCCGGCGGCTCGGGCCTGCGCGCCACGCTCGGCATGGCCGAACAGGGCCTGCGCACCGCCTGCGTGACCAAGGTCTTCCCGACCCGCTCGCACACCGTTGCCGCCCAGGGCGGCATCGCGGCGTCGTTGGGCAATATGGGCCCGGACCATTGGCAGTGGCACATGTACGACACGGTCAAGGGCTCTGACTGGCTGGGCGACACGGACGCGATGGAATACCTTGCCCGCGAAGCGCCCAAGGCGGTCTACGAGTTGGAGCATTACGGCGTGCCCTTTTCCCGCACCGAAGAGGGCAACATCTACCAGCGTCCCTTTGGTGGCCACACGACCGAATTCGGCGAAGGCCCGCCCGTGCAACGCACCTGTGCCGCCGCCGACCGGACCGGCCATGCGATCCTGCACACGCTTTATGGCCAGTCGCTCAAGAACAATGCCGAGTTCTATATCGAGTATTTCGCCATCGACCTGATCATGTCCGAAGACGGCGTGTGCCAGGGGGTGCTGTGCTGGAAGCTGGATGACGGCACGCTGCATCTCTTCTCGGCCAAAATGACCGTGCTGGCCACGGGCGGCTATGGCCGGGCCTATTTCAGCGCGACCTCGGCCCATACCTGCACCGGCGACGGCGGCGGTATGGTGGCCCGCGCGGGTCTGCCGCTTCAGGACATGGAATTCGTCCAGTTCCACCCCACTGGCATCTATGGTGCCGGGTGCCTCATCACCGAAGGCGCGCGGGGCGAGGGGGGATACCTCACCAACTCCGAAGGCGAGCGGTTCATGGAGCGCTATGCGCCCACCTACAAGGACCTGGCAAGCCGCGACGTGGTCAGCCGCTGCATGACCATGGAAATCCGCGAAGGCCGCGGCGTGGGCAAGGATGGCGATCATATCCACCTGCACCTCAACCACCTGCCGCCGGAAACCCTGGCCGAACGTCTGCCGGGCATTTCCGAATCCGCCCGCATCTTTGCCGGTGTCGACGTCACGAAAGAGCCGATCCCGGTGCTGCCGACCGTGCATTACAACATGGGCGGCATTCCCACGAACTACTGGGGCGAGGTGCTGAACCCGACCCAGGACGATCCAGACCGCATCGCGCCGGGCCTGATGGCCGTGGGCGAGGCGGGCTGTGCCTCGGTGCATGGCGCGAACCGCCTGGGCTCCAACTCGCTGATCGACCTTGTGGTCTTTGGCCGCGCTGCCGCGATCAAGGCGGGCGAGATCGTGGACCCGAACAGTGCCGTGCCCAGCCCGAACCGGGCCAGCGTCGACAAGGCGATTGCCCGCTTCGACGGCCTGCGCCACGCCAAGGGCACCGTCAGCACCGCCGAGCTGCGGCTCGAGATGCAGAAGACCATGCAGCAGGATGCCGCCGTCTTCCGCACCGACAAGACGCTGGCGGAGGGCTGCGAGAAGATGGACGCGGTCGCCGCCAAGATGGACGATATCAGCGTCACCGACCGCTCGATGGTCTGGAACAGCGACCTGATGGAAACGCTGGAACTGACGAACCTCATGCCCAACGCGCTTGCCACGATCTATTCGGCCGAGGCGCGCAAGGAAAGCCGTGGCGCCCACGCGCATGAGGATTATCCCGACCGTGATGACGAGACCTGGCGCAAGCACACGCTGTCCTGGGTCAACGGCAAGGTCGAGCTCGACTATCGCCCCGTGCACCTGAACCCGCTTCTCGGGCACAACGAAGGCGGAATCGACCTCAAGCGCATCGCGCCCAAGGCACGGGTCTACTAAGACCCGATACAGGCTTGAAAGATCATGCGAAACGCCCCGGTGGACAGATGACCCCGGGGCGTTTTTCCGTTCTAGGGCCAGCCGAAATCAAAGCGGTCGAGCACGCCCAACGCGGCCGCGCGCGCCTCGAACGCGGCGCGTTCCTCGGCCAGTCCCGCGACCCGGTCGCAGTGATCTTCCACGTGAATTTCGCGAACTCGGGCGATGGCCGGGGTCTCGATCAGCGCCGACAGGATCCGGTACTCGGCACCCTCGACATCCATCTTGATCAGCGCGACATCGCGGTCGAGCGATAGGATGAACTCGGCCAGCGCCACCGTCTCGACCTCGTGGGCGTTGGCGTAGGACAGGTTCGACTTGGTCGTGACCAGGGTCGAGCCTTCGAAAAAGCCCGGCCGCGCGGGCGGCTCGAAAAACAGCTGCGCGGTGCCGGTGGTATCGGATACGGCTTTCCGTACGGGAACGATCCGGGGGTAGGCGCGCGTGTTCCGTTGCAGCGCCGCAAAGATGTCGGGATGGGGTTCGAACGCGTAGACCCGGCCCGCGCAATGCGAAAACTCGATCGCCGCGATACCGGTGTGGGCCCCCAGATCCAGAACGATATCGCCGCGGGATAGGGTGCGGGCGACGCGCCGCATATGGGGCTCATCATCCCGCAGGAGCCAGCCAGGCAATCTCAGACCATGTCGGCGAAAACCGTTGCGCAGGGCGCGCCGAAGTCCCATGCCACTTTCCTCGTTCCGTCGTTCGCTGCACAGTAACGCCGGGTGCCGACACGCTTTGCAAGGTTGCGCAGACCCGTGCCCAAGCCTAAAACGCGCCGTGCGAGCCAGAGAGGTGCCATGCGAACCGCCATTGCCACAGGCGACTATTATGTGCCGGGAGAAACCATGATCAACAGGCATTTCAAGCTGCTGTTCGGCGGCGAGACGTGCATTGTGACCGGTCGGTACCTGGGCGAAAACCCGTTCGGCAAGCCCGTGTTCGAACGGCGCAGCCCGCTGTCGCTTGCCGACAGGGTGCGTTTTCCGGCGGCGCTTTTGTTGAACCGTTTGCGCTATGGCACATCGCGCCCGCCCTTCGGCAATCGAAAGCGCGAACTCGCCGCGTTCCTGCGCGAACAGCGCGTCGAAGTGGTGCTGGCGCAATTCGGTACCCAAGCCCTGGCCGTGGCGCCCCTGGCGCACGAGATGGGCTTGCCCGTTTTCAGCTATTTCCGGGGGACCGATGCCTCGAAAAGCCTTCAAAGCGGTGAGCTTGTCGATGCCTATCGCCGCTGCGTGCCCGGGCTCGATGGCATATTCTCGGTATCGCAATTCCTGCTCGATAACCTGGGCAAGCACGGCATTCACAACCAGAATGCCCATGTAATCCCCTCGGGCGTGGACATCCGCGTGTTTCGTCCGGGCCAGAAACGCCCGCAATCCTGCCTGGCCGTTGGGCGTATGGTCGAGAAAAAGGCGCCGCTGGTCACGATCCGCGCGTTCGCCCGTGCAACCCGTGCCCTGCCCGAGGCGCGTCTGACCCTGGCCGGGGCCGGCCCGCAGCTGGAACCCGCCCGCGCGTTGGTGCGCGAGCTTGGCCTGCAGGACCGGATCAGCCTGCCCGGTGCCCTGTCCCATGACGATGTGCGGCGCCATCTGGCCGAAATCGAGGTTTTCCTGCAGCATTCGGTTACCGCCGCGGATGGCAATACGGAGGGGCTGCCGATCGCCATTCAGGAGGCGATGGCATCGGGCTGTATCGTGATCTCCACCCGTCACGCCGGTATTCCCGAGGCGGTCGAGGATGGCGTCACGGGCTATCTTGTGGATGAACATGACGAGGACGGTTACGCCGACCGTATCGAAACCGTTCTGAGCAGCGGTGACAGGCAAGAGTTGACCGCGAACGCCCGAGAGGTGGCCGTGGCGCGGTTCGACAACAACATGCTGCTCGACAAGCTCGAACGGCTCATTCGCGACACGGTCGCACACCGCCGTGGTGCCCCCCGGCCAAGCGTGGTCGCTGCGTCGAAATGAAGTCATTTGGCCGATTGGACTGCGCTGCGCAATGGCCTAATGTCTCTGCAAAATCGAGAGGGAAACGATGGTTCAACTGACCCTGCCCAAGAACAGCCGGATGCGGACCGGCAAGACCTGGCCCAAGCCCGAGGGGGCCACGAACCTGCGCAAGTTCCAGATCTACCGCTGGAACCCGGATGATGGCGAGAACCCGCGTGTCGATACTTATTGGGTGGACATGGACACCTGCGGTCCGATGGTTCTGGACGCGCTGATCAAGATCAAGAACGAGATCGACCCCACGTTGACCTTCCGCCGGTCCTGCCGCGAAGGTATCTGCGGGTCCTGCGCGATGAATATCGACGGGATCAACACGCTGGCCTGCATCTACGGCATGGACGAGATCAAGGGCGACGTGAAGATTTATCCCCTGCCGCATATGCCGGTGGTCAAGGACCTGATCCCGGACCTGACCCATTTCTATGCCCAGCACGCCAGCATCATGCCTTGGCTGGAAACCAAGACCAACCGTCCCGCGAAAGAGTGGAAGCAGTCCATCGAAGACCGCAAAAAGCTGGACGGTCTGTATGAATGCGTGATGTGCGCGTCCTGCTCGACCGCCTGCCCCAGCTACTGGTGGAACGGCGACCGTTACCTCGGCCCGGCTGCGCTCCTGCATGCGTATCGCTGGATCATCGACAGTCGCGACGAGGCGACGGGCGAGCGTCTGGATCAACTGGAAGACCCGTTCAAGCTCTACCGTTGCCACACGATCATGAACTGCACCAAGACCTGCCCCAAGGGCCTGAACCCGGCCAAGGCGATTGCAGAGATCAAGAAGATGATGGTCGAACGCGCCGTCTGAGCCGTAATGCGATACAACGTTGGAAAGGGGCCCGCTGGGCCCCTTTTTTGCCTGGGTCCGAATGCGCCTTTTGCGCCATGACCTAGTTGCATGCCTAGGCTGCGCAGGAAGGGGATGTCATACCACCGTCGCCGTGCCACATCTGGGGCGGGGAGGGGACAGCGAGCAGAAAGTGACACCCCATGTCGACCACATCGAAACCCGCGCCGGTCTCTGCCGCGGAGGCCCTGAAATGCCTCGAGGAGGCCTGGGCCTATTTCACGTGTAAAGCACGCGACTTGATCTGACGGACACCTCAGCGTGCGCGGCTGAGAACGGGTTGTGCACTGTCTGATTGGTCGTGCGTTTTGAT
>CAJXWO010000050.1 GCA_913062865.1 uncultured Paracoccaceae bacterium | reverse complement strand
AGCAGCGAGGTCGTGTCAGATTTCGGGTCGCAGCCGATCAGCAGCACGCGCTTGCCCTGCTCGGCCATCATGTGGCTCAGGTTGGCAAGCGTGAAGGACTTGCCGATGCCGCCCTTGCCGTAGATCGCGATGATCTGCGTCTTTTTCGTGGGCTCGCCCTGCGGCACCTCGAGCGTGGGCTCTTCGGCGGCTTCGTCGCGCAAGCGACGGTCGAGATCCTTCAGGTTCGGGACTTCGTCCTTCATGCGGCTTCCTCCCAGTTCAGGATCATTTTCAGGCAGGCCGGGTCCTCGAACGCGGTCTGATAGGCGTCGGGCGCGTCAGCGGCAGCCCGGCGATGGGTGATAAGCCCGGCCAGCGACAGCGCGCCGTTTTCGACCAGCGCGCGCGTTGCGGCCAGATCGCTGTGGCCCCACTCGGCGGCCACCCGGAACCGCGCCTCTTTCATGAAGGCGGGCGGGAAGGCAAAGCTGAGCGGCTCGGTATAGAACCCGGCCAGCACGATCTCTCCGCCTTTGGCGATGCGGCCGACAAGATCATTGAGCAGCGCGCCATTACCCGACGCATCGTAGATGCTGGTGTAGTCGCGGCGCGGGTCGTTATCGGGGTGAAGAACCTCGTAGCCCTCGGCGCCGGTCTGGCGGGTCGGGTCGATTTCCCAAACGGTGGGCGCAGGCGCACCTGCCGCAAGTGTCAGGCGTGCCAGAAGGCGACCCAGAACACCGTGACCCACGATCAGGTCGGGAACGGATTTGTCGAGTCCGGCCATGGCATGGCGCGCGGTGGCGGCCAGCGCCAAAAGCGCACCCTCGGCCCCGTGGCCCGCATCGATTCGGGTCACCCGGTCGGGCGCGCTGATGACCCGGTGCGCGGCGGCACCAAACAGGCCAAACGCGCCCTCGAAACAGTTGGCGCCGGGCACGAACACGCGGTCACCGGGCGCATAGCCGGACCCCGGGGCGGCCTCGACGACCTCGCCCACGGCTTCGTAGCCGGGGACCAGCGGATAACCCATGCCGGGAAACGGCGGCATCGTGCCGGACCAGAACAGTTTTTCGGTACCGGTCGAAATGCCCGAATGAGCGATCTCGATCACCAGATCGTCCGGCCCGGGATCGGTCAGTTGCAGGGTATCCAGGTGCAGGTCGCGTGGACCGCAAAGAAGGACGGCGGATGTGTCCATGGCCAGGCTCCCTGGTTGTTCGCGTCGAGGTCCGGTGACTCGGCCCTCTTCTAGGTTGTCAGTTTAAGCTTACAGACAGATGTGTCAACTAATTTGGACACTTTGATGTCAGGTCGATGCGCCCGGTTTCTGCGCGGTCACAACCGAGGTGACGTAGGGGCGCGCAGGACGCAGGATTTCGGCCTGCACAAACCCGGCCTCGGCGGCCAATTCGGCAATCCGGCGCGCCGATCTCGCACGTCCCGTCCCCATCGCCATGGTATAAAAGGCAAAGTAGACATCGCCGGCGCGCTCGGGCTTATGCCCGCCGCCCATCGGCTCGGACACGATCAGGCGACCTCCGGGCGGCAGCGTCGCAAAGACCTTGGCCAAAAGCGCGCGCACGGTGTCATCGGTATGATCGTAAAGCACACGGATCAGGGAAATCGCATCGGCGCCCGCGGGCAGAGGATCGTCGCGAAACGATCCGCCATGCACGGTGACTCGCCCTGTCAGGTCCTCTTTGTCGAATCGCGCCAAGGCGCCGTCGCGGACCAGGGGCAGATCAAACAGATGCAGCTCGAGCTTGGGATGGGCCCGCGCCACCGCGCTTAGAAAGGCACCGGTGCCGCCGCCCACATCCAGAAGACGCGTCACCCCTGACAGGTTCACCTGCCGCAGCGTGTCCTGCGCCACCAGATGCTGGGATTGCGCCATGAGGTCGGAGTAGGTCGCCGTAACCTCGGGATCGGTCGCGCCCCCGGCGCCGAAGACATAGGGCCAGAAGGCGGCCAATTCGCCCCGGCCCTGCCCCCGCAACAGGGCAACAGGATCTTCGAGGTCGCGGTAGAACGCCTTGTGATGGCGGATCATCGGCTCGAGCCCCGGGACGCCCAAAAGCGCAGCGCCCTTGCGCGCCAGCCCAAACCGCCCGTCCCGCCGCCGCTGCAAAAGACCCATCGCCGCGCCGGCCTGCAGCAGAATCTCCATGCGGTCCACAGGCACGGAACACAGCGGGCCGAGCGTTGCCGCCCCTTGCGGCCCGTCCATCAGGCGATGCAAAACCCACAGCTCGACAAGCGCCATCAGCGCCTGGCTGATGACGAAACCTTGGACCAGGTCGAAGATCTCGGCACCGTCGCGCCGGGCCAGACCACGTGTCAGGGGAAAGCCTGCCGCCCAATCCTGGAACCGCGGGCTGGCGATGCGGCGATGCCACCAGCTGCGCCACCCTTTGGACCGTGTCGCGGGCGCCGGTTGGGCGGCGTCGACCATGGGGTCAGACCCGGGCCTGGGCCGGTTCGACCACAGGCGTCAGGCGCTCGGCCTGCATGCGCACCATCTGCGCCAGCGCGGCCTCTCCGGGGCAGGACGGGATCGACGCGATCGCGCCGCCCAGGATGTTCTTGAGCCGGGTGATCGCACCCTCGACGCCCAGCTCGGCCAC
Organism: uncultured Paracoccaceae bacterium; assembly: GCA_913062865.1. GTDB lineage: Bacteria > Pseudomonadota > Alphaproteobacteria > Rhodobacterales > Rhodobacteraceae > CAJXWO01. Next base: position 17,720 of record CAJXWO010000050.1, on the reverse strand, counting down.
TGCATTGGGCCGGCCGTGCAGGTCGTCCTGTCCCGCGGGCTTGCCCAGCGTGTCAGTGTCGTAAAGCGCGTCGCGCAGATCGTCCGCCACTTGGAACGCCTCGCCGATGCGCGCGCCCAGTTCGTACCACGGCTCGGGCTCTTGGCCCGCCGCGATGGCCCCCATCTGCGTGGCCGCGATGAACAGTGCCCCGGTCTTGGAGCGGTGATAGGCGCCCAGATCGACCGAAGGCTCGCTTTCCCAGCCTTGCCCCGCGCAAATGCCGTTCGGCATGCCGGTCTGCCGCGCGAGCGTGACAACCAGCTGCGCCGCGCGCATCGCGTCTTCCTTGGCCGCATGACCAAGAACCTCGAAGGCCAGCACGATCAGGCTGTCGCCGGTCAGAACCGCCAGCGGTTCGGAGTAGGCGCGATGGACCGAGGGCTTCCCGCGCCGAATCTCGGCATCGTCGAAACAGGGCAGGTCGTCATGGACCAGTGACGCGCAATGGATCAGCTCAAGTGCAGTTGCCGCGGCATCGGAGACGCCGGGCCGATCGTCGCCGCAGGCCATCGCGACGGACAAGAGAATCGTGGGCCTGATCCGCGCGCCGCCGGGGCTTGTTGCATAATCAAGCGCCTCGGAGAGCTGTTTGGGGGCGACCCCGTTCTGGCCTACCGCGATGGCGCGACCGATGGCGGTGTTGATACGCGCGTGCAAAGCCATGGGGCCTCCTGTCCTGATCACAATGTCTAGATTGCAAGACATCAATGTGTAAATCATACTGGACACTTTCATGGAACGAGTCAACAATTCCCCTTATGGCGACACCGCATGTTTCAGAACGCCCCAAGGTGACCGTGATCGGCGCCGGGATCGGCGGCCTGGCCACCGCCCTGCGACTGGCGGCGGCGGGCTGTGCCGTGACCGTTCTGGAACGCCATGCGGCTCCGGGCGGCAAGATGCGCACCGTGCCCTCTGCCGCCGGACCCGTGGATGCCGGCCCCACGGTGCTGACCATGCGCCATGTCTTCGACGATCTTTTCGCCGCCGCGGGCACACGGCTCGAGGATCATGTGAGCCTGATCCCGCAAACGATCCTGGCCCGGCATTGGTGGCCGGACGGCGGCACGCTGGACCTCCATGCCAACCCCGAGGCCAGCGCCGACGCCGTGCGCGCCTTTGCCGGGGCGCGGGCCGAGGCAGAGTTTCGCGCCTTTTCCGCGCGGGCCGAACGGCTTTTCGCCGCGTTCGACGCGCCCATGATGCGCGCCGCGAAACCCGCGCCGCTGGCGCTTACCGGCCATGTGCTGCGCCGCCCGCGGCTGGTGCCCGACATGGCGCCGCTGTCGACGCTGGCGCAGACACTTGCCCGGCAGTTCAGCGACCCGCGGCTCGCGCAGCTGTTTGGGCGCTATGCCACCTATTTGGGCGGATCGCCCTACCAGTCCCCCGCCGTCCTGTCGCTGATCTGGCAGGCCGAGGCAGGCGGCGTCTGGTGCGTCAAGGGCGGCATGCATGCGCTGGCCCGCGCAATTGCCGATCTGGCCGTCCGGCTGGGGGCGTCGTTTCACTACAACGCCCATGTGGAACGGATCGACATCCAAAACGGCGCGGTCCGTGCGGTGCAGCTTGAAGATGGCACGGCGTTGGCAGCCGATCATGTCGTATTCAACGGCGATCCAAGGGCTTTGGCCACGGCCGAGCTTGGCCCCGACACGGCCCCGGTGGCGCCCCAGACAAGAACCGACGCGCGCAGTTACTCGGCCCAGGTCTGGAGCTTTGCCGCCAAGGCCGAAGGGCCGGAGTTGGTCCATCACAATGTGTTTTTCAGCGGCACCCGGCAGGCCGAATTCGACGATCTGCGCGCGGGCCGCGTGCCCCGCGACCCCACGATCTATATCTGCGCCGAGGATCGCGGGCAGGCAGAGCCGCCGCCTGGCACCGAACGCTTCGAAATCATCCTGAACGCACCCCCCCTGACCACCCCCGACCCAAAGGCCGAGGAGTTTGCCCCATGTCTGACACGGACCTTCCGAACGCTCGACCGTTTCGGACTGCGCTTCGGCCCCGACCCGGGACCCGAGGCCCTGACGACGCCCGCGATATTCAACCGGATGTTTCCCGCCTCGGCCGGGTCGCTTTACGGGCAGAGCCCGCACGGCATGACGGCGGCCTTTCGCAGGCCGACGGCCCGGACGGCTGTGCGGGGGCTCTACCTGGCGGGGGGCGGGGCCCATCCGGGGGCGGGGGTGCCGATGGCGACTCTCTCCGGCCGGCACGCGGCCGAAGCGATCTTGAGCGACCTTTCTTCAACCTCGACGTTCCGCCAAACGGCTACGCCTGGTGGTATGTCGACGGGATCAGCGACGACGGCGCCCGCGCCGTTTCCGTCATCGGGTTCATAGGATCGGTCTTTTCGCCCTGGTACGCCTGGTCCGGGCGGCGCGATCCGGCCAATCACTGCTGCATCAATGTGGCCACCTATGGCCCCGGCGGGCGGTTCACCATGACCGACCGGGGCCGCAGCGCCCTGCGCCAGACCGCCTCGCGGCTCGAGGTCGGCCCATCCATGATGCGCTGGGAAGGCGACCAGCTGTTCATCGACATCAACGAAATCTCGTCACTGCCCATCGTGTCGCGCGTGCGCGGGCAGATCCGGGTGATCCCCAGCGCGCTCACCACGGTCGAGATGCTGCTGACCGACGATGGCGCCCATGTCTGGCGTCCCTTTGCCCCCACAGCCACGGTCGAGGTCGAGTTGGAAGCGCCGGGCTGGCAATGGACCGGGCACGGGTATTTCGATGCCAATTTCGGCACCCGCGCGCTGGAACAGGATTTCCGATATTGGACCTGGGGCCGCTTTCCCACGGGTGGCGGCAGCACCTGTTTCTACGACGCAACACGGCTTGATGGCAGCGACCTGGCCCGCGCGATCCGCTTCGACGCGGATGGCAGGGCCGAGGTCATCACGCCCCCCGAGCGCGCCCCCTTTGCCCGGTCGCTTTGGGCGGTGAAGCGCGAAACCCGCGCCGATCCAGGCTACCGCCCCCGGCAGGTCAAGAACATGCTCGACGCGCCGTTCTATTCCCGCTCGGCCGTCCGCACAAAGATCGACGGAGAGGAAACCGTGGGCGTGCACGAGGCGCTGGATCTGACCCGGTTTCGCTCACCGCTTTTGAAGCCGATGCTGGCGGTCCGGGTACCGCGGCGGCGTGGCTGGCGGTTTGATCCAGTGTGAGATTGGGGGCTCTGCCCCCAAACCCCCGGAGTTTTCATGGAAAGATGAAGATCAGGCAGGGTTCGAGGCCTGATCCGGATTGCGACGCCAGACAGAGAGGTTGAGCGCGCCCGCAATCGTGACCCAGACCAGGTAGGGCACGAACAGCAGCCCCGCGATCATGTCCACCTGCCAGAGCGCCCAGATGGACGCGGCCACCGACAGCCACAGGGCCGACAACACGACCATGCCAAGCTTGATCCGCTTCAGCCCGAAAAAGACCGGGGTCCAAAGCCCGTTGAGCGCGATCTGCAACGCCCAGAACGCCATGGCCAGCGCATTGTCCGGGGCCAGTGCCGCACGGGCGCCCGCAGCGGCCATACAGATATAGAGAAAGCTCCAGGCGACCGGGAACAACCAGTCGGGCGGGGTCCAGGGCGGTTTCGACAGGTCGCGATACCATTGCCCCGGCGGGAAAAGACCGCCGGTCGAGCCCGCAGCAAAGCAGGCGACAAGGAAAATGGCAAAGAGCACCCAGACCATGCAGGTCAGTTAGGGCGTAGCGCGCCCTGCATCAAGGAAGACTTCCGCGCCGCCTCTTGTTGGGCGACCTGGGCGAGGGCCGCGTGGAACCGGTCCACCCGGTCTGTGGCCTCGGTCATGTCCCGGGCCGCGGCATCGACGAGAAAGGCGGTTTCGGTCAGTGGTTGGGCGTAAAGCAATGGTGAGCGCGGCATCACGAGCGTGGTGCCCGCGCGCAGCATGGCAAGACCCAGCCAGCCGAGTTTCTGACCCTTGGACGTATGCGCGCGGGTCGAAATCGAATCGTGCCCCATGGCCTGCACCCGTCCGCCGATGCCCGCATAGATGTAGCGCGCGGCCAGGATGCCCGGGCGACAGGACAGCGGCAGGCGCTTCACCCCGGCCTCTGACCGGGCATAGAGCCGGTCGGCCTGCATCAGAAGCCTGCGCACCATCATGCGGATCGCCTTGCGCGGCTTGGGGTCGGAGAGAAAGTCATCGGGCGCGATCCCGGCCTCGTCGAGCCAGTCAAGCGGCAGGTATAGCCGCCCTTCGAGCGCGTCCTCGCCCACGTCGCGGGCAATATTCGTCAGCTGCATGGCCACGCCCAGATCGCAGGCCCGGGCCAGCGCATCGCGGTCGCGCACGCCCATCAGGACGCACATCATCGCCCCCACGGCCGAGGCCACGCGCGCCGAATAGGCCTGCAGGTCCGACAGGCTGTCGTAGCGCCGTTCCATCGCGTCCCAGGCCAGCCCTTCCAGCAGCGCCTCGGGCAGGGCGCGAGGCATCTGGTGCGTGTCGACCATGGCGGCAAAGGCACGATCCGTGGGCGCGTTGCGGGGCCGCCCGGCATAGGCCGCGTCCAAGCGATCGTGCAGGTCCAGAACGGCAGCCGCCTTTTCCCGCTTCAGATCCACTTCGTCATCGGCCAGCCGGCAAAAGGCATAAAGCGCGAGCGCCGGATTGCGCACCCGGGGCGGCATAAGGCGCGACGCCGCATGGAATGACAACGAACCATGGCGGATCGCCTCGATACAATGCTGCAGATCCGCGTCCTGCATCATTCGGCCGCCATGGGAACGGGGTCGGGCACCAGCTGGCCCAGCACCTCGGCCGAGGAGATGACGCCGGGCAGGCCCGCACCGGGATGGGTGCCCGCGCCCACAAGGAACAGCCCCTTGGCCTCTTCACTGACATTGTGGGGCCGGAACCAGGCGCTTTGCAGGATGCGCGGCTCGATCGAAAAGCCTGACCCGTGCGGGCTCAGATACCGGTCGCGGAAGGTGGCGGGCGTGAACACTTCCTCAGGGCCCAGCCGGTCGCGCAGGCCAGGCAGAAGCTGGTCCTCCAGCACGTCGATCACCCGGTCGCGATAGGCCGCGCCAACGGCGTCCCAATCTGCCGGGTCGTCATGGCCCAGATGGGGCACGGGCGACAGGACGTAGAAGGTATCGTCACCCTCGGGCGCGACGCTGGGGTCGGTCACGCTGGGGCGATGGACATACAGGCTGAAATCGTCGGACAGCTTGCCGTTGAGAAAGATGTCCTGCACCAGTCCCTTGTACCGCGGGCCGTTCAGGATGGTGTGGTGGCCCACATCGCCCCACATCTGGCGCGTGCCCTTGGTGCCGAAATACCAGACCCAAAGCCCCATGGACCAGCGTGAGCGATCCAGCCGCCGCCCGGTCCAACGCTTGACCTTGTGATTGCGAAGAAGCCGCTCATAAGTGTGGCCCGCATCGGCATTGGACACGACCACATCGGCCGGGATCGTCTCGCCACTGGTCAGGCGCACGCCCTTTGCCGCGCCGTTCTGGACAAGGATCTCGTCCACTTGCGTTTCCATGCGCAGCACACCGCCCTGATCGGCGATGACCTGGGACATGGCCTGGGCGATCGCCGCGACACCGCCCATGGCGTAATGTACACCGAATTCCTTTTCGAGATGCGACACCAGGATATACATCGAAGTCACGTTGAACGGATCACCGCCGATGAACAGGGGATGAAAGCTCAGCGCCATGCGCAGGCGCTCGTCCTTGACCCGCCGCGCGGCATGGGCATAGACCGACCGGTCGGCGCGCAGCCAAGCGAAGGTGGGCAGCACCTTGATCAGGTCCCACAGCTCGTGCATCGACCGGCGACCCAGGTTTTCGAACCCGAACCAATAGCGCGCCTCGCTGTCCTTAAGGAATTTTTTGTAGCCCGCGACATCGCCGGGGCTCAGCCGGGCGACTTCGGCGATCATCGCGTCGGTGTCCTGCCGGGCGGTGAAGGTAGAGCCGTCGGGCCAGCGGATTTCATAGAACGGGTCGACGGCGCGCAGATCCACGTCGGCATCGAAGTCGCGCCCACACGCCTTCCAAAGTTCGCGGAACACCTGCGGCACGGTCACGATGGTCGGACCCAGATCGAAGCGGTGGCCGTCCTTCCAGATGGCCGAGCCGCGCCCGCCGGGCACGTCCAGCCGGTCGATGACGGTCACGCGGTAGCCTTTGGCACCCAGCCGCATGGCAGCGGCCAGACCGCCCAGGCCGGCACCGATCACGATGGCATGGGGGGCGCTTGCATGCGCAGCTTGGCGGGGAAGGGACGGATCGACTCGTGTCATAGCGACTCCACATCAACTCTGTCTAGTTTAGTTGACATAGCTTCACAGGCAAGTCTTTTCACTGGGGAAAAACCGTGTCAGACTTAGTTGACAGTTCGAAGGAGTCGGGTCTTGCAGACCGTCACGCTCAGCCTCTTCCGTTTTGAAAGTTTCGCCGCGCGCGCTTGGGCCTTCTGGATGATGGCCGAAGCCCGGCTTTGGATGCCGCGCGTGCCCGGCATCGGCTTCTGGAAGCTATGCGGCTCGGGCACGGGCGAGGGGTTTACCCCGGTGCCCAACACCGGTGTCTACGCGATCCTCGCCACCTGGCCGGACGAGGCCACGGCCCGCGACAGCATCGCCACGGCAAGGATCTACGAACGCTACCGCGCCCATGCGTCTGAGGCCTGGACCGTGTTCCTGACCCCCACCTCGGCCCGCGGCGCCTGGGCCGGCGACATGCCCTTTCAGCCAGAGGATGCGGCCACACCGGGCCCCTTGGCCGCGCTGACCCGTGCCACGGTCAAGCCGCGCGTGGCGCTGCAATTCTGGAAACAGGTGCCCGATATCAGCCAGGTGATCGGCACCGACCCGAACGTGGCCTTCAAGATCGGGATCGGCGAGGTGCCGCTCTTGCACCAGGTGACGTTCTCGATCTGGCCCGACACCCACACCATGGCCGCCTTTGCCCGCGACCCCGCAGGCCCCCATGCCCACGCCATCCAGGCCGTCCGTGACGGCGGCTGGTTCCGCGAAGAGCTTTACGCCCGCTTCCGCGTTCTGGGGGACACGGGCAGTTGGGGCGGCACCAGCCCGCTTGCGAAATTGGACACTGCCGCATGACCACGCCCTTTCCGTTCTCCGCCATCGTCGGCCAGGACCAGATGAAGCTTGCCATGATCCTGACGGCAATCGACCCGGGACTGGGCGGCGTTCTGGTCTTCGGCGACCGAGGCACCGGCAAATCCACCGCCGTGCGTGCGCTGGCCGCCCTGCTGCCGCCGATCACCGCGATCAAGGGTTGCCCGGTAAATGCCGCCACCCGTGCTGACTGCCCCGATTGGGCGGGAATAGAGACGGATGAAGTGGTCGAACGCCCCACCCCCGTTGTCGATCTCCCGCTGGGTGTGACCGAGGACCGCGTGACCGGCGCGCTGGACATCGAGCGCGCCCTGACCCAGGGCGAGAAGGCATTCGAACCCGGCCTGCTGGCGCGCGCCAACCGGGGATACCTCTATATCGACGAGGTCAACCTGCTTGAGGACCACATCGTCGACCTTCTGCTCGACGTGGCCCAATCGGGCGAAAACGTGGTCGAGCGCGAGGGGCTGTCGATCCGCCACCCAGCGCGCTTTGTCCTCGTCGGCTCGGGCAACCCCGAAGAGGGCGAACTGCGGCCCCAACTTCTGGACCGCTTCGGCCTGTCGGTCGAAGTCCGCTCGCCCACCGATATCGAAGAGCGGATCGAGGTGATCCGCCGCCGCGATGCCTTCGACCGCGACGCCGACGGGTTCCTGTCCAAGTGGCAGGCCGAAGACGCCAAGGTGCGCCACCGCATCCTGCGCGCCCGCGCCGATCTGGCTGAAACAGAGACGGATGACGATGCGCTGCGCGACTGTGCACAACTCTGCGTGGCCCTTGGCTCGGACGGGCTGCGGGGCGAGTTGACGCTTTTGCGCGCGGGCCGGGCGCTGGCAGCCTACCGGGGCGACGACGCGCTCGACCGAGATCATTTGCGCGCCGTGGCACCCCTGGCGCTCAGCCACCGTCTGCGCCGCGACCCGCTGGACGATGCGGGCAGCGCCACCCGCGTGGCCCGCACTGTGGACGAGGTACTGGGATGACAGCCGACCGCTGGCAGCAGGCGCTGCTGGCGCGCGATCTTCTGGCCATCGACCCCGAGGGCCTGCGCGGCCTCACGCTGCGCGCCCGCATGGGTCCGGTACGGCAGGCCTATCAGGACGCGCTGCGGGGCTTTCCCCTGCCCCTGCGACGTCTGCATCCCGATATCGGTGACGATCAGCTGTTTGGCGGCGTGAATGTCTCGGACACGCTGGCCCAAGGCCGTGTCGTGCGCGACCGGGGGCTATTACAGGACCCCTGCGCCGCCGTGCTGACCATGGCCGAACGCTGCCCGCCAGATCTGGCCGCGAAATTGGCACAGGGGCTCGATTCAGGCACTGTGTCTGCCTTGATCCTGCTGGACGAAGGCACCGAGGACGAAGCCGCACCGCCCGCCCTGACCGAACGGCTGGCCTTTCACATCGACCTCGACAGGATCGGGCGGCTGGAGGCGCGGCCCGCCCCCCTGCCCGACCTGGGCGCGGCCCGCGCGCGGCTGCCTCAGGTCACGATCGACCCCGAGGCGATCTCCACCCTCACCGCCCTGGCCGCGCGGTTCGGCATCGACAGCCTGCGCGCGCCCCTCTTGGCCCTGCGCGCCGCACGGGCCCATGCCGCGCTCTTGGGCCAGGATAGTGTCACATCCGACGACCTGCGCATCGCGGCCGAGCTGGTCTTTCCTGCCCGCGCCACGCGCATGCCGGACCCGGAGCCCGAAGCCGACGAGACACCCCCGGATCCCCCCGAGGCCCAGCCCAAGGAGCAGGACAGCGACCAGGGCAGCGGCGGCGACGAGATCCCGGACGAAATGCTGATCGAGGCTGTACAGGCTCTCTTACCGCCCAATCTGATCGACACCGCGGGTGATGCGACCCCCTCCAAGGGCGCGCGCGGGTCCGGTGCGGGCGCGCGGCGCAAGGGCAACCGCCGCGGTCGCCCCCTACCTCCGCGTCCCGGGCGGCTGGACGGGCGGCGACGGATCGACCTGGTGGCGACCCTGCGCGCCGCAGCACCCTGGCAGCCCCTGCGGCGCCAACAAGCCCAGGACGAGCGTCGGCTGATCATCCACCCTTCGGACATCCGTGTGAAACGATACGAAGACCGCAGCGACCGGCTGCTAATCTTCACGGTCGATGCCTCCGGCTCGGCCGCGCTGGCCCGCCTGGCCGAGGCCAAGGGCGCGGTCGAGATCCTGCTGGCCGAGGCCTATGCCCGCCGCGATCATGTCGCGCTGATCGCCTTTCGAGGGGAAGAGGCGGAACTGCTGTTGCCACCCACCCGGTCGCTGGTACAGACCAAGCGGCGGCTGGCCGCCCTGCCCGGCGGCGGTGGCACGCCCCTTGCCGCCGGTCTGCGCGCGGCGGGCGACCTTGCGCAGCAAGCACGGCACCATGGGCTCAGCCCCACCGCCGTGCTGCTCACCGATGGCCGTGCCAATATCGCGCTGGACGGTGAGGCTAATCGCGACACCGCCCGTCAGGATGCCGAACAGTTGGCCCGGCTTTTGCGGGCCGAGGGCATTCCCGGTCTCGTCCTCGATGTCTCGACCCGCCCGCAGGCACCCCTGGCCGACCTCGCCGCGCAAATGGGTGCGCCCTATGTCGCCCTGCCCCGCGCCGATGCCCAGCGCCTGAGCCGCGCGGTCACCGGCGCGCTGGAGGTCTAGCCATGGATTGGGCCCGCGACATGCCGACCTGGCCCCACGGGGACTGGTCGCGCCAGATCCTGTCCCGCCCCCATCGCTGGCATGTGCAAGAAGCGGGCAAAGGTCCGACGCTTCTGTTCCTGCACGGCGCGGGCGGGGCGACGCAAAGCTTTCGCGACCTGCTGCCGCTCTTCACCGATGCATATCACGTGGTCGCCCCGGACCTGCCCGGGCAGGGCTTTACCAAGCTCGGCACACGGCAACGCTGCGGGATCGACAGGATGGCCGAGGACATCAAGACGTTGTGCCACAGCCAGCACTGGGCCCCGCAGGCGATCATCGGGCATTCGGCGGGCGGCGCGCTGGCCCTGCGCCTGTCCCAGATGATGGAGGTGCCCCGCATCGTGGGCATCAACCCGGCCCTGAGCCATTTCGATGGCGTGGCTGGCTGGCTGTTCCCGATGCTGGCAAAGCTTCTGGCGCTGAACCCCTTCGTGCCCGATCTGCTGACCCTGGGCGCGGGCCGCGCGACGCGGGCGGAAAGCCTGACCCGCGGCACAGGCTCGACTATCCCGGAGGAGGGATACAGGCTCTATTCCCGCTTGATCCGCGATCGCCAGCATGTGGAAGGCACGCTCCAGATGATGGCGCAATGGGCGCTGGACGGGCTTTTGGCGGACCTGCCGAACATCACCGCCAAGGTTTTGCTGATCACCGGCGACCGGGACCGCGCTGTGCCGCCCGACACTTCGGTCAAGGCCGCAGCCCAGATTCCCGATGCGCAGGTGATCGACCTGCCGGGGCTTGGCCACCTGGCTCACGAGGAAGACCCGGAACGTGTCGCACAGCACATCCGGGCGTTCCTGACCGCCTGAGCGCGCGCAGCATTTTCGCTCTTCACCGGATCGCACACAGGTGCTATCGAAGAGGGTGCTTCGGTCCGGCCAGCCTGCTGTCCGGATAATAGGGAACACGGTGCGGCCCATGCTTTTGGGTCAAATCCGCGACTGCCCCCGCAACTGTAGGCGGCGAGCGAAACCGGCAGATGCCACTGTCTCCACACGGGGGCGGGAAGGCCCGGTGGAGCGACGACCCGCAAGTCAGGAGACCTGCCGAGGTGATCACCCTGTCCGGGTGCGGGGCGCGCCATGGGCAACGGTTCTTCCGTAGTGGTGACGTTTTTCACCGTCTGCGGGGGTATTGCCTCCAATGACACCTGACACGGATCGCCGGCCCTTGGGCCGGAGGAGGCACCCTAGATGAAACACGCAACACATCTGGCGTCCGTCGCCACGGCGGCTTTGATCGCCGGCACAACCTCTGGTCTGGCCCAGGCCCAGACACAGGAATTCTTTGACCTGGGCGAGCTTGTCGTCTCGGCCAGCCTGACCCCGACCGACCCCGCGCGCACCGGTGCCACTGTCGAAACGCTCGACGCGGGCGAATTGGCGCGGGACACGACCCTTGCTCAATCGCTGGCGCGCACCCCGGGTGTCACCTTTACGGCGAATGGCGGGCTTGGGGCGAACAGCACGCTGCGCATTCGCGGCCTCGATACCCGCTATATCGGCACACGCCTTGATGGCATCGACATCACCGATCCGTCGAGCACGCAGACCGCCTTCAATTTCGGCGGCCTGACCGGCGACAATTTCGGCCGGGTCGAGGTGCTCAAGGGCTCGCAATCGGCGCTTTATGGCTCCGAGGCGATCGGTGGCGTGGTCGATCTGCGCACCCTGACCGAAACCGACCTTGGCTTTGGCACCCGGCTGAGCGCCGAGGCGGGCAGCTTTGGCACCTATCGCGGGTCGGTCGGTATCACCAACACGACCGAAACCGGTGCCATCGCGCTGACCCTGTCGCGCGTGACCTCCGATGGTATCTCGGCGCGGGCAGGCGATGACGAAAAGGACGCGTTTTCGCAAACCTTGCTGACGATCTCTGGCCGCCAGGACGTGTCCGACACGGTCACGCTGGGCTTTTCGGGCTTCTTGCGGCAGGCGGATGTGGAAATCGACCGCTCGACCACGGACAACAGCGGCGAGAACGAAACAGACCAGCGCGGTGCGCGCGTGTTTGCCGAGATCGACGCCTTCGGGATCGACCACACGTTCAGCGCCTCGACCTATTCGAACGAGCGTCGGGATCCCGGCGGTTTCGTGACCCGCTTTGACGGCAATCGCGACACGCTGGCCTATCGCGGCGTGGCCGATCTGGCTGAGAGCACGACCCTTATGTTCGGGCTCGAGCACACGACCGAGTCTTTCGACACCTCTACCGACGAAGGCGAGGTCGACACCACCAGCGCGCTGGCCGAAGTGATCTATCGACCCACCGATACGCTGGATCTGTCTTTTGCCCTGCGCCACGACGATCACTCGGAATTCGGCGGCAAGACCACGGGTCGCGCAGCGCTGGCATGGCAGGCCCAGCCCGACCTGACCGTGCGTGCGAGCCTTGGCACGGGCTTTCGCGCACCGTCGCTTTTCGAACGGTTCAGCCTGTACGGCAGCGAGACGCTCGAGCCGGAGTCGAGCCGGTCCTTCGATCTGGGCGTGGAAAAGACCTATGGCAGCGGCGCCTTCGTCAAAGCCACGCTGTTCTACACCGAGATCGATGACCTGATCGATTTCGACCCCGCATCGACCGCCTGTGCCTCGGGCTTCGGCTGTTATGCGCAGGTCGAGGGCACCACCGTCACCAAGGGGCTTGAACTGTCCGGCGGCATGCCGGTCAGCGATCGGATCGCGATTTATGGCAGCTACACGCTGACCGATGCCGAAACCGAGGGCACGCGCCTGACGAATGTGCCGCGCCACGATCTTGTCCTGGGCGTTGATGCGGAGTTCACCGACCGCTTCACTGGCGGGTTCGAAGTGCAGCATGTCGCGGATGTGGAGCCCTCGGCCTTTGCCCCCGCCGATCACAAGGTCGGCGACTACACGCTGGCCAACATGACCCTGTCCTACGATATCGCCGACGGGGCAGAGGCCTATCTGCGGGTTGAGAACCTGTTCGACGAAGACTACGAAACCGCCGGCGGATTCAACACGCCGGGCCGCGCGGTCTTTGTGGGGCTGCGTGCGGATTTCTAGGCGCATCGCCTGCGTCCTGGCCCTGGTCCTGTCCGGGACCGGGGCCAGCACGGGCGCGTCGGCAGACGGGCTGCCCAAGCGGGTCGTGTCGATCAATGCCTGCACTGATCAGCTGGCGATGATGCTGGCCGGACCCGGTCAACTGGTGTCGGTCACGCATCTGGCGCAGGACCCCCGCGTGTCGTCGATGACCGAAACCGCCAAGGCCTATCCGGTCAATCATGGCCGTGCAGAAGAGGTGTTCCTGCTTAAGCCCGACCTCGTACTGGCGGGCCGGTATACCCAGCAGCCCACGGTCGACATGCTGCGCGGCCTGGGCATAGAGGTCATCCAGTTCGATCCGGCGCGCAGCCTTGACGACGTGACCGCGCTGTTGACCCAGGCAGGTGCGGCCTTGGGCCGGTCCGACCGCGCAACGGCCCTGATCGACGCGTTCGACAGGCAGCGCGCCACGCTTTTGGCCGCTCTGGACACGTCGGCACCCCGACCCAGTGCCGCGCTTTACTTTGCCAATGGCTACACCACCGGGCCCGGCACCCTGGCCAACGATATCCTCGAGACGGCCGGATTTTCCAACGTGGCCCAAGATGCGGGTTTTCCCGGCGGGGGCTTCATGCCGCTCGAGGTGCTTGTCATGGCCGATCCAGCCGCGGTGATCACCGGCACCCGCTATCCCGGCGCGTCCCGCGCCGAAGAGGTGATGGCCCACCCCGTCATCGCCGCGGTTACGGACGGCGCGGGGAAGACCATGACGACCGATGCCGATTGGCTTTGCGGCACACCCCATGTCCTTCGCGCGGCAGAGCGCCTGCAGCCCCTGCGCCCGGCGCAGACTGGCGACGACGGGAACGACACGCGATGACACGGCTCTTCGCAGCCCTTGGGTTCGGCGTCGCGGCTCTGTTCGTCCTGTCGCTGTTCATCGGCCCGGCCGGCCTGACACTTGGCAATAGCCTGCATGCGCTTTTCGGTCTTTCCGATGGACCCGAGGGCCTGATCATGCAGGAAATCCGCCTGCCCCGCGCGCTTCTGGCGGTGATGGTCGGCCTGAGCCTCGGAATGGCCGGAGCCGCGATGCAGGGCTATTTGCGCAACCCGCTGGCAGAGCCTGGATTGATCGGGGTCAGCGGGGCGGCGGCGCTGGGCGCGGTGCTGTCCATCCAGACGGGGTTATCGGCGATGGCCCCGCTTGCGTTGCCCCTGGCCGCGCTCGCCGGCGCGTTGACCGGCGTGCTTCTCATTCTCGCGCTGGCAGGCCCGCGGGGCACATCGCTGACCCTGATCCTTGCCGGGATCGCCATGTCGTCGATGGCGGCGGCGCTCACGTCGCTCGTGCTGAACCTGTCGCCCAACCCGTTTGCCGCGAACGAGATCGTATTCTGGATGATGGGATCGCTGGCCGACCGGGCCTTTGTCCATGTCTGGCTCGCCCTGCCGTTCATGGTGGTGGGCTGGGCGCTTCTGACAAGCCTTGGACGGGGGCTCGATGCGCTGACCCTGGGCGAGGACGCGGCGCAGACCATGGGCATCCGGCTGGGGCGTCTGCGGCTGATGTTGATCCTGGGCACGGCCAGTGTCGTCGGTGCAGCCACGGCGGTGGCGGGCGCCATCGGCTTCGTGGGCCTCGTGGTGCCGCATCTTTTGCGCGGTGCCGTGGGCGCGCGTCCGTCCCGGCTGATCTGGGCCTCGGCCCTAGGCGGCGCGGCCATGGTGCTGGCCGCCGACATCGCCGTGCGCCTGATCCTGCCCGAACGCGACCTGAAGCTGGGCGTGTTGACAGCGCTGGTGGGGGCGCCCCTGTTCCTGCACCTCGTCTACAAGACACGGAGGGAGATGGGATGAGCTGTCTGAGCCTCGATACCCTCTCTGTCACCCTGCGCGGCAGACAGGTCTTGGGCGATATCAGTCTCGAAATCGGGGCTGGAGAACTGGTCGGCCTGATCGGCCCGAACGGGGCGGGCAAGACCACGCTCCTGCGGGCCGCGCTGGGTCTGATCCCGGCAACCGGTCACAGCTCGCTTGCCGCGATGGCGCCAGAGGCGCGCGCGCGGGCCGCTGCCTGGATGCCGCAGGCCCGCGAGATCGCCTGGCCCGTCACGGTCGAGGCGCTGATCACCCTGGGTCGCACGCCGCATCTGGGCTTTGGCCAGTCCCCCGCGCCCGACGACCTGGCCCGCGTGGACGAAGTGATCGGGGATCTGGACCTTGCCGCCCTGCGCCATCGCCGCGCGACCAACCTGTCGGGCGGCGAACAGGCCCGCGTGCTTCTGGCCCGCGCACTTGTGCAGGACACGCCCCTGATCATGGCCGATGAGCCTATCGCCGGGCTCGATCCCGCGCACCAGATCACGACCATGCGCCATTTCGCCGACCTGGCCGACTCGGGCCGGTCGGTTCTGGTGTCCCTGCACGATCTTGGCCTCGCCGTGCGCCACTGCACGCGGCTCTTGCTGCTGGATCAGGGCCGGATCGTGGCCGATGGGCGCCCCGATGCCGTTCTGACCCAGGCCCGCCTGGCCGAAACCTTCGGCATAACGGCCCATCTTGCCCGGACGGCCCAGGGCCCGGTGTTTCAGCCGCTCGACGTGGTGCGCTAGAATTTCCCCACAATTTGGCCGGTTTTTAATGTTTCCTTGGGGAAAAGCGGGCTCAAATGCACAGCGCGTGCGGGCAGCGCGCGTCAGGGGACAGGCAAGGAACGGCACAATGACGGCACGCAAGGGGATCGTTCTGGCAGGTGGCAGCGGCACGCGACTGTATCCCATCACGCTGGGCCTTTCGAAACAGCTGTTGCCGATCTACGACAAGCCCATGATCTACTACCCGATCTCGGTGCTGATGCTGGCGGGCATCCGCGACATCGCGATCATCACCACACCTCAGGACCAGGCGCAGTTCCGCACCACGCTGGGCGATGGCAGTCAATGGGGGCTGTCCTTTTCTTACATCGAACAGCCCAGCCCCGACGGCCTGGCACAGGCTTTCATCCTCGCCGAGGCATTTCTTGACGGTGCGCCGTCCGCCCTCGTGCTGGGCGACAACATCTTTTACGGCCACGGCCTGCCTGAACATCTGGCGGCCGCCGACGGCAAGACCACAGGAGGCACCGTCTTCGGCTATCGCGTGTCCGATCCCCAACGCTATGGCGTGGTCGGCTTCGATGACGCGGGGCAGG
This sequence comes from uncultured Paracoccaceae bacterium, assembly GCA_913062865.1. Taxonomy (GTDB): domain Bacteria; phylum Pseudomonadota; class Alphaproteobacteria; order Rhodobacterales; family Rhodobacteraceae; genus CAJXWO01. Next base: position 1,649 of record CAJXWO010000050.1, on the reverse strand, counting down.
CGGTGACAATCACGGAAAAGCCTGCCGTGCCCCCCTCGAACTACGCAGTGACAGGGCTTTACTTCCTGGACGGGACGGCACCGGACCGGGCCCGGACGATCACGCCCTCCGCCCGCGGCGAGATCGAGATCACGACACTGCTCGAGATGTACCTGACCGAGGGCAGCCTGTCGGTCGAACGGATGGGCCGTGGCTTTGCCTGGCTCGACACCGGCACCCATGGCAGCCTTCTGGACGCAGGCAATTTCGTGCGCACGCTCCAGGAACGCCAGGGCCAGCAGGTGGGACGCCCCGAAGAGATCGCCTTTGGCAAAGGCTGGATCACACGCAAGGCGCTTCTGGCCCGGGCCGAAATCTTTCGGAAGAACAGCTACGGCAGCTATCTTGCCGCGCTCGTGGATCAGCCCGACCCGCCGGTCGGCGACCGCTAAAGCCGACCTAGCGCAGCCGCGCAGACGATCGCCATGGTCTCGGCGCGGGTCTGCCGGAAGAGCTGACACCGGCGTACCGCCGCCGCCGCAGCCAGGGGTCCGGCCCGGCAGGCCCGCGTATAGTCTGCGAGCAGCCCCCGGTTCGCCTCGGTCAACATCGGGGCCAGGAGGCCCAGAGCGTCGAGGTTCTGGCGATTCCAATCCCGGAACCCGCCGCCCAAAAGCACGCGCATCCGCGCGGCCCGGGCGGTGACGCCCGTGTTGCGTCCAAACGTATTGCGCCTGTGCTGACGGTACAGCACCGTCGGCGCATCGTCATGAAGCACCATTCCGCCCGCCCCTGTGACAAGCTGGTAAAGCCACCAGTCATGCATGGCGACCGGCCCGACCATCCGCGCCGCCCGCGCGGCCAGCCGGGCCGCCGGCTGGTTCAACAGGATCGTGTTGCCCGCTGCGATGTTCTGCACCAGCGCATTTCGGAACCCCGGCGCGTGGCGGCGGGGCGGTGACCGCCTCACCCGCCTCAAGCTTTGGTCGACGACCCATGTCCGGCTGCAATACAGCCCGGCTCGCCCGCATGCCCCCTCGCCCAGCGCAGCCAGTCCGCGGGACAACCGGTCGGGCAACCACACATCGTCCTGGTCGGAAAAGGCGGTCCAACCGGCGCGGTCCGGGTCCAAGCGTCGGATCAGCGACATGAAATTCGCGCTGGCCCCCTGACCCGGGCCGGACCAGAGCCGCAGATCATGCCCACGTGACGCAAAGGCACGCAGAAGCGCGGCTGTATTGTCGCAGGATCCATCATCGCTGACCCAAAGCCGCCAGTCCGGATGGGTCTGCCAGGCAAAGGACGCCAGTTGGGCGGGCAGAAAACGCCCGCCGTCCCGAACGGCCATCAGGATCGTGACCACGCTATCGGTTTGCCGCATGTGCCACCCGCTCCATGACCCCGCATCGCCCCGATGCGGACAGGGATCAGAATGGGGGCGGGTGGTTAAGTTTTCGCAAGCATCAGCAAAGGAAAGTGTAGGCATAGCGCCAGGTCGCGGCGTTCCGGTTCTCGACATGGATCTGCCCGGGCGCGGCGGCGATGCCCGAGGTCCCGACACTGGCGGTCGTACCGGTCAGCTGAACCGCACCCTCAGGGCAATCGCGCTTCAGAAGCCTTCGATGAGTGTTTGCAGGAAGTCATTGCTCCATCCTGCCTTTTTGAACTTC
>CAJXWO010000049.1 GCA_913062865.1 uncultured Paracoccaceae bacterium | reverse complement strand
CAGCGCAAGGGGCATGATCGGCAGGACATCCACCGCATGGCCGCGCGCGACCGGCATGTGTTCGCCGCGCTGATGCTGGCCCATGGCCATGGCGATGGGCTGATCACCGGGGCCACGCGCAAATCCGCCCATGTGATGGAGCTGATCAACCATGTTTTCGACGCCGATGCCCAGCATGGTGCGGCCGGGGTGACGGCGCTGCTCCACAAGGGCCGGATCGTCTTGATCGCCGACACGCTGGTGCATGAATGGCCCGACGAAGAGGACCTTGCGAATATCGCCGAGCGCAGCGCGGATGTGGCCCGCCACCTTGGGCTCGAACCGCGGGTGGCCTTCGTGTCCTTCTCGACCTTCGGCTACCCGGTGTCCGAACGCGCGGAAAAGATGCATGTCGCCCCGGCCGTTCTGGACCGGCGCGGCGTCGATTTCGAGTATGAGGGCGAGATGACCGTCGATGTTGCGCTGAACACCCGTGCGCAGGGCCATTACCCGTTCCAGCGGCTGTCGGGGCCTGCGAATATCCTTGTGGTACCTGCGCGGCATTCGGCGTCGATCAGCGTGAAGCTGATGCAGGAAATGGCGGGTGCGACCGTGATCGGGCCGATCCTGGCGGGTGTCGACAAGTCGATCCAGATCTGTTCGTCCGGGTCCACGGCGAACGATATTCTGAACATGGCGGTTCTGGCAGCCTGTAAGGTGGGCTGAACCGAAAGGAAAGGGCCCAGCCATGGCGATCTACAACCTCGGGTCGATCAACGCGGACCTGCTTTACCGTCTGCCGCATCTGCCTGAGCCGGGGGAAACCCTGGCCGCAATCAGTCTGACCCGGGGGTTGGGTGGCAAGGGGGCCAATATGTCCGTGGCAGCCGCGCGGGCAGGTGCCCATTGCGTGCATATCGGCGGGGTCGGGGCCGATGGCCGCTGGGCGGTCGAGCGGTTGATGGAATACGGTGTGGATACACGGCATATCGCCCAGGTAGACGCGGATACCGGGCACGCGATCATTCTGCTGGACGATGCAGGCGAGAACAGCATCGTCATCCATCCCGGGGCTAACCGGGCCGTGGAACAGACACAAATCGCCGCAGGGCTGGCCCAGGCCGGGCCCGACGATCTGTTCCTATTCCAGAATGAAACAAGCGCCCAGCGTGTGGGGGCCGAAGCGGCATCGGCCAAGGGAATGCGCGTCGCGTATGCGGCGGCCCCGTTCGATGCAGAGGCGGTGCAGGCGGTGTTACCATTGCTCGATCTTCTGATCCTGAATGCGGTAGAGGCCGAGCAACTGGCCCATGCCACGGGCATGGCGCCCGAGGCGCTCCCGGTACGGGACGTTGTGGTCACCCTGGGCGGTGAGGGCTGCCGTTGGCACAACACGGATTCAGGTGAAACCGAGACTTTCGCCGCCGTACCCGTCACGCCGGTCGATACGACCGGGGCGGGGGACACGTTCACTGGCTACCTGTTGGCTGGGCTCGACCGGGGAATGCCCATGGCGCAGGCGATTGGCCTTGCACAACAGGCAGCAGCGCTGATGGTCACGCGGGTTGGGACGGCGGATGTGATCCCGGACCTGAAAGAGGTTCAGGACGCGAAGCTGGGCGGCTGAGCGGGAGGTCCCGGGTCAAGCCCGGGACGGTGTTGCGCAATTTCAGCCGCCCACGAAGGGCGCGTCGTTGCCCCAGAGCTGGCGCACGCGCTGATCCCGTCCGCAGGCCTCGCGGTAGCGGCCATAGGCATCGGCCTTTGTGCGCAGACCAAAGCGGGTCAGAATACGCTCGTCGCTTTTGTAGTAATCTTGGTGATAGGCTTCTGCCTCGTAGAATGGCCCGGCATCGAGGATGGGCGTCACCACATTGCGTCCAAGCGCGGCCTGGGCGTCGGCCTTGGCGGCTTCGGCCGCGCGGCGTTCAGCCGGGTCAGAGACGAAAATCGCCGTGCGGTAGCTGTCGCCCCGGTCGCAGAACTGACCGCCCGCGTCGGTCGGGTCGACCGATCGGAAGAAGAGCGACAGAAGCGTGTCACGGCTGACCTGCGCGGCATCATAGGTGATCTGAACCGCCTCGTAATGGCCGGTGCCACCGCCCACGACCTGCTTGTAGGTGGGGTTCGCCACGGTGCCGCCGGTATAGCCAGACACCACCTCGCGCACGCCACGGACCTTTTCGAAATCGGCCTCGACGCACCAGAAGCAGCCGCCGGCGACGGTCAGGGTCTCGATGGGGGCGGCCTGGGAGCGGTGGCTTTGGGCCATCAGGCCGACGGTGATCAGGACGCCGAGAAGCGCGGTTTTCACAAGTCTGAGACGGGTCATCGGGTCACCTCATAGGATTTGGTGACAGCCTGACCATCTGTGCCGAGTCCCGCAAGCGACGTGTCAGGGCTGTCACGTCAAGGTGACAGCCCGTGACTTCAGTTCGAGGCCTCGTCCATCAGCCCTTCGGGTTGGCCGACGATGACGAAATGCAGCGCCTCTGGATCGTAGAGCCGCGCGGCGACGCGGTTCGCCTCCTCCAGCGTGATGGCGTCGACCATGCCGTTGCGGTCATTGACATAATCGGTCGACAACCCGTCCATCTGCATGCCCACAAGGATGTTGGCGATGGGCCCGTTGCCATCGAAGCGCAGCGGGTAGGAGCCCGTGAGAAAGGTCTTGGCATCCTCGAGCTCTTGCGCGGTGATGCCCTGTTCCGCGATCTTGGCCCATTCGGCGCGGATCACATCCACCGCTTCGGCCATGGTCTGGTTGGACGAGGCCACGCGCCCCATCACCATCGCCGCGAGATCCCGTGCCGCGAGGTAGGAATAAATCCCGTAGGTCAGGCCACGCTGTTCACGCACCTCGTTCATAAGCCGGCTTTCGAAGCTGCCGGCACCCATGATCTCATTCACGACATAGGCGGTGATGAAATCCGGATCGTCCCGGTCCAGCCCTTCGTGACCGAAAACCGCCACGGATTGCGGCGTGTCGAATGGAATCACTGTCTGGCCGCCCTGCAGTGCGTAGGTGGCGGGCGGGGGCGCGTCAAAGCCGGTTTCGGGAAGGTCACCCAGAAGCGTATCGAGCAGCGTGCCCAACGCCTCGGCGTCGATATCGCCAACGGCGCTGACGAACAGTTTGTCGCGGGTCATGGTTCCCTGGTGGGCAGCGACGATGTCATCGCGGGTCAGGGCGGTGACGGTTTCGACGGTACCATCCCCGGAGGAGCCGTAGGGATGATCGCCGAACGCCGACGCCATGAAGGCGCGGTTGGCGATTGTGTCGGGGTCCTTTTCATCCTGACGCAGACTGGCCAGAACCTGCGCCCGAACGCGCTCGATCGCATCCTCGTCGAACCGCGGAGCGATCAGCGAACTCCGCAAAAGCGCGACGGCCTCGTCGCGGTTTTCGGTCAGGAACTGGGCCGAGACCGAAATCGCATCGGAATAGGCGTCGTAGTCGAACGAGGCGGCCAGCCCTTCGCGGCGGGCGGTGAACTCTTGCGCGGACAGATCGCCGGCCCCTTCTTCAAGCAGCGCGGCCATGAGGTTGATCGCGCCGCGTTTTCCGGGTTGATCCAGCGATGTGCCGCCTTCGAAGCGCAGTTCGAGCGCGACAAAGGGGATCGACCGTTCCTCCACCAGCCAGGCGTCGATGCCGCCGGGCGACGTGACTTCCTGGATCTCGACGGCGGCGCGCACTGGGGCGGCCAGCGCCAAAGCGGCAATCAGTCCAAGCAGAATTCTCATTGCGTGACCTCCAACATCGGGGGTGTGAGCCAAGCGGTGACAGCGTTGTTGCGGTCGAAGACCATGCGCGCGGCGGCCATGATGTCGTCTTCGGTGACCGCCTGCAGGATATCTGGCCAGGCCTGAATATCCTCGACCGTCAGACCCGAGGCGAGCCCCGCACCATAGCGGCGGGCCAGGCTTTGCACGTTGTCTCGGGCGTAGATCGTCGAGGCGCGAAACTGCATCTTGATGCGATCGAGCTGTTCGGCATCGACGCCGGTTTCCAGAAAGCGCGCTATCTCCGCATCGAGGGCTGTCTCGGCCTCTTGCAGGGTGATCTCGGCCGAAGGGACGACCACGAGCCCGAAGGACGTGTCGTCAAGCGACGTGCCACGGTAGAAGGCACCGCTGTAAACCGCGACCTGGCTTTCGAACTGGAGGGCCTGTGTCAGCACAGAGGTCTGGCCACCGCCCAGAAGCTCGGCCAGGAGGGTCAGCGCCGCGGCGGTTTCCTGGTCGCCGGGGTCACGCTCGGGTGCGAGGTAACTGCGGGTGACATAGGGCTGGGCCACGCGGGGATCCTCGAATGTGAGACGGCGTTCCGCCAGCTGCGGCGGCTCGGACACCCGTGCGCGCGGCGCCAGATCGGGATTGGCTGGCAGGGGGCCGTAGTGTTCTTCGGCCAGCGTGCGCACCTCGTCCGGGGTCACATCGCCCGCGACGATCAGGATCGCGTTGTTAGGCGCATAGAATTCCTCGTAGAAATCGAGCGCTGCGGTGCGATCCAGTGTCTCCATCTCGTGCCGCCAGCCGATGATCGGGCGGCCGTAGGGGTGGTTGAGATACAACGCTGCGCGCAGTTGTTCGCGCATCAGCGCAGCGGGATCGTTCTCCACGCGCTGATTGCGTTCCTCGAGGATCACGTTGCGCTCGGTCGCGATGTCTTCGTCCAGAAGTCGCAGGTTGACCATCCGGTCGGCCTCCATCTGCATCATCAGACCCAAGCGGTCGGCGGCGACGCGTTGGAAATAGGCGGTGTAGTCGAAGCTGGTGAAGGCATTGTCGCTGCCGCCGTTGCGCGCGACCGTGGCCGAGAATTCGCCCGGGTCCAGCGTATCGGTGCCCTTGAACAGAAGATGTTCGAGGTAATGCGCAACACCGGAACGTCCGGGCGTTTCGTCGGCCGATCCGGCGCGGTACCAAAGCATGTGAACCACCACAGGCGCGCGGTGGTCCTCGATCACGACAACATCCATCCCGTTGTCGAGCGTGAAGGTCGTAACCTCGTCATCGGCCCAGGCTGCGGTGGCCAGCACCAGCCCGCCCAGCGCGGTCAAAAAGCTGCGGATCATGAAAAACCTCTGCTTTGCCTATGGTGCAAAGATACGGCCGGTCACCGCCGCTTCAAGCCACCATACGCAAGCGTGAGGGAGCCTGTCACTCGGGCGGGGCAGAGGGGTTGCGTGCGCCCGCGCGGCGCCAGCGGTCCAGTTCGGCCTCGGCATCCAGGGTCTGGCGGCGATAGGCGTTGTTGTATTCGTCGATCTTGAAGATCTTGAACCGGTTGATGTTGCCACGGCGGCGGCGGAAGGCTTCGTCTTCCTCGGCCAGGGTGTCGCGGATGCCCGGCGCGGTGCCGTAACGGCTCACCTGCTGGATCAGGGCGCTGTCGCTGGCGGGAATGGCCGATGCGGTCAACTGCCCGGGATTGCCGCCAAGCACCGATACCGCGTCTTCGATCGGGGTCTGGTCGGTCCGGTTCGGGCCGCCGGGATTGGGCGGCGGCAGTTCGGCATAGCTGGCCGGCTCTTCCAGCGGCTTGTTGGGCAGGATCGCGAATTCCTCGGGGGTCTTGGTGTTGTAGCGAAAATTCCGCAGCTTGCGCGGGTCGTCATCGCGCGCACCGCACGCTGCCACCAGCGTCAGGATCATCAGGACCGACAATGTGCGCGACAGGATCATCGCCTCAACTCCCACGTCTTTGAGTGACAGCCTTAGCTGATCCGCGCGGCGGCGTCACGGGGCGTTTTTCGCTCAGGCATCGCCGCGCTTGCCATCGCCGGTAAAGACGACAAGCCCAAGCGCGCCGATGAAGATCGAGATATCCGCGACGTTAAACGCATAGGGATTCTCGATACCGCAACAGGACATGTTCAGGAAGTCGGCGACTGCGCCGTAGAGGATGCGGTCGATCACGTTGCCCAGCGCGCCGCCCACCAGAAGACCGGCGGCGGCAAAGCCCCAGCGCCCGGGCGGATCGCGGTGCATCCACCACAGCACGCCCAGTGTGATGACCAGCGCCAGCGCGATCAGGATCCAGCGCATCATGTCACCATTGCCGCCGAACAGGCCGAAATTGATGCCTGTATTCCACGCCATGCGCAGGTTGAGAAACGGGTCGATCACGTCGATCTCGCCCCGGGTGCGCAGGTCGAGGTAATGCACCACCAGCCATTTCGTGGCCTGGTCGATCAGGAAGGTCCAGAACCCCCACCAGAAAACGATGCGCATACCCTTGCCCCGTCTTAGTGCCGGAAGTGGCGCATGCCGGTAAAGACCATGGCCAGCCCCGCCTTGTTCGCGGCTTCGATCACTTCGTCATCGCGCATGGACCCGCCGGGCTGGATCACTGCCGTCGCGCCCGCCTCGGCCGCGGTCAGAAGACCGTCGGAGAAGGGAAAGAACGCATCCGAGGCCACGACCGAGCCTTGGGTAAGGGGTGTGGGCAGGCCCAACACCTCGGCCATGTCCTGCGCCTTGCGCGCAGCAATGCGGGTGCTGTCCACGCGGCTCATCTGGCCGGCACCCACGCCGACGGTGGCCCCGTCCTTGACGTAGACGATGGCATTCGACTTGACATGCTTGGCGACCTTCCAGGCGAACAGCATGTCCTCCATCTGAGCCTCGGTCGGCGCCTTGTCGGTGACGACCTTCAGATCGTCCATGGTGATCTGGCCGTTGTCCTTGTCCTGCACCAGGTAGCCGCCGGTCACCTGGCGCACCGACAGGGCGGCGGCACCGGGATTGGCCAGGCCCGGGGTGACGAGCAGGCGCAGGTTCTTCTTTTTCGCGAAGATGTCGCGTGCATCCTGATGCGCGCCGGGCGCGATGACGACCTCTGTAAAGATCTCGGAAATCGCCTCGGCCGTTTCGGCATCGAGCGTCATGTTCAGCGCGATGATGCCCCCGAAGGCCGAGGTACGGTCGCAGTCGAAGGCGCGGCCATAGGCCTCTTTAAGGGTCTCGCCCCGCGCCACGCCGCAGGGATTGGCGTGCTTGATGATCGCGCAGGCTGGGCCGTCCTGGGGCAGGAACTCGCTGACCAGTTCAAAAGCCGCATCGGTGTCGTTGATGTTGTTGTAGGACAATTCCTTGCCCTGAAGCTGTTCGGCAGTGGCCACACCCGGACGGTCGGACCCGTCGGTGTAGAAGGTCGCAGCCTGGTGCGGATTTTCGCCATAGCGCAGGGTCTGGGCGCGGGTGCCCGCAAAGACCCGGCGGCGGGGCGCGGGCTCTTCCAGGGCATCGGCCATCCAGGCCGACACGGCGGCGTCATAGGCGCCCGTGCGGGCATAGGCGGTCAGCGCCATCTTCTGGCGGAAGGCATAGCTGGTTGCACCGCCATGGGTGTCGAGTTCGTCCAGAAGCGCGGTGTAGTCTTCGACATCAACGACCGTCGTCACGAAGCCGTGGTTCTTGGCCGCGGCGCGGATCATCGCGGGGCCGCCGATGTCGATATTCTCGATGCAGGTGGCGTAGTCCGCGTCTTGGGCGATGGTGGCCTCGAACGGGTAAAGGTTCACGACCAGCAGATCGATTTCCAGGATGCCGTGGGTTTCCATCGCGGCGCGGTGCATGGCGTCGTCGCGCAGCGCCAGAAGCCCGCCATGGACCGCCGTATGCAAGGTTTTCACCCGGCCATCCATCATTTCCGGAAAGCCCGTCAGATCCGACACGTCCCGCACGTCGAGCCCTGCATCGCGCATCGCCGCGGCGCTGCCCCCGGTCGAGACCAGTTCGACCCCGCGGGTGGCGAGGCTTTTGGCAAGGTCGATCAGCCCGGTCTTGTCGGACACGGACAAAAGGGCGCGGCGGATGGGTGTCATGTCGGTCATCGGGCTCTTTTCGGTTTGGCTTCAGGTCAGCGCATCTTCGTCGCGGTGCAGGTCCCGCAAACCAATGGCGGTTTCCTGGGCCTTGGCCAGCGACCAGCGCGTGCGGGTCGCATACTCGATTGCCCGGCCGGTTAACACGATTTGTTTTGTCTCGCGGGGTCGCAGGCGGCCTTTCTCGAGGTAGACGCTTGGCTCGAGCCGCATTTCGGCGGTGGTGTCATGGCGGAAGACCCAGATTTCGCCGCTCTTGAGCACGATCGAGATCGCGGCGCCACCCATGTCGAGCGTCGCGTCGGCCTCGGGATGAAGGTGAAACCGGATCTGGTAGGGAATGCCCTGAAGCTGCGTGGCATCCATCGCCTTGTCGAACCGCCGGCGGGCCGCGCCGTCCAGCGCGACCAGAACGTCCTCGCCGGCCAGGCCGCGCCCGTCGAAAGTCAGTTCGAGGGTCCGGGCGTGGGTCAGACCGTGGGTCGCCACATAGCCGTCATGGCCGCCTTCGAACCGCAGTCCGTCGGGGGCTTGGCTCATCTTGATGGGCACCTCCTTGGGCGCATCCAGCAGCATTTCGCGCCGTGCGCCGCCCATCGCCGTCTCAGAGCCAAGCCGTGCGCTGGAATACTCGTCGAGCGACAGGGCGGAATGCGAAGGCGTCGCCCGCCCCGCGCGCCGCCAATCCGCGCCGAAGGACGCGCCCGACCCGCAGCTGACGATCAGCGGGCGTCGGCCCGAGGTCAGTTCGAAGGCGAGGGTCGAGGCATGGGCGTTGAAGGACGCCTTGCCCGTGGGCGGCGGGCTGGCATCCACGATGATGCTGGTGCGCCCGGCCGACAGGCGGGCATAACCCATGGCCAGCCCTTCCGACGCGCGGCTGCGCACGCCCGAGATCGCCAACGCCTGGTCGAGCCGCCCCTCGAGCCCGCGCCCGCCGCCGTGAAAACGGGCAAGGCCGCCATCGGCATGGCGCAAGGTGCGCAGCGTCGGGGCAATGCGTTCGATCGCCTGCATATGCGCGGCGGGCGGTGATTTACCGGCTTCGTTCAGGGCGGCGGCGGCCCAAGTCAGCAGCGTGAACACCTCGAGCAGTTCCTCGGGGTTGCGCGTGGGGATTCCGCCCTCGTCATCCACCTGGGCGTCGCAATCGCGGGCGAGGGCGGCGACCGCCTTGGGGACGTGGCGCTCCATTCCGGTCAGCGACAGACCGGCATAGATGACACCGGTCAGCGCCTCGAAGCGGGACAGGCCCGGGGGTGCGCTGTGCCACCGCCGCGACAGGAAAATGGTCTGTTGGGCAAGCGCGCGGTAGAAACGCTGGCTGTCCTCTGCGGTCTGCCCGGCCAGAAGGAACAGCGCATGGTTGATCCAGCGGATGAGACGGCGGCCGGTCAATTCCGGGGTCCAGCCCGGTCCGCGGCCGCGCCCGTAGCGGTCGATCCAGTCCCAGACCCAAGCCTGCGCCGTCGCGCGGGTCAGCGGATCGCCTACTGCGGCGAGGTCATCGAGCCAGGCAAAGCCGTGCGTTTCGGTCTCGAAATCCGGATCCGGCGGCGGGATGTCCCAAAGGGACGTTTTCGGCGCCTCGATCAGGTGACCTGCGAACAGCAGGTTTCCGGCGGCCAGTTGCCGACCCCTTGCAAAGCTGCCGATGGTGCGCGGTTCGGGTTGCGAGACAAAGCCCGTCGCGGGCTTGGCACGGGTGGACAGCCGCGCATGTACGCGGTTCAGCAGGCGCGTGCGCCGCGCCGACCAGCTGTCGGGGTGTGTCATCTGCTCTGCCTCGTGGGTGTTCGTACCGCACCACTTTCGCCCCAGTGTACAGCCCGGGCGGCGCAAAGTCATGGGCTTTGAGCGTTCAGGACGCTTTGTGCAGGCAGGCGATGTAGAACCCGTCCATCCCGCCCCGTTCGGCCCAGTAATCCGGGCGCAGGCGCAGACCGCCTTCCTCGGTGATCCAGGCGGGGTCGATGCCCGGTCGGTCCAGAACGGCGCGGTCGATGGACAGGTCAGGATGGCGGCCCAGCGCATCTTCGGCCTGGCATTCACCCTCGTCCGGCAAGAGCGAGCAGGTGCAGAACACCAACCGCCCCCCGGGTTTCAGCAGCGTTAGGGCGTGGTCGATCATACGGGCCTGCAGCGCGATCAGCCCGCCGATCTCGGCCCCGTCGCGGGCATGGGGCAGGTCGGGATGGCGGCGGATGGTGCCCGTGGCCGAACAGGGCGCATCCAGCAGGATCGCGTCATAGGGCCCGCCCTGAAAGCCCAGCGCGTCGGCCACGAGGATCTCGGCTGCGAGTCCGATCCGCATGAGATTGGCGCGCACCCGTTCCATCCGAGGTTCGGACAGGTCGAGCGCGGTCACGCTGGCCCCCGCAGCGGCCAGCTGCATGGTCTTGCCGCCCGGCGCGGCGCAAAGATCCAGCACGGTTTCCCCCGGCTGAGGGTCGAGGATGCGGACAGCCATCGCAGCGGCGGCGTCCTGCACCCACCAGGCGCCTTCGTCGTAGCCGGGCATGGCGGTGATCTGGCCGGGGTCTGTCAGGCGCAGGGACCCCGAGGGCAACAGGTCGGCGCCCAGGCGCCGGGCCCAGACATCGGGTGCGGTGCGCGGGGTCAAGTCCAGAGGCGCGCCCCTGAGATGTGCGGCCTCCATCGCCTCGACGGTCTTGCGACCGTAAGCCTCGACGAGCGGACCGCGCAGCCAGTTGCGCAGCTTGGGCACGGGCAAGCTGTCCCATTTAGCCGGCCCATCTGCAGCCACCTTGCGCAGGACGGCGTTGACCAGTCCCTTGAGGTGCTGGGTCTTGCGGCCCTTTCCTGCCACCTCGACCATCGCGCTGAGCACGCCATGGGCGGCACCGCCCTGGCACAGCTCCACCGTGCCCACGCGCAGGATGTTGAAGATCTCGAGCGGTGGCGGCTTGCGCAGAAAGGGTTTCAGCAGCGCATCGGCGCGCGACAGTGTGCGCAGCGTATCGGTGGCCAGGCGCTGGGCGCGGGCACGGTCGGCGGGTTCCAGGCGGTCCAATCCGCCGCTGGCCAAGAGGTCGGACAAAAGCCGCCCCTCACCCAGCACCTGGCCCAAGAGCCAGACCGCGCTGCGCCGCGCCTCGGTGCCGTCATGTGCCATGGTGCCGCTGCCCTGTGCCTTGTCCCGGTCAAGGCCCCGCGTATATCAACGGGGACAAGACGAGGAAAGCCAGAGATGAGCGACGATACACGCGACCTGCCCCCCGAAGCCCAACGCGCCCTGGCCGAGGCCGAAGAACGCCGGAAAAAGGCAAAAGAGCTGGACCTGCCGGCCGAGCTGGGTGGCCGGGACGGGCCGGAGCCCGTGCGCTATGGCGATTGGGAAAAGAAGGGCATCGCGATCGACTTCTGATCGCACGGCCCAGCCGGTTTACCGCAGGCGGAAATCGGCGGAATCCCCTGCACCCTTGTCCGAGGTGAAGCGGATCGTGTCGCCGTTCACCCGTACTTCCTGGCAATTGTAGCCCAATGCACGGTCGCCCCAGTTGAGATCACGGCAGAAAAAGCCGCCATCCCAGCGCCAGGATCCGGTCACGGGCCGGGTGGCACCCTTGCCGCTGATCTGGCCATTGCCGCTGACCTGAAGCGTCACGAAGGGGCGCGACAGCGTCTTGCCCTGCACGATTTGCATGAATTTCGACTTGTCGCGCACCGGCTGAAGCTCGGCCCAGGCCGGGCCTGCTAGTGCGAGAGCTGCGACAGCTGAAAGAACATAGCGCGTCATGTGTCTTCCCCAGAGGTTTGCGTCTTATACGCATCTTTTGGCGAATTAGATGACAACCGGGTTAATTCAAGCCAAGCACGTCCAGCATGTCGTATTCACCCGGGTGCTTGCCCTGTCCCCACAGCGCGGCCTTGAGCGCGCCGCGTGCGAACACCGCCCGGTCGCTGGCCACGTGGCGCAGGATGATCCGCTCGCCCATCGCGGCAAAGATCACATCATGTTCGCCCACAATGTCACCGCCGCGAATCGCGTGAAAGCCGATATGCCCCCGGTCGCGCGCGCCGGTGATCCCGTCACGGCCTCGGTCGGACACGTTGCTTAGGGCGACACCCCGGCCCGCCGCGGCGGCCTCGCCCAGCATCAGCGCGGTGCCAGAGGGCGCGTCGACCTTCTGGTTGTGATGCGCCTCGACGATTTCGATGTCGTAATCCTCGTCCAGCGCGGCGGCGACCTTGCGGGTGAGGGTGGTGAGCAGGTTCACTCCAAGGCTCATGTTGCCGGCGCGCACCACGATGGCGTGGCGGGCGGCGGCCTTGACCTTGGTCAGGTGTTCCTCGTCCATGCCGGTGGTGCCGATGACATGCACCGCCCGGGCCTGGGCGGCAAGCGCGGCGAACTCGACGGTCGCATCGGGCGCGGTGAAGTCGATCACGGCCTGCGCTGTGGCAAAGGCCTCGAGCGGGTCGTCGGTCACCGTCACGCCCAGGGCGGCGCCCCCCATGGCGGTGCCAACATCCTGTCCGATCCAGTCATGCCCCTTGCGTTCGACCGCGCCGACAAGGCGCGCCTTGTCGCTTTCGCTGACAGTGCGGATCAGCATCTGGCCCATCCGGCCCGAGGCCCCGGTGATCACGATGCCGGGAAGATCGCTCATTCTATTGTCTCCTGTGGCGGTGTTCCGTTCTCTAGCGTGACTGGCCTCGCTTGGCAAAGGGGCCGCGACCCATTAAGTCTCGGCCATGGCAAAGAACAAATTTCACGACGGAGGCGGCCCAACGCAACGCCAGTTGCGCGTGGGTGAACTGATCCGTCGCACCCTGTCCGACGTGCTCAACCGCGGGGACATCCACGACCCCGAATTGAACCGCCTGTCGCTGACGGTGGGCGAGGTGCGCACGTCGCCCGATCTGCGCGTCGCCACCGCCTATGTGCTGCCCCTTGGCGGCCAGCATCAGGAGGACGCGCTGGAGCTTCTGCACCGCAACCGCGCCGAGCTGCGCCGCGCGGTGTCCAAGCAGCTGACGCTGAAATTCTCGCCCGAGCTGCGGTTCGAGATCGACGATACCTTCGACAAGCTCGACGCCACCCGCGCGATGTTCGACCAGCCGCATGTGCGGCAGGATCTCGACGAATGATCCGGGCGGTTCTGGCCGCCCTCTTTCTCGGTACGCCGGTTTGGGCGGTAGAGTGCGTGGAACTGGATCACGCCGGTACGGCATTCACGGTCTGCGAGGTCGATGCCACGTCCGAGGATCTGCGGCTGTTCCTGCGTGACGGCGACGGCGCACCCTATGGACATTTCGGCGCGATCGACGCGGCACTGGCCGATGCGGGGCAACAGTTGGTCTTTGCCATGAACGCGGGCATGTACCATGCCGACCGGCGGCCCGTGGGCCACTATGTCGAGAACGGGCAGGAAGAGATGCGCGTTGTCTCGAGCGATGGGCCCGGCAATTTCGGCCTGCTGCCCAACGGGGTCTTCTGCATCACCGATGAAAGCGCCCGGGTGATCGAGACGCTGGCCTATCTGGACCGCGCCCCCGCCTGCCGCGATGCCACCCAGTCCGGTCCGATGCTGGTGATCGACGGGGCGCTGCACCCCCGGTTCCTGGTCGATAGCACGTCACGCTACATCCGCAACGGCGTGGGGACGAGCGCCGATGGACGCACCGCCTATTTCGCCATTTCGAACAGTGCGGTCACATTTCACGATTTCGGGACGCTGTTCCGTGATGTGCTGAAAGTGCCAAACGCGCTTTACTTCGATGGCCGGGTGTCGCGCCTTTATGCGCCCGGGATCGACCGGCGGGATGCCGGGTTTGCAATGGGTCCCATCGTGGGGGTCGTGACCGCCCGCTAGCTGCGCGGAGTCGCCCTTGGCGGCGTCTGCCCTATCTGACCCTCCGAACAGAGGAGGGCCCATGGCCGACCGCAACCTGAACAATGGCCCCGTCTGGCGGGCCATCGCAAGGGTCAGCGCACCGATGACACTTGGTATACTGGGTGTTCTTCTGGTGGGCCTGTCCGATGCGTTCTTCCTGGCCCGCGCGGGCGAGACGGAACTGACCGCCATCGGGTTCATCTACCCGGTGATCGTCGCGCTGACCTCGCTTGCCATCGGGTTGAGCGCGGGCACCAACACGGTCGTGTCCCAAAGCCTCGGTCGGGGCGATTCCGAAAAGGACGGCGCGCGCATTGCGCTGCACGCGGTGATCATGGCCTCGACCATGGCGACAACCGTGGCGTTTCTGCTGTACCTGGGCGGGCCTGTGCTGTTCGGCTTCATGGGGGCCGAGGGCGCGGTGCTGGACGCGGTGATGATCTATGTGCCGCTCTGGTGCCTCAGCTTCGTGCCGATGGTGTCGGGCATGGCGATCAACGCGGTGTTCCGTGCAGGCGGGCAGGGCAGCGTGGCGGCCAGCGTCATGGTGCTGCAATCGGTGCTGAATATCGGGATGAACCCAATCTTCATCTTCGGCTTCGGCCCGATTCCCGAGATGGGGATCATGGGGGCGGGCCTTGCCACGCTGTTGGCGCGGATCGTGGGTTTTGCCGTGGTGGTCAGCTATGCGCTACATGTGGGCGTTCTGCGCTTCGACAACCGGCCCTTCAAGGCGCTGGGCCACTCTTTGGTGCGGATCGGCAAGGTGGGCGTGCCCGCGGCACTGTCGAACGGGATAAATCCGGCGGGGATGGCCGCAGTGACCGCGGCCGTGGCGACCATTGGCGATTCCGCGGTGGCGGGGTTTGGTGCGGCGACGCGTCTGCAATCGCTGATCTTCGTGCCCATGCTGGCATTATCGGCCGGCATCGGCCCGGTGGTGGGCCAGGCCTGGGGGGCCGACCGACAAGGCCGTGCGCGCCGGGCCGTGGCGCTGACCCATTGGGCGTGCCTAGGCTATGGCGCGGTGGCCGCGGTCGCGATGCTGCTTTTCGCCCAGCCCCTGGCACAGGTCATGACCGATGGGGCAGAGGCGGCGGGCTACACGGCGGCCTATCTTCAGATCGTGGGGCTGAGTTTCTTCGGCTACGGCATCCTTGTCACCACGAATGCGGCGATGAATGCGCGGGATCGTGCAGTTTGGTCGCTGGGGCTGAGCGTGGCGCGCATCGCGCTGGTCTATATCCCCTTTGCCTGGATGGGCGTCGCCCTGGGGGGCTATACCGGCATCCTCATCGCCGCGGTGGCGGCCAATCTGCTGGCCGTCTGGGGCGCGCTGGTGGCCTGCCGTGCGGTGGGGCTGTCCAACCTGCGGCTGGGCATGGTCCGGTTTCCTGCGCTGTGGCTGCGGTCGGGGCCTGCCCGCGCAGCAGGGGCGAATTGACAGCGCGCGCCCGGCTCGTGTAGGCCGCACGCTCTCAGGCAAAACGGGGGCAGTATGGGACGCAAACGCAAGGGGCGCGATATTTCCGGCTGGCTGGTGGTGGACAAGCCCGCGGGGCTCACCTCGTCCGCCATCGTGAACAAGGTGCGCTGGGCGTTCGATGCGAAGAAGGCCGGGCATGCAGGTACGCTGGATCCGGACGCGACCGGCGTGCTGGCTGTGGCACTGGGCGAGGCGACAAAGACCGTGCCCTACATCACCGACGCTCTGAAATGCTACAGCTTCACCGTGCGGCTGGGTCAGGCCACCAATACCGACGATGCCGAGGGCGAGGTGATCGCGACAAGCGATGCGCGCCCCACCGATGACGAGATCAAGGCGGCGCTGGGCGCCTTTGTCGGTGAGATCATGCAGGTCCCGCCCAAGTATTCCGCCGTCAAGATCGACGGGCAGCGCGCCTACAAGCTGGCACGCGATGGTGAAGAGGTCGAGATCGCCGCGCGC
This sequence comes from uncultured Paracoccaceae bacterium, assembly GCA_913062865.1. GTDB lineage: Bacteria > Pseudomonadota > Alphaproteobacteria > Rhodobacterales > Rhodobacteraceae > CAJXWO01. The sequence goes on along the minus strand of CAJXWO010000049.1, from coordinate 4,965 downwards.
CCGCTCTGGGTCGAGGAGCTGGTGATGACCGACCGGCCCGATGCGGACCATGTCACCCTGGAAATGACCTGCGGCAAGGGCGGCTATGTCCGCTCTATCGCACGGGATCTGGGTGCGGCGCTGGGCTGTCACGGCCATGTGCGCGACTTGCGGCGGCTTTGGTCCGGGCCCTTTGATGCCGAGGACGGGCTGACGCTCGACCGGATCGAGGCGCTGGCCCGCACGCCCGAGCTCGACAGCCATCTGCGCCCGCTCGAAGACGGTCTGGCCGATCTGCCCGAGCTGCGCTGCACCCCCGACGGGGCCGCGCGGCTGCGGAATGGCAATCCCGGTGCGGTGCTGCCCGGAGACGTGGAGTACGGCGACGAGGCCTGGGCGTCCTTCGATGGCCAGGCGGTGGCGGTGGGTCGCTTCCGGTCGGGTGCGCTGCATCCCAGCCGGGTCTTCGTGCAGCCCGAGGGTTAGGCGTGCGGGCTTGCTCTGCCCGGCGACAGAACCGATAAACGCCCCATGATCACCCGCAGCCATACCAAGGGCGATGCGCCGTCGACCGCCGTTTATTCCGATTGCGAGTGCTACCGCTACAGCCTGAGCCGGGTGTGGGACCCGGCTGGGCGCAAGGCGCTGTTCGTCATGCTGAACCCTTCGACCGCCACCGAGGTGCAGAACGATCCCACTGTGGAACGCTGCGAACGCCGCGCGCGGGCGCTGGGCTTCGGGGCCTTCACGGTGACCAACATCTTTGCCTGGCGCGACACTGACCCGAGAAAGATGCGCGCCGCCGTTGATCCGGTAGGGCCGGAAAACGATGCGGCCATCCTGCAGGCCACGCGCGAGGCCGACCAGATCGTCGCCGCCTGGGGCACCCATGGTGCGCATCTGGGCCGGGGGGCCGCGGTCGAGGCGCTGTTGCGCGGCACTGGCCTGCCCGTGCATCACCTGGGCCTGACCAAGGACGGGCATCCGAAGCATCCGCTTTACATCGGATATGCCCAGCAACCCACGCTCTGGTTCTGAGGAGGGGCGCATGGCAGACCGCGATGGCACAGAACGCGACACGCTGGAACGGGTGGCCGAGGGGCTCGAGGTCCTGAACGACCACCGCTTCGTCAGGATGCACGACACCTGGTGGAAGCCGCTCTGGTTCCAGTTCCTGCGGGGCCTTGCCTTTGGCCTGGGTTCGGCCATCGGGGCGACGCTGCTGGTGTCGATGCTGGTCTGGTGGCTGAGCCAGATCGAGTTCATCCCCATCCTTGGCGGCTGGGCGACCGAGATCATCGACCAGATCGAAACCGTGATGCCGGAAGATGGGCGTTAACCGCCTGCGCTGCTTTGCTTTGACCGTGGCAGGCCGATTGGCGATGGTCGTTCCCGGATGGGGGCACTGCGCGGAGCGGTGCTATGGGTATGTTTCTGGGTTTGATGGGCATGCTGCTATTGGGCAGCATGTTCCTGACCGACAGTGAAAATGAAGACACCGGCACGGGGTGCGACAACAGGGGGGAAGACGCCCCCGAGACCGTTCAGCCCGAGGCCAAGACGGAGCCCGATGCCGACCCGGCTCCGGGTGGCGATGCGGGCGCGTCGCTGATCGCGTTCCTCGACGGGACGGGATCCGCCGACACGATCCCGGGCACGGACGGGCCCGACCGGGTCGAGGCGGGTGACGGCGACGACTCCGTCAGCGGGGATGCCGGGAATGACACGATTCTGGGCGGTGCAGGCGATGATGGACTGTTCGGAGCCGATGGCGACGACGTGCTGCGGGGCGACACCGGGGACGATCTGCTGGACGGTGAAGCGGGTCAGGACAGCCTTTATGGCGGCATGGGCAACGACACCGGCTTTGGCGCGGTCGGAGCCGACAGTCTGGACGGCGGTGCCGGGCATGATGCGCTTCAGGGCGGGCCGGATGATGACATGGTCGTCGGCGGCGCTGGCGAAGATGCGCTGCAAGGCGGCCTGGGCGACGATACGGTGATCGGCGGGCCCGGTGCAGACACCCTCTTTGGCGGTTGGGGCGACGACCTGGTCGATGGGCGCGATGGCGACGACGAGAGCCGCGATTTCGTGAATGGCGGCGGCGGGGCCGACACGCTGTTGGGCGGCGGCATGGACATCCTGACCGGGGGCGCAGGAGCGGATACGTTCGATCTGATCGCCATGCCGGGCAACGCCGAGGTCATGGATTTCGAGCCCGCTCAGGACCGGCTGTTTGTCTCCTATGACGGGGCGTTCCCGCCGCAACTGACCCTGGAACCGGATCCAGAGGCCCAAGGCGCGCTGCGGCTGATGGCCGATGGCAGCCAGATCGCTCTGCTACGCGGGGCCGAGGGGCTGACGGTGGAACAGATCACCCTTGTCGCGTCCGGGTGAGGCTGGCCGACAGAATCTCTTTGCCAAGGGCGGCGATATCTCCTATACGCCCGCATCTGCCCGCGATGGGCAGACATCTCCATGGGCCCTGCTGGACGACATCCCGGCTTGTGCCATTCACACGAACCCAAGGAAGGAGACCCCGATGTCGATCACTGTCGAAGAAAAAGCCCGCGTTCTCAAGGAATTCGCGACCAAGGACGGCGATACCGGTTCGCCCGAGGTCCAGGTCGCCATCCTCACCTCGCGGATCACCACCCTGACCGAGCATTTCAAGACCCACAAGAAGGACAACCACTCGCGTCGTGGCCTTCTGAAGCTGGTCGCCCAGCGCCGGAAGCTTCTTGACTATCTCAAGGGCAAGGACGAAGCGCGCTACCAGGACCTGATCAAGCGCCTGGGCATCCGCCGTTAAGACCGACACCTTCGCTGGATGGGACAAAGGGGCCTTTTCAGGCCCCTTTTTCATGTGTGCAGGCGTTCCGGGTCAAAAGCCGATGAACCGGTCCGCCAGCGCCATGAAGAGCGGGATCGACAGGATCGCCACCGGCGTGCCCAGCCCGGTCGAGGTTCCCACATAGGCCGAGGGGTTCGCCTCGGGCAGGGCCCCGCGGAGGGTCGGAGGGCCCGAGATGTCGGAACTGGACGCGGCCATCACAGACAGGAGCACCACACCCCCGGCCGAGAACCCTGTCAGCTGGTGGGCCAGAAGGCCCGCTGCAAAGCCGATCAGCCCGTGCAGGATCGGTGCCGTCACCCCGTAGAGGATATAGGCATGGGCGACCTTGCGCATCTCGGACAGGCGGGCCCAGGCCTCCATCCCCATGATCAGCATCAGGATCGACAGCAGCCCCCGAAAGAGCGGTTCGTAGAAACTGGCATAGACCGCGTCGGGCCGGGCGAACATGCCCAGAGCAAGGCCCAGAAGCAGGGCCGAGATCGCCGGACTGCGGAACGTGTCCACCAGGATGCCACGAACCAGACTTTCCTCGATCAGCGGGCCGCCGACTGACCGGCCTCCGTGTCCGCCGCCACCCAAAGTCGCGGTGGCCGTCCCGCTGCTGCCGGCCGACACGCTGGTCGCGGTCTTGCGGGCCGCTGCGACCCGCGCCAGGACAATGGCCGTCACCAGGGCGGCGATATCCATGAACGGGTAAAGCGCCCCGATGAAGCCTTCGTAGGCGATCCCGTCCGTTTCCAGCACGGCCATGGCCGCCGCCAGCGTCGAGGCTGAGACCGCACCAAACAGGCCCGCAGTGGCCATTCCGTCCATCGTCGACACGCCCGGCCAGAGCGTGAGCGTGCGCGACCCGATCAGCACGATCGCGATGCCCACCAGCCCGGCCAGGACGGCGGGTACGGCGAGGTCGATCAACTGTGCCTCGCGCACGGAAATGCCGGCGCCCAGCCCGACCTTGAGCAAGAGCAGCAGGACGATGAATTTGTAGACGGGTTCGGGAACCTCCAACTTGCTGCCCAGTGCAGCAAGCAGCATGCCCCCGATCAGGAAGGCCAGCGTCGGTTTCTGGAACTGCGCCAGCATGGTCGTCAGAATTTCGAGGAGGATGTCCATCGGTGTCTCCGGATCAAAGAATGTCGGGCCAGTCTACCGACGGCACTTTTGCAATAAAAATAGAAGTTAAAGAATTATTCGTTCTATAATGACGAACATGCAGCATCTGAACTATCACCACCTACGCTATTTCCGAGAGGTCGCCCACGAGGGTAACCTGACCCGGGCCGCCGAGCGTTTGAACGTGTCGCAATCGGCGCTGTCCACGCAGATCCGGCAATTGGAAGCCCGGTTGGGGCACCCGTTGTTCGAGCGGGTCGGGCGACGTCTGGAACTGACCGAGGTTGGGCGCATCGTGCTCGACCATGCGGACCGGATCTTTGATACCGGGGCCGAGCTGCTTGCCACGCTGCGCGAAAGTGGCCAGGCCCGGCCGCCCCTAAGGGTCGGTGCATTGTCGACCCTGTCGCGCAATTTCCAGCTGCGATTCCTGCGACCCGTGATTGCAGCGGGGCATACGGATATCGTGTTGCGGTCGGGGTCAGAGGCCGAGCTTCTGGGGGGTCTGCGCGACCTGTCGCTGGATGTCGTTTTGTCGACTGCGCCGCAGCGCGAGGTGGGTGGGGCCGAGGTGATTTCGCACCGCCTGTCGGATCAGCCTGTGGCGATCCATGGCCTGGCCGCCCGGTTGGCGCATCCGGATCTGCGCAGTCTCTTGGCGCATGAACCGGTCATTCTGCCCACCGAACCTGCCATCCGCGGCGGTTTTGCCGGGCTGGCCGAGCGGCTTGGGGTCCGGCCGCGCATCGTGGCCGATGTCGATGACATGGCGATGGTCCGGCTGCTTGCACGCGAGGATGTGGGTCTTGCCGTGGCACCGCATGTGGTGCTGGCGGACGAGTTGCGCAGCGGACGCTTGCAGACAGCACCTTTCGCGCTGGACATCGCGGAAAGCTTTTACGCGATCACGATGCCGCGCCAGTTCCCGCATCCGATGCTGCAGGGGCTTTTGGAAGCCGGCCATGGAGGCGGTTGACGAACCGATCCGGTTTGGCTAGCTGTTGCAGCAAATGTTA
>CAJXWO010000048.1 GCA_913062865.1 uncultured Paracoccaceae bacterium | reverse complement strand
GCCCATGGGCGCAATAGGAAAGTGTCCGCCGGACAGTTTTCGCTAAGACAAAAACGGCTCTCCCGGGTTAGAAAACGAATATACTCGGGAGAGGCGCGCGCGGAACGGCCTGCGCATCTAGATTCCCGGATCCAGCGCGGTAACCAGCCGGGGTCCATGCCGCCAATCCATTGAATTCAATGGTTCCTTCCTGGCGACTATGTATGCTGGCGGGCTTGGCGCGATATTTCGCCAGCGACAGGGCCGGATTTTTGGGAAGCCACCCAGAAGCCAGAGCCACCCGACTCCCGCGCGAACACCAATAAACGCTGGCCTGCGGGCCGGATACTCCGGATGCCGCTGGACCCCGCATGGAGTCCAGAGCGGCATCCGGCATCCGGCGTCCGGCCGGCATCCACCTCAGCGACGGAAAACACCCGCCCATGACCCTCGCCTTCGCCCCTGAGCGGATCGAGACCTGGCCGCTTGCGCGCCTGCAACCCTACGCGAAGAACGCGAAGGTGCACGGGCCCGACCAGGTCGCGAAGATCGCCGCCAGCATGGCCGAGTTCGGCTGGACCGTGCCGTGCCTCGTCGGTGAAGGTGGCGAGCTCATCGCGGGCCATGGCCGCGTGCTGGCAGCGACGCAACTCGGTCTGACCGAGGCGCCGGTGATCGTGCTCGGGCACCTGACCGAGGCGCAGCGGCGGGCCTACCGGATCGCGGACAACAAGCTGACCGAACTTGGCAGCTGGGACGAGGCGCTGCTATCGGCGGAACTGCAGGACCTGCTCGCGGATGACTACGACCTGTCGCTGGTCGGCTTCTCCGACGGCGAACTGGACAAGCTGCTGGCCTTCGATCCGGACGAGGGCGGCGAAGAAGAAGGCGGCGCCGGGGGCTCCGTGCCTCCGGTGACCATCCCGGAGCCGCCGCGCAACCCGGCCTCGCGCACGGGCGATCTGTGGATCCTCGGCGATCACCGCCTGCTTTGCGGCGACAGCACCAGTCACGACGACGTCCGCCGCCTGATGAACGGCGAGCGCGCGATCCTGTTCGCCACCGATCCGCCGTATCTCGTCGACTACGACGGCTCGAACCACCCGACGCGGAACAAGGATTGGTCCGCGTCCTACGGCACGACCTGGGACGACAGTTCGCAGGGCGCGGAGCTCTACGACGGCTTCATCGCCGCGGCGGTCGCCGAGGCGATCACCGAGGATGCGGCTTGGTACTGCTGGCATGCCTCCCGCCGCCAGGCGATGCTCGAGGCCTGCTGGGAAAAGGCGGGCGCCTTCGTCCATCAGCAGATCATCTGGGTGAAGGACCGGGGCGTCCTGACCCGCTCGCACTACCTCTGGAAGCACGAACCCTGCTTCATGGGCTGGTGTCGCCCGAACCGCCCGCCGAAGGTGGCCGAGCAGACACTGCCCTCAACCTGGGAGATGCCGTCCTTCGCCAAGGACGAGCGCCCCGACCACCCAACCCCGAAGCCGCTCGACGCCTTCGGGATCCCGATGCGCCAGCACGTCGCCCGCGGCGGGCTCTGCTACGAGCCGTTCTCGGGCTCCGGCTCGCAGATCATGGCGGGCGAGGCCAACGGCCGCCGCGTCTTCGCGATGGAGATCAGCCCCGCCTATGTCGACGTCGCCGTGGAGCGCTGGCAGTCGGAAACTGGTCGCGATGCGGTCCTCGACAGCGACGGCCGGACCTTCGCCGAGCTGAAGGCCGAGCGGCTGGGCGACAAGGCCGATGCCGCCTCCTGATGGCCATCTACTACAACGATGCCGATCCAGCGGCCTGCGCATGGCTGCGGGAGCTGATCGCGGCCAAGCTGCTGCCGGATGGCGACGTGGACGAGCGCTCCATCCTCGAGGTGGAGCCCGCGGACCTGCGCGGCTTCGCACAATGCCATTTCTTCGCCGGGATCGGCGGCTGGCCCTACGCGCTCCGCCTCGCGGGCGTTGCCGAGGGCCTGTCCGTCTGGACCGGTTCGCCGCCCTGCCAGCCCTTCAGCCAGGCTGGGCAGCGCAAGGGACAGGATGATGACCGCCACCTCGCCCCGGCCTTCCTGCGGCTCGTCGCAGCCTGCCGCCCGGAGCTCGTCTTCGGCGAGCAGGTCGCGAGCGCGGCAGTGCTCGGACGCGTTGGCGGCGCGGCTCGGACAGCGACTAAGGGCCCGGCTGGCTGGGCGTGGTTCGACGCTTTGGCGGCTGACCTGGAAGCCGCATCTTACGCCGTCGCGGCGGCCGATCTGCCGGCTGCGTGCATCGGCGCGCCGCACATCCGCCAGCGGCTGTTCTTCGGCGCCGTCGCCCTGGAGCCGGGCGGGCTGGGCGACACCTTCGGCGCGGGATCACAAGGACGGATCGGAATGCCGGGCGGTGCCGATCAATGCGCTGCTCGGACGGCAGGTCTGGCTGGCGGGCTGGCCCACGGCAATGGCTGGTTCGCCCGCGACGGCAGCGTACAATGCGGCTGGCAACACCGATGCGAGCCGCAGGACGGTGAAGCTGCTGGATTGGTCGAAGGCACCGACCCCGCCGGAACCGATGCGACGGACGGCGTCTGGCGAGATCCGGACTGGCTCCTCTGCCGTGATGGCCGATGGCGGCCCGTTGAGCCCGGAACATTCCCGCTGGCTGATGGGATACCCGGCCGCCTGGGGCTCCTGCGGGGCTTCGGCAATGCGATCGTGCCGCCGCTCGCGGCGGAATTCGTGACGGCTTTTCTCGAGAGCCTGCGATGAAGCAGAGCCGGACCATGTCGATGGTCGAGGCCGCGGCAAACGTTGTCGTCGGCTACGTGCTGGCCATCGCCACGCAGATCGTGGTGTTCCCGTGGTTTGGGATCGAGACGGGTCTTGCGGAGCATCTGACCATCGGCCTCGCTTTTGTCGGCGTCTCGCTGGCGCGTGGCTACCTGCTGCGTCGGGTGTTCGAGGCAATCCGGATGCGATAGCCCCGATCAGGGAGCACTTAGGCGGTGGTGATGAACGGTGTATCAGTCCATTCGGAGCGGCCCGAACATGCCGGACTCCACCATCGCCGTGTAGACGCGCTTAATCGCCATCGCCGTCTCTTGATTGACGAAAAGCGATGAACGCGAACCATGCGGATCACCGAGGAGGTAGGGACGCATCGTGTCCCACCGCTCGCCAACTTCAGCGCGGTGCCACATGCGCATCTCTTGCTGGATCATCAGCGGTACGGCGAGCTTATTGGGCACCATGTGCCGCTCGGGAAAGGCTTCGTGCCACTCGCAGCGGACGAGGATCGGCGTGGTACCCGAATTGTAGAAGGGAGCGTCCAGCCGCTCAGCGGTGATCGTGGCGCAGGGATGGGGCTGCATCGCCTCGACAGCTTGGATGATCTTCGAGCCATCTCCGTAGGGGCACGAAACGAACGCGTGTGCGAAATAGATCGTGTGGTCCAGACCCTGATAGCCGCAACGTTCACTGGGATCCGTTACCGGCATCTGCGGGTTATCCTGCGGCACCAACGGGTGCCACGTCGGATACCCGCGCACGACCGGCCCATGCGCGTCGATCAGGTCCTGCAGCGCGTCGTCCGCCTGCTCACGCTTGTCGGCATCCAGCCCGGGCGAGAGAACCAATATCCGTCGCGCCCGCTCGTAGCCGTCCTGTGCCGCTTCATCTGCTCGAAATGCCATGTGTGTCTACCTTTTCTTCTGCTTGGCATGAAGGATAGGAGCCACGCATGAAAATGCAATATCGTGCGTGAATAATTATTCTTACGCGCGTCGATGGTCGTTCATGTCGGCCAGTGCCGCCGCTACAAGAAGAAGCCGCCGCCCTGGGCGGGACGGCGGCAGCAAGAGCGGCGCTGGACGTACGTCAGTCGCGCGGCAAGCTGTAGACTCGCCCACGCCCCTCGACCTTCTCTGAGGTGACTTCGAGCCCGAGCTTCTTCTTGAGCGCGCCGGACATGGCGCCGCGAACCGTGTGCGGCTGCCATCCGGTGGCTTCGACGATCTCATCGATGGTCGCGCCACCCTCGGCGCGCAGCATCTCGATCAGGGTCTCCTGCTTGGTGCCCTTTCGGGCCCGGACCGGGGCGGTCGGCGTTTCCGCCGGCGGCGTCTCATCCTGCCCGTCCGTGATCCCGAGTGTGCTGTAGGCGAGCGGGGTGGTGTGCAGCGTGATCGGGCCGCGCTCCTCGTCGTGGCGGTAGACCGTGTTGAGGTCGGCGGCGGGGATTTCCTCGATGAGGCCCAGCTTGAGGAGGCTCTTGCAGACGTTGCCGACGGCGCCGCCCTTGAGGCTGGCGGTGACGGGAAACACCGCCCCGTCCTCTCGGGCGCAGGCGGTGGAGAGAATGACGGCTTGGGCGTCGGACAGCTGGATCTGGGTCATGATGATCTCCGGTGTGCGGGCGCAGCGGGATGCGGCGCCTTCTACCGGGTGAAGCCCGCCAGTCGGCGGGCCGCTCGGCGTGGCCAGGCCGGACGGGCTACGCGGCGTGTTCGCCCTCGCCAAAGGCGCTGTCGGTGATGCGCTTCAGGAGGCTGGCGTAGTGTTCGAGGGTGCCGACATGGCCCCAATTCACGTCGTCGGGGTGAACGTTGAAGTGGTCGTCGCTGAGCGTTTGCAGGCGGGCGATCATCTCGTCGATCTCGGCCTTCTTGCCGATGAAGGCGTTCAGCGCGGCTTCCTTGTTCCGGCGCGCCGTCTCGGCGCGGGCCTCAAAGCGTGGGGTGGTGACCGGGTTCAGGCGGGTCGTCATCGTCTTGGCTCCTTGGGTCTGTGCTATCGCTGCGCTGCTTGAGTGCGGGGCTGAGTTGCATCGTCCTTGTGGATTCAACTTCGCTCTGAGGGCTGCCGCTGTCCAGTATAATCGGAGCAATTTCAGTGCTTTGATTGGCGCGAGGGGATCATCAGGTGTCATCGGCCACACAGCCCATCGGCGTGATCGCCAAGCTGCTTGATCTCTCGGAGCGGCGGGTCCAGCAGTTGAGCCGCGAGGGCGTGATCCCGAAGGCGGAGCGCGGGCAGTATGACCTGATCGGCTCCGTGCGCGGCTATGTCGGCTATCTGCGAGACCAGGCTGCCAAGGCGCAGGCGGGCGCGCCGGATTATGCAGCCGAGCGGGCGCGCTTCATCCGGGCGCGGGCTGACCTCGCCGAGATGGAGGCAGAAGAAAAACGCCGTTCGCTGATCGCGGCCGAACAGATCGAGGCAGCCTGGATCGCCGTGCTGGCGCTGCTGAGAACCCGACTGCTCGCCCTGCCGGATCGGCTTGCACCACAGGCTTATGAACAATCAACTGTCGGAGACACCCGGAACTTGATCCGTGCCGCCATCCGCGAGGTGCTCGATGATCTCGCGCAGCCAGAAATTGAACTCGAAGCTGACATTGACCACGGCGAGTGCGCTCACTCTGCAGGGGTCACCGATCCTGAAGCGGACGGTGACGACGGCGCTCGCAGTTCTGAAGCCACCGCCGGACCTGACGATCAGCGATTGGGCCGATCAGAACCGACGGCTGAGCTCTGAGGCCAGTGCAGAGCCGGGCCAGTGGCGCACGAGCCGTGCCGAATACCAGCGCGGGATCATGGAGGCGGTCTCGGACGCGGCCACCGAAACCGTCGTCATCATGTCCAGTTCACAGGTGGGCAAGACGGAAGTGGTCAACAATTGCGTCGGCTACCACATCGACCAGGACCCGGCGCCGATCATGGTGGTGATGCCGACGGAACGGGACGCGGAGACCTGGTCCAAGGACCGCTTCTCGCCGATGGTCCGCGACACGCCCTGCCTGCAAGGAAAGATCGCCGATCCGCGCTCGCGGGACGGCAACAACAAGATCCTGCACAAGCGGTTCCCGGGCGGGCATCTGACGATCGTGGGCGCCAACGCCCCCTCGGGGCTTGCAAGCCGCCCGATCCGGTTGCTGCTCTGCGACGAGGTGGATCGCTATCCGTTCAGCGCTGGGGCCGAGGGGGACCCGGTCAACCTTGCGAAGAAGCGGACGGTGACCTTCTGGAACCGCAAAATCGTCCTCGTGTCGACCCCGACCAACAAGGGGTCCAGCCGGATCGAGGCGGCTTTCGAGGAGAGCGACCAGCGCCGGTTCTGGGTGCCGTGCCCGGTGTGCGGCTTGGAACAGGTGCTGACCTGGGAACAGGTAAAATGGGACAAGGACGAAAACGGTGACCACAGGCCTGAAACCGCGCGTTACCACTGCGCGGATTGCGACGCTGCATGGATGGATGAGACCCGCTGGGCAGCGATCTCCAAGGGCCGCTGGATCGCGGATGCGCCGTTCAATGGAACGGCCGGGTTCCATCTGAACGAGATCTATTCGCCATGGATACGGCTCGAGGCCATGGCCAAGGCGTTTCTGTCGGCGCGCGCCGGTGGGGACGAGACGATGAAGACCTTCGTCAACACCTCCCTCGGCGAGACCTGGATGGAAAGCGGGGAAGCGCCCGACTGGCAGCGGTTGCAGGGGCTGAAGGAGCAGTGGCGCGCGGGCACGGTGCCTGCGGGTGGCCGACGCGTCAGAGGCGGGGCAGGGCAGCTGGGTCTGTCCCCGGAGCGGTCGCCGCGGAACTGCGAACGATACGCCCGACACCGCGCTTGTGCTGCGGATCAACTGATCCTGCCGTTCCGCGTCCCGGCGTCTTCTTGCAAGATACAGGCATAGCCGCGCCATAACCACGCGGGCGCGGCCTATGGGGCGGGGGTGAGTGTTGCGGCGCTACTTCTCCGAGATCAGCAGGCAATCTACCGCGATCACACCATCCGGTCCGGCCAGAACCGGGTTCAGATCCAGCTCTTCCAGCCAGTCTTCGGACGCCACGGCGAAGCGCGACACCGCGCTGATCATCGCGCAGAGTGCCGCGCGATCCACAGGCGCTGCGCCGCGCACGCCATCGAGCATCACCTTGCCTTTCAGGGAATTCAACATCCGGCCAGCCTCGGCCTCCGTCACCGGGGCGCGGTAGAAGACGACGTCTTTCTGCACCTCGATCAGGATACCGCCCATGCCGACCATCACGACAGGCCCGAACACCGGATCACGGCGCAGGCCGATCACCATCTCGACCGTGCCGCCGCCCATCTGCTGAACGATGATACCGTCGAGCCGGGCCCCCGGTGCGGCGGTGGCGGCCTTTTCCATGATCCTCGCATAGGCGGCGCGCAGGGCGTCGGCATCCTTCAGGCCGATCTCGACACCGCCCGCTTCGGTCTTGTGCAGAATGTCGGCGGATTCGATCTTCAAAGCCACAGGCCAGCCGATATCTTCGGCCAGGGCCACGGCTTCATCGGCGGTGGTCGCCAATCCTACGCGCGCAACCGGCACGCCCGCATCCGCCAGCATCTCGGCGGTGCGCACCGTCGGCACCGGGCCTGCGCCGGGGGCGGGCAGGGTGGCGTGGGACGTCGCGTCGCCCTCGGCTAGACACGCCTGCCGGGCCTCGTTCCAGTCGACCAGCGCCGCGATGGCGTCGATCGTGGGCTCGGCCCCGCGCAGGGCGCAGATGCCCAGATCGCGCAGGGCCTGCAGGCCGGCCTCGGGCGCGGCCACCCATGACACGACGAAAGGCTTGGTGGTTTCTTCCTTCAACTGGCGGAACGTCTCGGTCAGCGTGTCGACGAACCCGTCCATGAGCTGCAGCCAGACTGCGGCCACGTGCACGTCGGGGTCGTCCAGCACCGCCTTGACGCTTTCCTTCAGCATCGACGGATCGGCGATGAACTGCGCGGTGACATCTACCGGGTTTCCGGCGGCGCCGAAGGCGGGCAGGATATCGCGCAGCCGGGCCACGGTCGGCTCGGACAGCTGCGGCACGTTCAGGCCGACCTCTTCGGCCCGGTCGCTCATCAGAACGCCGGCGCCGCCCGATTGCGTGACGATGCCCACGCCGCGCCCCTCGGGGCAGGCGGTAGTGGTGGACATGTCGACGATATCCAGCATGTGTTCCTCGTTACGGGCGCGGATCACGCCGAACTGCCTGGTGATACCGTCGAACACCGCGTCCTCGCCCGCCAGCGCCCCGGTATGGGACGACGCGGCCCGTGCCCCGCTTTCGGTGCGGCCCACCTTTGTCACGGTCAGAGGTTTGCCCAGTTCCATCGCGCGGCGGGCGGTATGGATCAGACCGGGCCCTTCGGTGACCCCCTCGATATAACCGGCGAGCGTGGAAATCCGCGGATCCTCGACGATCTTGCCCAGGCAGTCGGCAAAGGTGACGTCTGTCTCGTTGCCGGTGTTGGCGAAATAGCCCAGGCCCAGCCCGCGCTTGCGCGCGAGCGCCGCGATGGCGGTGCCGAAGGCGCCCGATTGCGTGACGAATCCCACGGGGCCGGGGCTGGTCTTGCCCATTCCGTATTGCGTGAAGGTGGCAAAGGCCCCGTCAAAGGCGTTGATAATGCCCAGCGTGTTGGGTCCGCAAAGGCGCATGTCGTAGCGCTTGGCGATCTCGACCACCTCGCGCTCTTTCTCGCGGCCTTCCTCGCCCATCTCGCCGAAGCCCGAACTGAAGACTATGGCGGCCCGCACCCCGGCCTCTCCCGCGGCGATCAGCTGGTCCGGCACCAGCTTTGCCGGCACCGAGATCACGGCCAGGTCCGGTGTTTCGCCGATGTCGCCTATGGTGGGCGAACAGCGGTGGCCGCCGACCTCGTCATACTTGGGGTTCACCGGAAAGATCCGCCCCGTATAGCCCTTGTCCAGCAGGAATTTCATCACCCGTCCATTGAGCTTGTTGAAATCGCTCGACACGCCGATGATCGCGATGGATTGCGGCGAGAGAAGGCAATCGAGGGCGTCGCGCCCGGTGGTATCTTTCATGTCGTGATGTCCCTTATTTGCCATGTCTGGTCCAATGCGTCCCGAACAGATCCGCCTCGGATGGCTTGTCCGTCGGGATGGTCCGCACGAGGTGGGTGATGTTCATGAAGTGGCGGGCGTTCAGGTTCTCTGTGATCGAGTTGCCGGCCCAGGTGCCGCCGCCCATCGACAGCGTGAATTCCAGCGCATTCTCGAAACTGCCGCCATTGCCCATCGTATGCGCCTGGTTCACCAGCATGCGCACCACGTCGATACGTTCGGCCAGCATCCGGGCGTGTTCCGGCGTGGCGGTGTGGATGCCCACCGAGTGTCCCTTGCCGCAGACGTTCAGGATGGTGTTCAGCTGGTCCACTGCATCCTCCATGTCCTTGATGCGATAGACGGTCAGCACCAGCGACAGTTTCTCGTCCGTAAATGGGCTTTCCGGGTCCGGGCGACCTTCCTCTACCATGAAGAACCGCGCGCCCTTGGCGGCGTCATCCAGTTCGAACACCTCGCGCAGGGTGTCTGCATCCTTTGCGATCACCCGGCGGTTCAGACTGCCGTTGGTCCAGAGCCGCTCGCGCACGCGGGACTTTTCCTCGTCCGAGCAGACATAGCCGCCCGCGCGTGTCAGGGCCGCGATGGCGTCGTCATAGACGGCATCGTGGATCAGCACCGAGTTTTCTGACGAGCAGGAGGTGGCGTTGTCGAAGATCTTGGACTGGCAAATCTTGGCTGCCGCATCGTCGAGATTGGCGCTGTTGTCGATCACCACCGGCACGTTGCCCGCGCCCACGCCAATCGCCGGGGTTCCCGACGAATACGCGCGGCGCACGTTGTTCTGCGAGCCGGTGACGACCACCAGGTCGGCCTGTTCCATCAGTTCCTGCGTCAGGGCCTTGTTCACCGGCTTGGGCAGGATCTGCACCAGGTCCGCCGGGTAGCCGCATTTCTGCAACTCGGCCCGCATGTGCTCGACCGCCGCGTTCGTGGCGCCCCACCCCGAGGGGGAGGGCGCAATGATCACCGCGTTGCGGCTCTTGACGGCGAACATCGCCTTGTTGACCGGTGTCGCCGTGGGGTTGGTCGAGGGCGTGACGGCGGCCACGACGCCCACCGGCTTGGCGTATTTCACCATGCCGCGGTCAGGGTCGTCCTCGATCACGCCCACGCTTTTGACGCGGCTGAGGTCGCGCAGGCAGCCGAATGTCTTTCGCTGGTTCTTGATGACCTTGCTTTCGACGTCGCCGAGCCCGGTCTGTTCCACGGCCAGTTCGGCCAGCGCGCGGGCGCGGCCCGGCTCGTAGATCGCCCAGGCCAGCGCGGTGACGGCTGCGTCGGCGTCTTCCTGCGTGGCATCCGCGAAGGTCGCCATGGCGTCGCGGGCCTTGGCTACGAGACTGTTGATGATCGTTCCGGGGTCGGATGCGTCCATTCCTGCGTCCTCCTGATTATCCCGCGAAGGCGCGGATGCCGGTCTGCGCGGCCCCCAGCACCAGCGAGTGAATGTCATATGTGCCTTCCAGCGTGTTTTCGACCTCGAGGTTCAGCATGTGGCGCACCACGTGGTATTCGTCGGAAATGCCGTTGCCGCCATGCATGTCGCGCGCCGTGCGGCAGATCTCCAGCGCCTTGCGGGCGGCGTTGCGTTTGACCAGCGAGAACATCTCGGGCGTGGCGCGCCCCTCGTCCTGCAGCCGCGACAGGCGCAGGGTGGCATGCAGCGACAGGGCGATCTCGCTCTGCATGTCCGCGAGCTTGGCCTGAACCAGCTGGCTCGCCGCGAGCGAGCGGCCGAATTGCTGGCGCTCCATCACGTAATCGCGCGAGGCCTGCCAGCAGAATTCGGCGGCCCCCATCGACCCCCAGCAGATTGCCAGCCGCGCCCGGTTGAGGCAGGTCAGCGGCGCCGACAGGCCCTTGGCATGGGGCAGCATCTGGTCCGCGGTGACGAACACGTCGTCCATCGCGATCTCGCCTGTGGGCGAGGCCCGGACCGAGAACTTGCCTTCGATCTTGCGAGTCTCAAGCCCTTCGGCGCCCTTTTCGAGGATGAAGCCGCGTACCACGTCCGCGTCATCGCGTGCCCAGACCACCAGCACGTCGGCAATGGACGCATGGGTGATCCAGACCTTGTTGCCCGACAGACGATAACCGCCATCGACCGACCGCGCCCGCGCGCGCATCCGTGACGGGTCCGAGCCGGCGTCGGGTTCGGTCAGGCCGAAACAGCCGATCAGCTCGCCCCGCGCCATGGGCGGCAGGTACTTTTCTTTCTGCTCGTCGCTGCCGAAGCGGTGGATCGGCGTCATCGCCAGCCCGCCCTGCACGCCGCAGGCCGAGCGGAAGGCGGCATCGACCCGCTCAAGCTCCCGCGCGACGAGGCCGTAGGCGGTATAGCTGGCCCCGGCGCAGCCGTAGCCGTCGATCTGCATGCCCAGGAACCCCATCTCGCCCAGTTCTCGCATGATCGCGGGATCGAAGGTTTCGCGCCGGTGCCAGTCACGAATGAGTGGCATCAGGCGATCCTGTGCGAAATCATGGGCGGAATCGCGGATCATCCGCTCTTCCTCGCTCAGCAGATCCTCGATCAGCAGCGGATCGCGCCACTCGAAATGGGGTTTGCCGCCATCCGCCATCACAGCACTTCCATGACGATGGCGATGCCCTGGCCCATGCCGATGCACATCGACGCCAGCGCGTATTTCGCTCCGCGCCGCTTGGCCTCGTGAATGGCGGTCAGCGCGATGCGGGGACCGGACGCGCCCAAGGGGTGGCCGATCGCGATGGCGCCTCCATTGGGGTTTACACGGTCGTCATCCGCCGACAGGCCCATGCCCTTCATGCAGGCCAGCGCCTGTGCGGCGAAGGCCTCGTTGATCTCGATCACGCCCATTTCGTCCATGCCGAGGCCCGCGCGCTTCAGCGCCATTTCCGAGGCGGGAACGGGGCCATAGCCCATCGTGCGCGGCGGCACGCCCGCTACACCGCTGGCAAGGATGCGGGCAATCGGATCACGTCCGATTTTTGCTCCCGCCGCCTTGTTGCCCATCATCAGCGCCACGGCACCGTCGTTGAGGCCCGAGGCGCTGCCCGCCGTGGTCACGCCATCGGCGTGGATCGCACGCAGCTTGGCCAGACCCTCCATGTCCGTCTTGGGGCGGGGGTGCTCGTCGGTGTCGACCGTGACATCCTCGCGCCCGCGCCCGCCGGGAACCGTGATCGGTGTGATTTCCGCGGAAAAGAACCCATCCTTGTGCGCCTTGGACCAGCCCTGCTGCGAGCGCAGGGCATAGGCGTCGCTGTCCTCGCGACTGATATCATGCTCTTCGGCCAGATTGTCGGCGGTCTTGGGCATGGAATCGCTGCCGAATTCCTTTTCAAGCTGCGGGTTCGGGAAGCGCGCGCCCACCGCACTGTCGAACCATTCGAGATTCCGCGCAAAGGGACGTGCGTGCTTGCCCA
Organism: uncultured Paracoccaceae bacterium; assembly: GCA_913062865.1. Classification (GTDB taxonomy): domain Bacteria; phylum Pseudomonadota; class Alphaproteobacteria; order Rhodobacterales; family Rhodobacteraceae; genus CAJXWO01. The sequence goes on along the minus strand of CAJXWO010000048.1, from coordinate 9,108 downwards.
CCACGAAGGGCGAGCGGCTCATGCTTTCGACGCCGCCCGAGATCACCACCTCGCCCTCGCCGCAGGTCAGGGCGTGGGCGGCAGAGATCATCGCACCAAGGCCGCTGCCACAGTTGCGCTGGATCACCGTGCCCGGCACCTCGACCGGCAGTCCCGCGCGCAGAAGGGCGTGGCGCGCCACGCAGCGGCTGTCCTCGCCGGCCTGGTTGCCGCAGCCGACGATCACGTCGTCTATGGCGCTTCCGTCGATCTGCGCCCGCTCCATCAACGGCTTGATCACCTCGGCCAACAGGTCGTCTGGCCGGATGCCGGACAGCCCGCCGCCCGAGCGTCCGAAGGGGCTGCGCAGGCCGTCATAGATATAGGCATTGAGCATCGTGGTCTTCCTTTCGAATGTCGTGTTCGTCTTGTCTGTTCAGTGTCGGGGCAGGGCGGTCAGCCCCGCGCCGGCGTCTCTTGCGTCGTGGCGGACACACCCAGGGCGGCGCGGCGGCGCAGCCATGGCCCCACGCGGTGGCGCGGATCGCCAGAGCATTCGGCCATTCCGTCAAGGATCCGCACAACGCGCGAAACTCCAAGCGTGTCGGCGAATTCCAGCGGTCCATTGGGATAGTTGAGGCCCAGCTTGACCGCGCGGTCCACATCGTCCGGCGTGGCGATCCGGTTCTGGGCCACGCTGGCGCCGATGGCACAGATCATCGCGACGATGCGCTGCGCCACGAAGCCGGGACTGTCCTGGATGGGCGTGACCGGCGTGCCATCGCAGGCCAGCATCGCGTGCGCCGCGCGCATCGCTTCGTCGCTGGTGACGATGGTTTTCATGATGGTGCGACGCCCCTTGAAGCCGAACAACGGATCGACCGCGACCGTGCGCGTGGCATCGAGCGCCGCGCGGGCCGCATGGCTGGTGGCGTCCAGCCCGAGCGGTGAAACCAGGATCACGGAGTCCGCCCCCGGCTTGTCGCCGCTGTCGAGCCTCGCCCCTGACGCGGTCACGATCTCTTTCAGCGAGGCGGCATCGTCACCCGGTTCCACCCAGAATGTACCGCCCTCGAATTCTGGCGCGGCAGGCTCTTCGGGGCGCTGCTGCTTGCCATCCTCGTAGACGTAATGACCCTGCTTGGTCTTGCGGCCCAGCAGACCCGCCTGCATCCGCTGCCCCATCAGCATGGCGGGGCGGAAGCGCGGTTCGTGATAGGATTGCTCGTAGATTTCGACCGTCGCGGGATGCGTCACGTCCAGCGCGGTCAGATCCAGCAGTTCGAAGGGCCCCATGCGAAAGCCCGCAGCCTCGCGCATGATGGCGTCCACGTCGGCGAAGGTCGACACGCCCTCATCGACAAGGTTCGTGGCCTCCAGAGTGTAACCGCGCCCGACCTGGTTCACCAGGAAGCCCGGCGCATCGGCCACGCGCACCGGCGTGCGGCCCATCACCTTGCCAAGCTCCACCAGTCGGTCGATCACCTCGGGCTCTGTTCGGATGCCCGCGATGACCTCGACCAGAGGCATCAACGGAACGGGGTTGAAGAAGTGGAAGCCGGCCACACGATCGGGCCGGTCGCAGGCCGCCGCCAGACGCGTAATCGACAGGGACGACGTGTTGCTGGCCAGGATACAGTCGGGTCGCGTGGCCGCTTCCAGTGCCGCGAAGACGTTGGATTTCAGTTCCATGTCCTCGCTCACCGCCTCGATCACGACGTCGGCCCCGGCGAAGTCCGCCATGTCCTTGGCCGCCTCAAGTCGCCCCTTGGCGGCGCCGGCGTCGTCGGCCGTCATGCGTTCCTTCTGCACAGCCCGGTCCAGCATCCCGCCGATGAATTCGATCGCATCGGCGGTCGCTTCGGCGCGGGCGTCATAAAGAATCACCCGGCAGCCGCCGGTCGCCGCCACCTGCGCGATGCCACGACCCATGGCGCCTGCGCCGACGACGCCCACGGTTTGGGTTCCGCTGTCTGCTGCCATGGTCACTTTCCTTTGAATTCGGGTTTGCGTTTCTCGATGAAGGCGTTCATGCCCTCGGCCTTGTCCTCGGTGTCGAAGAGCGTGTCGAAGGTGCGGCGTTCCAGCATCAGGCCCGCGTCGAGAGAGGTATCCTGTCCGGCCAGCACGACCTCCTTGATGCGGCGTGCCGCCAGCGGGGGCAGGGCGGCGATCTGCTCGGCCATCTCCAGCGCGCGCTCGAGCACCGAGTCATCGGCCACGCATTCGCTGGCCAACCCCATGTCGAACGCCTCGCGGCCGGAGATCGGATCGCCCGTCAGCATCATCTTCATCGCCTTGAACTTGCCGACCGCGCGGGTCAGGCGCTGCGTGCCGCCGCCGCCGGGCATGATGCCGACCTTGATCTCGGGCTGTCCGAACCTGGCGCCTTCGCCCGCGATGATGATGTCCGCGTGCATGGCCAGCTCGCAGCCACCGCCCAGGGCGACGCCCCGGACCGCGGCGATGAAGGGGATCGGGCACTGCCCGATCACCTGCCACATCCGCCGGACGTTGGAGCGTGTGATCTCGGCGGTGCCCATGCGGGCCATGTCCTTCAGATCGGCCCCCGCGACGAAGGCCCTCTCATCGCCCGTCACCACGACACAGCGGGCATCCGGGTCGTCGTACAGTGCCGCGAATCGGTCGGTCAGGGCCTTCCGCAGATCCGGGCTCAGGGCGTTCCGACTCGCCGGTTTGTTCAATGTCAGCAGGATCACACCGCTGTCGCGGCGCTCTTCCAGGATCAGGTCCGGCATCATTCTCCTCCCCCAAGGCCAGCGTAATCAGGTCTGAATCATTCTAATATTGGAATGACATAAAAACAATCACAATTTTCTGGACGGAACGATCCTTTGTTTGCTAGCGTAATTGAATCGTTATTCCGGCGGCGGGCCGGAGCGGCGCGGCGAAACAAGGGATCGACACCATGGACGTTCTGCGGAAAAGTCCCGGCAAGCTTTACCTTCACGTGGCGGATATCCTGCGCCAGCGGCTGCGTTCGGGCGCATTGTCCCCGGGGGACCGGTTGAAGCCGATCTCCGAGCTGGCCGAAGAGTTCAAGGTGGCCACGGTCACCATCCGCCAGGCGGTTGCGGTCCTCGAGGATGAAGGCCGTCTGATGCGGCAGCAGGGGGCGGGCACCTTTGTCACCGAGAGCGTGGCGTCCGAGGACACGTTCGCGGTCGGGCTGGATTGGCCCGAGCTTCTGGACATGGTCACCAAGACGGATCCGCGCCTGATCGAAAAGCGCGAGAACGTGGAGTTGAAGACCGGCGACCTCAAGGGAGGAAAGGCCGCCGACTCGTATGTCTTCCTGCGCCGCGTCAATGCGCTGAAAGGGCTCGATTGCCTTGTGGCCGACGCCTATATCGCGTCCGACATCTATGCAAATTGCCCCGAGCGGTTCGACCACGAGACGATCATCCCCGTGATCGAATCCCTGCCTGACGTGACCATTGCCAAGTGCCACCAGACCCTGACCATCGGGCAGGCGGACATGGACAAGGCGTCGCTTCTCGGCTTGCCGCTCAGCGCCCCGCTCGGCGATATCCGCCGCATCCTGACGGACCCCGCGGGCCGCGTCCTTTATTTCAACGATGTCTCCTATCGCGGAGACATGGTGAAATTCGAGATCAGTCTCGATTTGACCGCAGACCAGGCGGAGGAGCCGACCCTGCGGTCCTGACGGCGCACGCCTGTGGCGTGTGTCGACGAATGGGCCAGAGCGCCCACGACAAATGTATTGGGAGGATACACATGACCAAGACCAGACTTCTTGCCGGGATGGCCATTGCGGCCGTGACCGCCTTGCCCGCGCTGGCGCAGAACTACCCGTCGCAGCCCGTGCAACTGACCGCGCCTTACGGGCCGGGCGGTGCATCGGATCTTGCGGCGCGTAACCTTTCCAACGTGGCACCCGACTACGTGGGCCAGCCCGTGCTGGTCACGAACCGTGCGGGGGCAGGCGGCGCTACCGGCTCGGCCTATGTCAAGAATTCCGACCCCGACGGGTACAACCTGCTGCTGGCCCGGATCGGCTCGCACAGCATCTCGCCGGCGCTGAAGACGTCGATGCCCTATAACTGGGACGATTTCACCTATCTCAGCTTGCTCGAGGTCAATCCGGCGGCCTGCGCCACGGCGACCTCGAAGCCCTACCAGACGCTCGATGATCTGAAGGCTGCGATCGAGGAGAGTCCCGGCGCCATCACCTACAGCTCGGCGGGCGTGGGCACGCTCCACCACCTGGGTGGCATCATGTTGCTGGACGAGCTGGGCTTCGAGAACCCCGGAACCGATGCCACGCACATCCCGTTCCAGGGCGGCGGCGCGGCGGCTGCCGCGGCGGCCACCGGGCAGGTGGATTTCGTATGCTCCAACGTCTCGGCCATCATCAGCCAGATCGAGGGCGGTCAACTGCGCCCGCTGCTCGTGACCACGCAGGAGCGGCTGGATTCGATGCCCGACGTGCAGACGGCGTCGGAACTGGGCATTCCAGGCATGGAAGCCCTTGTCGGCTGGTCGGGTCTCGTCGGCCCGCCGGACATGGATGAAGCCGCCGTCGCAGCCTGGACCGAGGCGCTGCCGAAGATCGGCGAGGATGAACGCTGGGTGAACCAGACCATCTCGCTGGGGTCGATCCCGAAAATGCTTTCGCCCGAAGACACGGTGGCGTTCGTCGAGAACCAGTACAACACGTTCAGCGGCCTCGTCGACAAGCTAGGCCTGCAGATCGACTGAGCAATATCGCGGTCCGGCCGGGGCACTTGCCGCCCGCCCGGATTTTCCCTCATCCGTCCCATCCGGAGGCTTCGACCCGTGAAGACCGCTCACAAGCGCGACTTCGTGCTCGGGCTCTTTGCCTGCGCGCTGGCGCTGATCATCCTGTTCGGTGTCCTGCCTTGGGCCGTCAAAGCGCCCAAGGTCGTGCCTAATCTCGCGCTGTCGCCGACCTTCTGGCCGCGCATCATCCTGGTCAGCGTCGCGGGTTTCGGCGCTTTTCTGGCGGTTCGCGCCTTCTACGACAAGGTGCAGGACAATGACCCGCTCCGCAGCGAGTTCGACGAGCCGCCTTTCGGTGCGAGCGATCTGCGCGTGATCCTCGCGGGCGGTCTGATGATCGTTTTCTGCTCGCTGCTTAAACCGCTTGGCGTGGTCCTGCCGGGCATCGCGTTATTGCTGGCGATGATCGTTCTGCACGAACCGCGCCAGTGGCCCAAGGCCATCTTTGTCTCCGTGATCTTCGTCGCAGCCCTCTACATGTTCTTTCGCTTCGTGGCCAAGGTTCCGGTTCCGCTCGGTCCGCTCAACAGCGTGTTTTAAGGTGCTGCCCCCATGATCGAGAACCTCTCGGACGCTCTTGTCCTTTTCCTGAACATCTACAACGTGATTGCGCTGGCCGGCGGAATCGCCATCGGGGTGGTCGTGGGCGCGATCCCGGGTATGACCTCGACCATGGCGGTCGCGCTTACGCTGCCCTTCACCTTCACGATGCCGCCCGTCACCGGTATTCTGCTGCTTCTGGGGGTCTACAAGGGTGGCGTCTATGGCGGCTCTGTCCCCGCGATCCTGGTGCGCGCGCCCGGCACGCCCGCCGCGTCATGCTCGGTGCTCGACGGCTATCCGCTGGCGCAGAAGGGGCAGGCGGGCAGGGCGCTCGACATGGCACTCTACGCATCGTGCTTCGCCGACCTGGTGTCGAACCTGTCGCTGATCCTGCTGGTGGGGTGGCTCGCCGCGCTTGTCACCAGCTTCGGCCCGCCCGAGAACTTCACGCTCATCTTCTTCTCCCTGACCATTATCGCGTCCGTGTCGGGCGACAGCCTCTTGCGCGGTTTCATCTCGGCCGGGGCAGGGTTGCTCTTTGCGACGGTGGGGCTGGACCTCATCTACGGGACAGACCGTTTCACCTTCGGCAACTCGGACTTGCTTGGCGGGCTCGCCTTCATTCCGCTGCTGATCGGCCTGTTCGCCATTCCCGAGATCCTCAACGGCTATGCCCGCCGCAACGAAACCGGCAAGATGGCGTCCGACCCGGCCGGCTCCCGCGCCACGTGGGCGGATTTCAAGTCCTGCTTCCGGTCGATTTTTCGTGGCAGCATCATCGGGGTCATACTCGGCGCCATTCCCGGCATCGGTGGCGCGCCCTCGGCCTTCGTATCCTATTCCGAGGCGATGCGCCGCTCGCCCAACCGCAAGAATTTCGGCAAGGGAGAACTCGAGGGCGTCGCCGCCGCCGAAGCGGGCAACAACGGCGTCGCGGGCTCGACCATGATCCCGCTGCTGGCGCTCGGTATCCCCGGTGACGTCATCACCGCCGTCATCTTGGGCGCGTTCATGGTCCACGGGCTGCGGCCCGGGCCGCTGCTCTTCGAGCAGAATATCGACCTGATCTATGCGCTGTTCATCGGCATCTCGATCAGTTCGCTGTTCCTGCTGATCATCGGCAAGACCGCGATCCACTTTTTCAAGCACATCGCCTCGATCCCACCGTCCTTCCTTTATCCGGTGGTCATGATCCTCTGCGTCTTCGGTGCCTATGCCGTGAACGGCTCCTATTTCGACCTCTATGTCATGGTCGCTTTCGGCTTCCTCGGCTTCCTGATGATGCGGATGCACGTGCCTTCGGCACCCTTTCTGATCGCCTTCATCCTGGGGCCGATGCTGGAGGACAGTTTCCGCCAGTCCTTGCTTATGTCACAGGGCAGCATGACGATCTTCGTCCGCAGCTGGATCACCTGGATCTTCTGGGCGCTGACTTTCCTGTCGGTTGGGCTGATGATCCGGCGGCACATGGCGGGCAATGCGCCCGACTCGGCGTTGCCCGATCCTGACGCCCCGAAGGAGAAACGGGGATGACAGACGGTCTGCGGATCGAAAAACGGGGGCGGGTGACGATCCTCACACTTGACCGTCCCGACAAGATGAACGCCATCGACACGGCTCTGGCTCTGGCATTGCAGGAGGGGTTCGCCGCCTTCGATGCCGATGACGACCAGCGCGTCGCGATCCTGACCGGGACGGGGGAGAAGGCTTTTACCGCAGGCGCCGACCTGGCCGATTTTCCCGAGCTTTGGCGCTGCCTGCCAGGCATGGGCGTGACCACGATGAAGCCCGTGATCTGTGCCATCGAAGGGCTGTGCATCGGCGCCGGTATCGTCATGGCCGCGCTGTCGGATCTCTGCGTTGCGTCCACCCGGGCGAAATTCATTTATCCCGAGGGCAAGGTCGGTGTGACCGGCGGCTACATCGCCACGCTCGCCGCCCGTCTGCCGCACAAGATGGCCATGGAAATCCTGCTGCTGGGCCGTGCCGTCAGCGCCGACAGGGCATTTCAGATGGGGCTGGTCAACGAAGTGACCGAGCCGGGGCAGCACCTGGAGGCGGCCCTAGCCATGGCTGAGGACATGGCGGACATGGCACCGCTTGTCCTGCAGACCCTGAAACAATCGGTCGTCTCCGACATGCTGATCGCTGCACCCGCCGAACGCATGGGCCGGGCGATGCGGGATCTCGACCGGGTGGACGCCTCCGACGACAAGCGCGAAGGTCTCGCCGCCTTCCGCGACAAGCGAAAGGCCGAGTTCCGGGGCCGCTGAAACGCAGCGCCCCCGGCGTGTTCCTTCAATCCAGCGGCGCGTGCAGCTTGGTTTCCTTGGTAATGATCCCGCCGCGATTGCCGATCTCGATCGATCCGTAGCGTTGCTTGAAGCAGTCGGGCAGGGGGCGGTCGCCCTCCAGGGACAGCCACAGCCGCAGCAGGTGCCGCCGCTCGGCCTTTTCGGGCTAGTCGAGGAAGCCCGTGCGGTCGTGAAGCTGCGAATGGTTGTTGACGAATTGCATGTCGCCCGGCTCCAGGTCCATCGAGAAATTCAGCTCCGGATCGTCGGCCAGCCGGTCGAACATGTCCAGCGCCTCCACATGCTCCGGCGTCAGCCGCATCGCGTCGTCGAAGCGCTGCGCGCTGTCGATATACTGCCGCTGGTAGAACACCGTCAGATATCCATCCTTCCAGTTCAGGACCGGGATTTCCATGAACGGCTTCTCGCCTTCGGGGATTTCGCCGCGCCGGTCCGTGGCGATTGGATCGAACAGCTTTTCCAGAAGATCGGGCCGCTCGGCCCGCATCCGATTGTAGATGCTCTCGGCGCTCACCAGCAGCGACCGACCGCCTTCCTTGGCTTTCTTCAGACACAGAAGGCCGACCACGTCGGCACTATCGGTGTGAAAGGTTTGCCGGTCCGAAGTCTGGTAGATACGGCTATTGGGGTCATTGGGGTCGACGCCGATGTCGCGCACGTGGCCCAGAATATGGCATTGTGCGTTCTGTGACCGGGCGATGCCAATATGCGCGCCGATCCCGCAGAAGACGGCAGCGGCGAATTCCTGGCTATAGCCTTCGACCGGCAGGCCGCGCAGCACCTCGGTGGACTGCCCCCACTGAGTGGTCCAGGTTGATTGTTAGTGCATGACCGGCCTCTGGTCCATCTGGACAATACTTTCCGGTGCGGGAGAGCGTTGTCGATAGCAGGTCACTATGCAACCACAGTGTCGCCTTGGGGGCATTATTGGGGGCATGAAAGAAAGGTTTTTTATTTTCTATTAACCCACATTCCCCAAGTAACTCGCTGATTTCGCTGTCGTGAGCGTGTTATTTCCGATATAAATCATGGTGTTGGAGGCTGTGAGGGGCTTGTTTCATGGATCACCCAGAGGGTGTGGGCTCGCAGCAGGCGGATCGGGTCGATTTCGACCGTCGCGTACGGCTGGAGTTCCGGGGCACCCAGCTCAGCTCCGACGGTGGCCTTCTGCTGATGCGCGAGCTGGATGACGCGCTCGGGCTGTCCGAACTGGCGACAACAGCATTGCGTGACACCCGACGCGGCAAGAACACGGTCCATCGGCTTGACGGCCTTTTCCGGCAGTCGGTGTTCGGGAGACTGGCCGGGTACGAGGATGTCAACGACGCCGACCGGCTGGCCGTCGATCCGGTGATGCGTCAGGTCGCGGGTGGAAGGGCTGTCGATACACAAGCGGCCTCGTCGTCTCGGATGGGGCGGTTCGAGACCGAGACGCTGGCCCTGTCCGAGAACCGGGCGGCGCTGGCCGACCTGAACGGGCAATGGA